>JASGGE010000166.1:0-7099 GCA_047605205.1 Siphonobacter sp.
TTGGCGTTCCCATGCCATTGATCGAGCATTCTGATTACCGTCCCCCGTTTTGGCTACCCGATGGACATGCCCAAAGCATTTTCCCCGCTTTATTCCGAAAAGTGACGGGCGTAGTTTATCAGCGTGAACGTATTACAACGCAAGACGACGATTTCCTGGATTTAGACTGGAGCTTACAGCAGGAGGAAAACACTACTCGGTTTACTGTTTCCCACTCGCCGCTGGTCATCCTTAGTCACGGTCTGGAGGGAAACTCTTCCAGTCAGTATATCCTGGGAATGATCAAGTATCTGAACAATAATGGGTTTGATTGCCTGGCCTGGAATTTCAGAAGCTGTTCCGGCGAAATGAATCGTCAGCGTCGGTTTTATCACAGCGGGGCAACCGACGATCTGGACATAGTGGTTAAGCAGGCACTTTCTAAAGGATACCAGGAGCTTTATTTGGCGGGTTTTAGTCTGGGTGCAAACCTGACTCTCAAATATTTGGGTGAATTAGGTGAAAAGGTACATTCACAAATCCAAAAAGCCATAGTCTTCTCTGTACCTTTGCACCTGTCTAGTGGCAGTACGTACATGGAACGCTGGCAAGCTTGGGTCTATACCGATCGTTTTAATCGATCACTGAAAGATAAAATTCGCCAGAAAGCGGCTTTAATGCCTGAATTGATTGATGCCAGTCGTATTGAAGAAATACGTACCATTCGCGACTTCGATAACCTTTACACTTCACAACTACACGGGTATCGGGATGCCGAGGACTACTACGAGCAAAATTCCTCGTTGTACTTCGTCGAGCAGATTCGTATTCCAACACTTATTGTTAACGCTCAGAATGACCCCTTTTTGTCAAAAAAGTGTTACCCGTTTGATCTCATGAAAAAATTAAAACAGGTTTGGTTTCAGGCTCCCCGGCAAGGTGGGCATTGCGGCTTTTATCAGGCAGGGTATCAAGGCGTACTGTGGTCGGAACAGCGAGCATTGACATTTTTAAAAGGAAAAAACTAGCTTATGATTCAAGTACCCGGTATATACCAACAAGCGTTAAAAAGTCAGCGGTTTATTGATTTATTTGCTGGAATTGGGGGCTTCCATTTGGCTTTAAATTCTTATGGAGCAAAGGCCGTATTTGCTTCTGAAATAGATAGGCAGGCACAACTGATTTATCAGAAGAATTTTGGTATAATTCCAGGTGGAGACATAACTAAAATTGCGGAAGATCAAATTCCTGCCCATGATATACTATGCGGAGGATTTCCTTGCCAGCCTTTTAGTATATCAGGCAAACAACGTGGGTTTGAAGACGCTCGTGGGACTTTGTTTTTTGACATTGCCAGAATAACGGCTTATCATAAGCCCTGGCTGGTTTTTCTTGAAAATGTCTCACATTTAGAAAAACATGATGACGGTAAAACGTTACTGTCGATGAGCCGGATCTTACAGAATTTGGGTTATACGGTATTTCATCAGGTTTTAAATGCCGCTCACTTTGGTATACCACAACGGCGTCAGCGTTTATTTATCATAGCTTTTAAACAAGAGTTAGGTGTTAAGACCTTTACATTTCCGAAAGCAACCTTTGAGGTTACTAATTTAAAATGTGTGGCTTTGCCTGAAGAAGAAAGTAAAGCCTTTGTATTAGATCGGGATGATTATTTCCTGAAAAATTATGAGGAACAGCATGACTTATTTGGTGAGACTGTAATTGCTGAACCCATACGAATTGGCCATGTAAATCTGGGCAGACAAGGTGAACGGATTTATCATGAGTCAGGTGCAGCAATTACTTTGTCGGCTCATGGTGGGGGAATCGGAGCAAAAACAGGGCTATATTTGATTGATGGAAAAGTAAGAAAACTGGCCCCGCGAGAATGTGCCAGGTTAATGGGGTTTCCTGATGATTTTCAAATTCATGAATCATCCGCACAGGCTTATAAACAATTTGGAAATGCTGTTGTCGTGGACGTTGTACAGCACATTATACGTGAAATTATTGAGCAGGGGATTAATGTATGACTCCCGAAATTGGTTCTAGAACGGCTAAAGGCGGTTTTGCAAACGAAAAAGCAATTAGAGATAAGTTTATAAGTTGGAAAACAGATTTGGATGCTCAACTCTGGCTAACGGCTATGGGCTACGAGTTAAGCGAAATCGAGGAATTAAATGCGGTACAAATACCCACTCGACTCAAGGCTAGTCATGATATGTTTTTAAAAAATCATCATGATCATTCAATTGTGAGCCGTTTTAAAAAAGCAGATATTCAAATAAAGTTGTTGATAAAAATTGGAGCAGTCTGGCAAGTTGAAAACATCTCTGTAAAGAAAGCAAAACAGCAAGCCGATTTCAATCAAATTGATAAACGTCCTGTTAGTACATATCAACAGATGTGGAACTTCGATAATGAAATCGCCAACGCATTAAAGCTTTTCACTGGCGAAACAGAACCGGCTGTTGGGATAGAAGTAAGAGATTCTCGCCGTATGTACTTAGATGAATTACCAGACGATATACGTCATAAGGTTATCCGTTTTTTTGAGCGAAATAGAATCTTAGTCGTTTCGGATTTACTTAAAGGCAGAGGGGGCCTAGCTGCAGACTGGTTATTAGTAACTCGTTATAATGATAAAGAAAATACAACCACTTGGATCATTAAAGATATTAATACAGTAATGAATTTTTTTGGCTCTGGAGAAATTCGTCTTTCCCAAAAAGGAAGCCTTTATATCGGACGAATATTTATGCAACGGAAGGGAGGTACTCCTGATCCACGTAGTTTGCAGTTTAAGATTCATCCTTGTGAATTATTTCAAATTGGTTGAAATTTAGTTTTATAGATCAAGTCGATGTTGACAAAAACCCTAGAACAGACCTACTTCGTAATTGACTTCGATTCAACGTTTACGAAGGTTGAAGGACTCGACGAACTCGCCGCCATCAGTCTGGCTGGCCAAAAAGACCGCGATACCGTCGTGGCAAAAATTAAGGATCTCACAGACCGGGGTATGGCCGGTGAGTTGTCTTTTGAGCAAGCCTTACAGCATCGTATCGAATTGCTAAGTGCCAATCGGGAACACGTGGACATGCTCGTGGAATTTTTGCGGGGGAAGGTTTCCGATTCGTTCACTCGTAATAAAGAATTCATCACCGAATACCGCGATCAGATTTATATTGTATCGAGTGGTTTTCGTGAATTTATCCTCCCGATTGTTACGGAAATGGGGGTACGTGAAGATCACGTCTTTGCGAATACTTTCCGCTTTAATGAAGCTGGCAATATTATTGGCTACGATGAAGCAAATGTATTATCAAAAAACGGCGGAAAAGTTCGTTTGCTTCAGCAGTTAAGCTTACCTGGTGATGTATATGTGATCGGGGATGGCTATACAGACTATGAGTTACGTGAATCGGGCCTGGCAAATAAATTTTTTGCTTTTACTGAAAACATTGAGCGTCAGCGAGTGGTAGAAAAGGCCGACCATATCGTTACGTCTCTGGATGAATTTTTGTATATCAATCAGTTAAGTCGTAGCCAGTCGTATCCGAAGAGTCGTTTGAAAGTGCTTTTACTTGAGAATGTACACGCTCGTGCAGTAGAAATGTTCCGAAGGGAAGGCTTTCAGGTAGAACTTTTAAAGGGTGCGTTGGATGAGGAGGAACTGATCGAGAAAATCAAAGACATTAGTATCCTGGGTATTCGTTCCAAAACAATGGTTACCAGAAAGGTGCTGGAAAATGCTCCTCGCCTGATGGCCATAGGGGCGTTCTGTATCGGTACAAACCAGATTGATCTAAACACTGCCGAAGAACGTGGAGTAGCGGTTTTCAATGCTCCTTATTCCAACACCCGTTCAGTAGTAGAAATGGCCGTTGGTGAGATGATTCTCCTTATGCGGGGTATCTACGACAAGTCCGTGAAAATGCACCAAGGTATCTGGGATAAATCAGCCAAAAATTCCAACGAAGTACGTGGCAAAAAGCTCGGAATGGTAGGGTACGGGAATATTGGTATCCAGCTATCGGTAGTAGCTGAAGCACTAGGTATGGAAGTGTTATTCTATGATCTGGTAGAGAAACTGCCACTTTCTAATGCTAGGCAATGCCATACATTGGACGAATTGTTGGCAGAATCGGACGTGGTAACCTTGCACGTAGATGGGCGGAAAAGTAATTCAATGCTGATTGGCGAGCGTGAGTTTAGCCTGATGAAGGAGGGTGTAGTATTCCTGAATTTATCACGCGGCCACGTAGTAGACGTAAAAGCCCTGGCTGAAGCCATCAAGTCTGGTAAAATCCGGGGAACCGCAATTGACGTGTTCCCAACTGAGCCAAAAACCAACGACGAAATCTTTGAAAGCGAACTAAGGGGTTTACCTAATGTAATCTTAACTCCGCATATTGGCGGAAGTACAGAAGAGGCACAGGCAAGTATTGGAGAATTTGTGCCGAATAAATTACTCAGCTATGTCAACACAGGAAGCACCTATGGAAGCGTGAATTTTCCGGAAGTTACTTTGCCGCCTTTACAGGGGGCTCATCGTTTGTTGCACATCCACGCGAACGTACCTGGTGTGATGTTTAAAATCAACGGAATTTTTGCCCGCTACGGTGTTAACATTGTTGGGCAATACCTGAAGACGTCTGATAAAATCGGGTATGTAATTACTGATATCAGCAAGACCTATTCCAGGGAAATGGTGCAGGAACTAAAAGAAATCGAAGAAACGATTAAGTTTCGGATGTTATATTAATGAATAAAGGTTGACAGTGGTCAACCTTTATATGTAAAGCCATGTCCCAGCAAATTTACTTTACCCCCGGTCCGGCCGAATTATTTCCTACTGTTAGCGAACATGTCCAGAATGCCCTGGAAGATCAGATTGGATCTATTTCGCACCGATCTGCTCAGTTTCGGTATATTTATCAACATGCCGATGAACAACTGCGGGCTTTGCTGAACATTCCTGCTTCCCATGCAATTTTATTTGCGGGCTCAGCTACGGAAATCTGGGAGCGAATGATACAGAACTGTGTGGAGTTTGAAAGCTTTCATTGTGTAAATGGATCCTTCTCCCAAAAATTTTACGATACAGCAAACGACCTTCGTAAATACACGCATTTGTTTGAAAAACCATTGGGACAAGGCTTCGACTTTGAAGATTTTGCCATTGCTTCGAAAGAAACAGCAGGGCAAGTGAGAATTTCGGAATATGCAGAACTGGTTTGCCTGACTGCTAATGAAACTTCTACGGGTGTTCAAATGCGGAGTGCCGACATCAATAAGCTAAAACGAAGTTACCGCTCCAAATTATTTTGTGTAGATATGGTGTCTTCAGCTCCTTATCATGCTCTTGACTTTGAAGAAGTAGATTCAGCGTTCTTTTCAGTACAAAAATCCTTTGGGTTACCGGCGGGCCTAGGCGTGTGGATTGCAAGTGAAAAATGCTTGGCAAAGGCCGAGCAATTACGGGAAAAAGATACTATTATTGGTTCATACCATAGCTTACCGAGTCTCTGGAAAAATTATAAAAATTTCGAAACTCCTGAAACTCCTAACGTCTGGAATATTTACCTATTGGGTAAAGTAGCCGAAGATATGAACCGTATTGGTATTGATACCATTCGAAAAGAAACCGATGCCAAGGCCCGCAGGATTTATGACTTTCTGGAAAAAACAGAAGGGTACGAACCCTTTGTGAAAAATCCCGATCATCGTAGCCCAACGGTAGCAGTAGCCAATACACAGAAATCAGCAAAGGAAATCATTGAAAAAGTAAAACGCAAGGGAATGGTAGTGGGGAGTGGGTATGGAAAAGCGAAAGATACTCAGATCAGAATTGCTAACTTTCCAGCTGTTTCAATGGAACAGGTCGAACGTTTGCTGGAAGCCTTGAAATAGAACAAACCAAACACTAAACCAAAACTTGTATGAATTGGGGGATACTCGCACCTGGTCACATTGCCCGCAAGTTTGCTGAAGATTTACAGTATGTTCCCGAAGCAAAATTAGCGGCGGTCGGATCGCGTAGCATGGATCGAGCCATTGCCTTTGCCGAAGAATTTGGGGTAGAGAAAGCGTATGGCTCCTATGAAGAACTGGTGCAGGACCCAAATGTCGGCGTTATCTACATAGCTTCTCCGCATTCAGAGCATTATGAACATACCATGCTTTGTTTAAATGCCGGCAAACCAGTTCTCTGCGAAAAGGCATTTGCCTTCAATACTCGCCAGGTAAAGAAAATGACTGCCGCGGCTCGTGAAAAAGGGCTTTTTCTGATGGAAGCCATCTGGACCCGTTTTCATCCCGCTATTCAGCAAACCCTTGATATCATTCAGTCAGGACAGATTGGCAAGATTGTTCATATTCAGGCTGATTTTGGTTTTAAAGCTGAATACGATACTACGACAAGGCTATTTAATCGTGACCTGGCAGGGGGCTCATTGTATGATATTGGCTTGTATCCACTTTTTATCAGTAAACTGCTTCTGGGCATTCCATCAGAAATTAGAGCAGTAGGAACGCTGACGGAAACAGGAGTAGATATGAATTGCACTATGGCCCTGAACTATGGCGATGGAGCAACGGCAAGTTTATTCTCAACATTTGCCGCTCAAACGGATACTACCTGTACCATTTACGGAACAAGTGGGCAGCTATTCATCCAGAGCCGTTTTCATGAAACAACAGGATTAACACTATACCCGGGTGATGGTATGCCGGAAAGTATTTCTACTGAACGGAAAGGTTGGGGCTATTCCTACGAAGCTGAACACGTACAGGAATGTATCAGGCAAGGGCTGATCGAAAGCCCACTTTTGCCACATTCGTTCAGTATTGAATTGATGGAAAGCTTAGAAGAAGTGCGTCACCAACTAGGGGTATGGTATCCGGGGGATGAAAGATATACTGATAACTAATTGGTTATCAAGAATAATGGGAGAAAATTTTAATAAAAATCATTTTTCTTTTAATAAACCCTTGCCAAGGGGCTTTTTAAACGCCTATATTTGCAACCCAGTTCGACGCATTAAGCGGCAGAATTGGAAAGTGGTCCGGTAGTTCAGTTGGTTAGAATACCTGCCTGTCACGCAGGGGGTCG
>JASGGE010000167.1:0-6972 GCA_047605205.1 Siphonobacter sp.
TTTAAGCATTTTCTTGATCATCAATACCTTGCTTTCTGTCAGCTTATAATTTTTGGTACGTTTGGGGCGTGGTTTTTCCTGCGGATTTGTACGGTGATGTTCCGTCATTTCGTCACGGGTAACCCACTTCAAATTCTCCCAGTAGTTATTGAGCTTATCGTGGTCAAGGTGAACAATAAACTTATGATTTTCATCCGCACGCGGAACAAAGTAATCAGCTACGAGCCGATGAATATAGCGATTAATTACTTTACCGCCTCGAATCCGGATATTGAGTGAACGGTAACCCTGAATGACAGAACCTTTAATAAGATCACCTTCGGGGTTATTCTGAAAGCTACGCAGGCGTCCATAATTTGAAACTTCGTAGCGGGGTGGATTTTCGATTCCTTCAAACGGAATAACAATCCATTTCTCATTCCAAAAACTTCTCTTATCGCTCATGATTTACTAGTTAACTGCCTGTTGATATAGG
This sequence comes from Siphonobacter sp., assembly GCA_047605205.1. Taxonomy (GTDB): domain Bacteria; phylum Bacteroidota; class Bacteroidia; order Cytophagales; family Spirosomataceae; genus Siphonobacter. Next base: position 476 of record JASGGE010000167.1, read on the forward strand.
GGTTAGGTTTTGGGTAAGCGACGATGAAGTATGTAATAAACTTAAAATAAGCGGTAAGATTTTTTTCATCACTCAAAACCACGCCTAATATCGCAGAGTTTTTTAAAAAAATACTCAATTTGTTTATTTTTTATAGGTATGAAAACATTAGTTATTGGTGCTTCACCCAATCCTGATCGATATTCATTTGTAGCCACCAACCGTTTGCTTGCTTATGGTCATGAGGTTATATTGCTTGGCAAGGAAAAAGGTTCAGTAGCAGGTATTCCGATTCAGCAGGGGCAACCCCCGTTAACAGGTATTGATACTGTTACGCTTTATCTGAATCCCGTTCGTCAAAAAGACCTTTATGAGTATATTCTTAGCCTTAATCCACGGCGTATCATCTTTAATCCTGGAACGGAAAATTCTGAATTTGAAGCATTAGCCGGGGAAAATAACGTCGAGACACACGAAGCTTGCACACTAGTTATGTTGGCAACGAATCAATACTAACATTTAGTTTAAAGGTGTGCCATAAATTAATACTTAAATTTAAGTAGGTTAATGATTTGTTCGTTAGATACGTAATATGGATAAATGTAAAATTATATTTAATCAGTTACCAACGGATTAAAGCCGAAGCCCATGTAAAGCCACTGCCAAAAGCAGCCAGGCAGATTAGCTGTCCAGGCTTTACTTTCCCTTTTTCCCATGCTTCTGTTAAGGCAATGGGGATGGAGGCAGCCGTGGTATTTCCATACTTCTGAATATTATTAAAAACCCGATCTTCGGGTAAACCCATTGACTGCCGAACGTACTCAGAGATACGTAAGTTAGCCTGATGTGGTATTAATAAGTCAATATCCTTAGCCTCTAGCTGGTTGGCTGTCAGGCTTTCCCGGATTACTTCCGGAAATCGTACTACCGCTTGTTTGAATACGGCATTACCTTGCATAAGTACCTCCATTTCGGAAGGATTTTCCAGAGCAGTGCTAAACCATCTGCCCGGACGACTGCTGCCTGGCCCTTTTACGTATAAATCTTCTGCAAACTCTCCGTCGGCGTGTAGGTGCGTAGATAAAATCCGGTGTTCAGGATCTTCCGTTGCCTGTACTACTGCGGCTCCTGCTCCGTCACCGAAAATAACAGCAACACTACGCCCTTCGATAGTAGGATTCAGAAATGAGGACTGAATTTCAGAACCTATTACCAGAATACGTTTGTACATACCCGAACGAATGAACTGATCGGCTACTGACAGGGCATACACAAAGCCAGAACACTGATCACGTATATCTAATACACCAATACCCTTAATTCCGAGTTCGCGTTGCATGGAAAAGCCCGAACCAGGAAAATAATAGTCGGGAGTAATGGTTGCGTAGATGATAAACTCAATGTCAGTGGGGGCTAATTTGGCTCGGTCTAACGCAATACGGGCTGCTCGGGCTGCCATATTCGCATTCGTATCTTTACCGGGTGTGAAGTAACGTCTCTGACGAATTCCAGTTCGTTCAATAATCCAGGCATCGGACGTATCAAATTTTTGTTCGAGATCGTAATTGGTAACAACATTTTCTGGTACGTAATATCCCAGACCGGTAATTTGAGCGTATGGCATATTATAAAATCCTAAAACACAAAAGTAGGGTTATTCTTGCTTCTGTTGGTATTTAAATAATAATTCTTATTACGGCTCTTGCAGAGAAAGAACGTGGTGATTATCAAATGTTCTAATCGGAACGGATAAATATCTTATGGGTTAAACTCAAATTTATTATTGTTTCTCGTAATCGGAACCAAACACTTTGTCCCATATCGAAGAACTAACGCCATATCCTTTCTGAGCATCGGAATAATGATGAAGCATATGGTGTTTCTTGAGTTTTTTCCAGAATGAGCTTTTGAAATTGGCATGGTGTAGAGCATAATGCACCATATCATAGCACAAATAGCCAGTAATGAAACCGGCATAAAAAGCGGCAAGAGCTCCGGTTGGGAAAATGAGTGCAAACAAAAAATAAAAGCCAGTTGCCAGCGGAATGCTAACCGATGGAGGCATTACCAGACGTTTCTCATCGTTTGGATAATCGTGATGGACCCCGTGAAAAATGAAGTGCATCCGTTCCAGAAACTTATTGCCGTTTTTGGGTTCCAGATGAAACACAAACCGGTGAAGAATGTATTCAGTTAAACTCCAGATAAATAGGCCTAATACGTAATAACCTAAAAAGGCCCAGGCAGATAGTCTTTCGGGCGATAGGGCCTTCCAGCCGAAGTAAACAATGACGGGCACGAAAACAAATAAAGGTACAGAGTAGTGCACTTTAGAGAACACTTCAAGGAAGTTGCTTTTGAACAGCCTTACCGACTCTTTTGAGTTTGAAACAAAGTTTTTAGGCATATCAGGATGGTTTTATTCGCTGAAGAACGGTTTTGCCCGTATTAGGGTCGATGCCTTTTAATTCAATATAAATGACGTTCGGTTTCCAAAAAGTTCCCCCATCAATGCGAATAAAAATACGGTTGAGGATGCATTCTTTATCATTAATGGGAGCGTAAATATGGTACTTGTTTTTCGAGTCTTTCTTCAGGGTCATGGGTAATTTACCGTAGGCTACTGACCGAACATCGAACGAATCGTTAGCGGTTTTTTTTATAGTTAATCCATAGGCAAATTTACGCTGAAGAAAGTTTAAATCTTTGCGTATGCCGCCTTCCGGATAACGAATCCAGTAAATATGAATAGGATTGTCGGTATCAATTTTGCCCTGATCATTTTGTTTAAGATCATAACAAATCGTATTCGTATTCGGGTCTCGCTGGATATAAAAAAGCAAATTGGGAATACCCTTTGGGGTTGGGAAACTATCCCGTGGAATAAGGGTACTCTGACTATATGCCGTAATTGTACCTGAAAGCAGAGAAATGAGTAGCCAGATGCGTGTGATGGATTTCATGGTTTCATGGGCTGTTTAATACCTCGAGTTGATTCGGAATCTGTGCAAAATCCGTAATCATGGCATCGGCAGCAAGGGTAGTGGGGGCGTCTTCCCAGCCCTGTACATTAATCCAGATGGTTTTGCAGCCTAGTTGTTTAGCAGGTAAAATATCTTTTGTGTAAGAATCACCAACGACTACACATTCATTTGCTGGCAGCTGAAGATAATCCATACCCATTTTATAGATCTCTGGATTTGGCTTACGAACACCAACCACGGCGGATTCAATGACTGTTTTGAAATAAGGCGTTAGGCCGAAGTCGCTCAGAACTGAGTTGATATTCCCATAAAAATTCGAGACCAGAACAATCGGGTATTTATTAACGAGTTCGGCTAAAACAGGAATGTTATGCTGAATGGTATCCTTGGCAAATTGTGTACAATCAGCAGCAATACGTTCTATATTGACATCATCAACCTCCTGATTCGCTTTTTTGAGAAAAAGAAACTGTTGCTCCACTTTTAACCGAAGCACATCAAAAAAGGTATGGATAGGCCGAATAATGGGATTGAGTGCCAAGGCACGTTCAGCCCAGGAATATGCTTTTGAAAAAATTTCCTTTTCAATATTGGGTTGATGTTTCTGGTAACTATTCCAGAGTACAAAACCCCAGTGCAAACCGTTAGTATCAATGGTTCCGCCGTAATCAATTAATATACCTTTAATCATGATCTAATACAGTTTCAACAACCTGGGGAGAAATTTTACGATCAATTCGAATAAGAATCAGGCCAATAAAAATCCAGACAATCTCCCGAACCCGCATTACCAGGCCGATCAATACACCAGAAGCAGCGGGCATGCCAATACTTTTTAGTGCCAGAGCTAAGCCACCTTCGCGAGTACCCAATTGCATAGGAAAAAAGAAAATCAGGTTGGCAAAGAGCGAAGAACCCGAACTAATGATTAAGGATTCTACCAATGTCATTTCAAGCCCAATGCCTTTGGCTGCAAAGTAAATCTCAGTACAACCAACCACCCGGGCAATGAATTCCCAGAAAAGCGAAATAAAAAACCCGGATTTACGCTCGCTGTAAAATACGCGGATCTGATGATCTATTTCCTGAAGCATATCCGCTTTTTCGAAAGCAAAAGTTTGGACTTTCTTACGGATTAATGGAATTTTAGCTAATGCTCGAAAAGTCGAAACGGTAAAACCACGCTTATATACTTTCAAAAACCAGGAACCGAGTGTAATTCCTGCAACGAACAGAACGCCACAGCCCATTAGCATGGGTGTACCCAGGGGAATAAAAACAACAATCAGAATAATGGAAGCCAGCCAGAATAACACGTGTGAAAACATGTGCATCAGGCTATACAGCAGCACCGATGAGGTTGCCTTATTAACTCCCAAGGCGGGCTTTAACTCCATAATTCGGTAAGGTTCTCCACCGAGGGCTACAAAAGGTGTGATGTAATTAATGGCATAGCCCGTAATAGTTACCCGAAGCACTGACCAGAAGGGGAGATGCGTTTCGGGTAAGTCTGCTTCCTGAATGATGGTCTTAAATGCAAAGGCATTAAACAGATAAATGATTAGCCAGCTCCCAATGACGGGGACAAACCAAAAACCTGTTTTCTTAATATTTAGCCAGATAATTTCTACCCCGGTTGCATACACCATATAGACTAACGTAACAACCCCAATGGCAAAGAAAATAGCCTTATATAACTTAGCGTTCATTGACAAGTTGCTGAGTAAAATGGCGGCTTACTTTCTCCTGACTTACACACATGTAAATCAGAATTGGATTCAGGACGAATATATCAAAGAAGAAGTATATCCAGGCCTGATCCAGAAAGAGCCACAAAAACAGGAAAATAACCCGTGTATTGAACTGAACGATGTTGGTGTATTTCATCAGTGGGCGGTTCATTGCACGAAAATCATGAACCAGGTCCTGAGGTAAACCCGCCGAGAAACGCTCACGTACAATAGCCAGTAATTGCTGTAACTGAGGCGAGAATTTTTCTTGCATGTTGGTATAATTCAGATAGAAACGTAAAACGATCTTGCTTCCGAAATTTTTCCCCCATGATAATTGATCATATTCAGCCTGAAGATCTCTGCTATTATCTAATTCACTCCCAGAGGCTCCTTTGATAAAAAACAGGTGCACATTTCGGTAATAATCAGCCATAGCCGATTGCAACATGTGCGAAAATCCAGCTGCAATAGCCGGAATCCAGATCAGGGTAGACCATCCCTCATCAATACTACGCAAGGCAATGGCTACGTGAATGGAAATGAACCAGAAGTCTCCGGCCACACCATCCAGAATCCGGCCAAAACGACTCTTGTTATTCGTTAGCCGAGCCAATTGCCCATCGGCACTATCTAGTGAGTTTGCTGAGATTAATAACAGCATTCCAATGATGTTGATCTTAATGTCCTGGTAATAAAACAGAATACCAGCCGCAACACCCAGAAAAATACTGGTGATGGTTACGGCATTAGGAGTGATGCCTAGTTTCGCACAGATTAGGGCAATCCGATAACCAATGGGGCGGTAAAACCAGATATCGATTTTTTCCTCTGTATCATTTGATTTGAGTGAACTTTCAAATGAGGTCGGATTGGTCTTCGGGTTGGTTGGCGTAGCGTATGAACTCATTAGATGTATTAGTAAATTTCTCAATTAATAATTCAGCGATGTAAGGAGCGGCCTGATCGCGGCAGGGGGCAAAACTAGGCCAATCGTTTACATCAATCATATGGAAACTACCGTCTTTATTAACAATAGCATCACCACCATAAATATAGATACCCAAGGCTTCGGCCGATGCCGTTGCTACTCGCTGTAGCTCAGCTTCGTTGAAGGCATGGTGTAGGGATTTTCCATTAATGGCTTCATAATCAGCATATTTGTGGTGATTATGATCGTAAGGATAAAACCAGTAGAAGAAGTTCGTTCCTCGAACAGCGTAAAACTTAACCAGATCACCGTGCAAATGCTCTGAAATAACAGCATCGGGAATATCGCGTAACTGATATTCACGGAGTATATCACGAGCTTCCTGGCGAGAGGCCGCAAAGGTTACATCTTCTTTATGAATGGCATGAAAATCTCCCCGTTTAATCCAGTATCCTTTCCCGGTTAACTGATCAAAGACATTATCACCCGTGTAGGAAGTCGGAACTACAAAACTCTTAGGATAAGGAATGTTGTTGCTAATCAGATTCCGGGTCATATTCGTGCGGAAGCACCGCTCAATACCAAAACCCGAATTCACGACAACGGTTCCTTTCACTTCCAGAGCCTGTAGTTTTTTCAAGAGGTGTTTTTCGCGAGCCATTGTGAAAATGGCTTTTTGAGGCACTTGTGTTAAACTGGCAAACTCATCTTCCCGATATACCTGAACACGGTATCCCTGCTTTTCAAGTTCTTTTATCGTTAATGAAAAGATGGCGTCGTCGTTTCCGACATGGTTGGGTGAAAACTTTTTATTTCTGGGGACTCCAATAATTTCAAGATCTTTCATCACAAAGCGATTGGTGTTGATGGCTG
>JASGGE010000168.1:0-6923 GCA_047605205.1 Siphonobacter sp.
AAAGCTTTATTTAGTTACAGTGACCCAAGGCGGTGGAGTCACAAAAATAGCGAACCCCTCCAATCCTTTGGGTTAGAGGGGTTTATACTTTACATTATGTACAGAGTCTATCTACCCTTTAGTAAAAAAACGCTACTGGATTGATTTAGAAAACACAATACGCCAGAAAAACACTAAGTGATACTACTAATGCTTCTATTAGCCAATCTAATTCGTTTGCTTTTTTATTAGGCACCTTATTTGAGAAGGTACTTTCGTAATATTCTTGGTAGGTTTTGCTAATTAACGACTTATCGAAGGAGGTAAGACTCAATGGTTCCGTTGAAACCTCAGATTGAGCTAAAGCTTCTGAAAAGTCTTCATTAGCAGAAGTAGAAAGATACGAATGATAAGTAGCGGACATGACTTGGTAGATTAAATGATAAGGGCTCTAACTTTACCTACACGGAAACTAGAACAATTAATAAACAGATGAGTCAATGTATTCCAGAATTTCCGAATCGTAGCTAATAATGAGCTAGAAGCACGGAAGTATAGAGTTCTAAATCACTTCAATACAGATATACGCGAAGGAGTAGCAAGGCGTTGCAATCACGTATTGCTTTCAATCTTTTTAATCTTAATTTTAGAATTACCGGCTCAGGGTTAGGGTAAAATCCTTTAGGAGAAATTGTTTTAAATTTTTTATGAAGTTTTGCAACGAAAGAATGACTACTTTCGTATTAGTAAATTAAAGAAGACCTAATAGCTAGCAGGTTTGTTTTTCAGGAAAAAAGCATCTTTCACAGAAGATGACCTCGAACAGGTCATTCAGGCATGTCTTGCCGAAGATAGACGTGCCCAGAGAGTCTTGTTCCAGCAATTCTTTAGCTATGCAAAAAGTATTTGTCTTCGCTATTCATCTAGCTCTGAGGAAGCGGAAGAAATTTTGAACGAAGGTTTTTTGAAAGTCTTTAAGCATTTAGAGCGATATGATTCTCAATTGCCTTTTAAGGCTTGGCTTCGCACAATCATGGTCAACTCGGCCATTAGCTACTTTCGAAAAAATCAAAAGTTTCATAGTGAAATAGGATTTGATAACCTTCCTGAGCCCTCATTAGAAGAGGAAGTAGTAAATCAGATTTCGGCGGAAGAAATTCTAGCCATTATCCAACAGCTACGACCCATTTACCGAACAATCTTTCTGATGCACGTAGTGGACGGATACCAGCTACGTGAAATAGCCGATCAATTAAATATTAAAGAAGGAACTGTTCGCTCGCATTTTGCTCGAGCGAGAGTTTTATTACAACAACTGGTTATAGAAGCATACCCACACGTTTCGCAGCGGAACTGGGGATCTTTATAAAACGAGATGAAAGAAGATCGTTTCAATGGGGCCATCCGACAAAAGTTGGAAGGAATTGAGCCTGAATTCCATGAAAAGGATTGGGTAATATTCCAGGCGTACTCTAAAACCCACCTTCCGGCATCGTCCTGGTGGGCTAAAGGTGGGGCTAAATTGGCAAGCTATGGAGCCGCCGGGCTGGTAGCCTCGGTTCTTATTATTACTAATGTTATCCAGTACAAACAAAATCAGGAACTTAAACATAATATAACTGAGCTTAAGCAAGAACGTTTAAAAGTAGATCCATTGCTCAGCACACCTCCATCAATTGCCTATGATTCTTCTTTACTCCATTCTTCTGAGTCTAAAGACCAAATAGCAGGATCGTCTGAGGAAGTAATTCCAATGAAAGAGGCTACTACAGAGGGGGCGATGCCTGGCGAGGAGGAGGCTTCTGCTCAGACAAAAAAACAGGATGAGACAGTAAAAAAGCGAATAGAAGCAGTAACACAGAACGAAGAAGCTCAAAAGTTGGGTACTGAACGGGTAGTTACTAAAAATAAGGCAGAGGCATTCAGCCCGCATTCAATACCAGCGAAGCCGGCGGAACAAATCAGTACAGAAAGAGCTACGACGGATAATATAAATATCCGAAGAGGAGGGCTCGTTGCTGAAGGTCGTAAGGAAAGGATAAAAAATCAGGAGGTGTATCAGCCTGTTAATACTAATAATCAGCGTAATACTACAAATTCTTGGAGCTCCACGGCAAGGAAGTATGATAAAAGCACAATAGAGCCGAATCGTTCTTCTTATACCAAACAAGTAAATAACAGTCAGCAAACACTAGTTAATACGTCAGAAATTGCTTCAATGCAGCCAAGGATTAAGTTTGAAGCATTCCCGGATGGAATCCCGGTTCCGGCTGAACTAACGGTAAAACGTAAAGTGTACTGGTCAGGTAATACGAATACGGCTAGTGCCTCGTCTCCGAAGATTCGTTTGCCCAAAGAACATACTACTCAGATTAGAATAGGAGGGGGCCTGGATTTTGAGAAAAAGTATATCGCTAAAACAATAGCGGCAAGCGTCTTTTTTACAGAACGGGTAGGCCTAAATTTAGGAGTGAGTTTTGCTAATGTTCAGGGAAATGAGTATAAAACAGAAGCTATTTTTCAGGAACAAACGCATGACGATTTTCGCCGGATACATGCCCCATTAGTTCCACCAAATTGTAAGATCATCAATATTAATACTAACGCTTCTTTGATCCGAATACCATTGAGTATCTCGTATCGTTTACCCATGAAGAGCGGCTGGGCAGCTCTAGCGTCAGGAGGAATTACGACGGATGTTCGAGTGAAGCAAAAATTTAATTTTGACGTTTGGAAAAATAGTGTTGAGATCAATAGTGACCGGGTTGATTTTAAACCAGAAGTACCGTTGGTTAATACGGTAACAGCGGGTGTCGGAATTGAAAAAAGATGGAATAGCTTCCTTTTTCAGGCAGAAGGATATTTAGCCCCATCTTTGCAGAAACCAGTTTATCGGTCAGATCAGACAACAATTGGTGTAAAAGTTAGAGCATTTTATGCTTTTGGTAAATAAACAGAAGCGAAATTAATATTATCTGAAAGCCCGCTATTTAGCGGGCTTTTTTTGTGGCTTGCTAAGAAAACACGAACTTCATTAACCATATTAAACCTCTACTATTCTATGAAATACCTTACCTTTTTCTGCTTGTTATTGCTCTGGGGGCAACTTCATGCTCAAATAAAACCTTGGAATGGCCTGGACGTTGGCCTATCTAACTTATATCGTCTCTCTAACGCTCAGACCCGGTCCATAAGTCCCGAAAACTTTACAGGAGAACGCGGTAAGGGAGGTATGGCAGATACTTCAAATACAAAACCAAATCAGGCAAATGCTCGTCATGAGGCAAGAGAGTTAGGTCAGGGTTGGAAAATAAATCCTTTCATTATTATTCAGCCCAGGCAAGTATTTACATTGGCAGAAATCAATGCCTCCGGGCAAATTCAACACATTTGGATGACCCCAACCGGTGTCTGGCGGTATAGTATTCTTCGTTTTTATTGGGATGATGAAAAGACTCCTTCCGTGGAAGTTCCGGTTGGTGATTTTTTTGGCATGGGCTGGGGAGAATATGCACCACTTAATTCTTTGGCAGTTTGTGTAAATCCCGGTAGTGCCTTCAATTGTTACTGGCCAATGCCTTTTCGGAAGAAATGCCGGATTACAATGGAAAACCTTGATGAGCGAGAAATGCGGCTGTATTATCAAATTGATTATACGCTGACGGAAGTACCCGAAGATGCTGCTTACTTACATGCTCAGTTTCGCCGTTCCAAGGGGCATCCAACGAACGAAGTAATTACGCTTTTAGACGGTGTAAAAGGCAAAGGGCATTATGTGGGCACGTATCTCGCCTGGGGTGTGCACAATACGGGTTGGTGGGGTGAAGGCGAAATAAAGTTTTATCTGGATGGGGATAAAGACTTTCCTACCATAGCTGGTACAGGCACCGAGGATTATTTTTGTGGTAGCTATAACTTCGATCGGGCGGGTAAATATGTTGAGTTTTCCACCCCTTATTCTGGTTTGCCCCAGGTTATTCGCCCGGATGGTACCTACCGTTCCCAGCAACGGTTTGGCCTTTATCGCTGGCATTTACTAGATCCAATTCGTTTTGAAAAAGAGTTAAAAGTCACCATTCAGGATTTAGGCTGGCGGAGTAATGGACGATATCTTCAACAAAGCTCAGACGTCTCCAGCACTATTTTTTGGTATCAAACAGAACCTCACGCAAGTTTCCCAAAATTACCAGTACGAGATGCTTTGGAAATCAATTAGGAGAAGATTAAATAGATACAATGAGCATGATCCTGGTTCAAAAGGAGGCTTATGGAAGGTGTTATTTCACGTGGATAAACAATAGGTGTGGAAAGCACCCTATTCTATTTGGCCCCATTGCAACGATAAAAGGAACGGGAATCTACATGACCATTCAGGATTCTTTGGCCTTTTCACTGCATTGGGTTTGTTTGTTTGCCGCCTGGGCTGTTTGTTTGCCGTCGCGTTCAATAGATTATAGATACACCTAAACGAAGCAAAATAATGGAAACTGTTTACCCTGCCTTATTGGCCATTCACTCTTGGTTACGATGGGTAGTTTTAATTCTGGCCTTAGTTGTGATCATCCGCGGAGCGATGGGCATGAGCTCAAAAGGACCTTTTACCAACGGAGATCGCAAGAATGGCCTCTTTTTTATGATTTCCTGTGATATCCAGTTATTAATTGGATTATTGCTGTATTTCTGGGCTAGCCCTCTGGGCGTATCTGCTTTTCAGACAATGGGCGGAGAAGTTATGAAAAATTCAGAATTACGCTATTACGCGGTTGAGCACATTTTCGTTATGATTGTTGCAATTGTTTTGGTACATATTGGCTACAGTAAAAACAAGAAAGCGGTTTCGGATCTAACAAAGCATAAAACAGCTTTAATTTTTTACGGTATTGCTTTACTACTGATGCTTAGTAGAATACCAGTTGGAAGTCGCCCCTTATTCAGATAAAAGAGAACCGAACTCCCAGGCCTGCTATTTTTAGAAGTGGCAGGCTTTTTTGTTGGAACAAAAGGAGGCAAAATCATTCAGAAATAATTATATTTCATGGATTTATATAAAACAATGTATATTTATTCATATTGTATTTGTAAAATTTAACTGCTAACCATGAATAAGTGTGTTTTTTTGGATCGAGATGGTGTCTTAAACCAAGATACAGAAGGTTATTTGTTTCGATCAGAAGACTTAATTATTCCCGATGGAACCTACGAAGCACTTCGTCGTATGAAAGATGCCGGTTATTTACTCATTGTTATTACGAATCAGGCAGGTATTGCAAAGGGGCTGTACAAAGCAGAAGATGTAATAGACTGTTATAGGTTTCTTCAGCAACAATGTGGAAACATACTGGATGACTTATATTTTTCCCCGCATCACCCGGATTATACCAGTAACTCTTTATTAAGAAAACCAGAGTCTTTAATGATAGAAAAGGCCATTGCGAAATATCGCATAGATCCAGGTCAGTCCTGGATGGTTGGAGATGGCGAGCGAGACGTGCAGGCAGGTCATAAAGCAGGGGTTCGAGCTATACGAATTACCCATAAATCCAGCATAGATACGGCAGCAGAAGCGATTAGTAAAAATTTACTGGAAGCTTCAAATCTGATTGTAAGTTAAAAATATCCATTGTCTACATTGAAAAAGATTCGAATCAAAATACCAAAAACCTTGATAATTTTGTCGCTCCTTTTTCATCCCTTTTTTTCATGAGCGAAACACTGATTCGTATACCTCTTCATGACGTACATGTTGCGTTAGGAGCCAAAATAGTACCATTTGCAGGTTTTGAAATGCCCGTATCCTATGCCGGGTTAATTCAGGAACACCTTGCTGTTCGGAATTCGGTTGGAATTTTTGACGTATCGCACATGGGCGAATTCCATATTTTTGGTGAAAAGGCTCTTGATTTACTCCAGCGGGTTACAACAAACGACGTCGCTGCTTTAATAGATGGAAAAGTGCAATACTCCTGTCTGACGAATGATAAAGGAGGTATTGTTGACGACTTACTGATTTATCGCCGCAAAGAAGATGATTACTTTGTGGTAGTAAATGCTTCTAACATTCAAAAAGATTGGGCATGGATCCAGAAATATAATACGGAAGGAGTAATAATGGAAAACCTCTCCGACGGTATTTCTTTATTTGCTGTACAGGGCCCCAAAGGAGTAGCTACTATGCAAAAATTAACCAGTCTGGATCTGGAAAGTATGCCTTATTATACGTTCAAAGAAGGAACAGTTGCTGGTATTGATAATATCTTAATTGCTACTACAGGATACACAGGTGCGGGAGGTATGGAAGTATACGTACCTAACGAAAAAGCGGTAGAAATGTGGAATGCCATTATGGAAGCCGGTGCTGAATTTGATATTGTGCCTGTGGGATTAGGGGCTCGGGATACCCTACGCACAGAAATGGGTTATTGCCTCTACGGAAATGATATTGATGATACTACTTCTCCAATTGAAGCAGGACTAGGCTGGATCACCAAATTCAATAAAGAATTTACCTACAGTGATTTCCACAAAAAACTAAAAGAAAACGGGGTGGCCCGAAAGCTCGTCGGTTTCGAAATGATTGACCGCGGGATTCCCCGTCAGCATTATGAAATCATGAATGCCGCTGGCCAGATTATCGGTGAAGTTACGTCTGGTACTCAGTCACCTAGTTTAAATAAAGGAATTGGTATGGGATATGTACAAACGGAATTTAGTAAAGTAGGTACTGAAATATACATTAACATTCGAAACAAATATCTAAAAGCAGTAGTAACAAAAATGCCATTTCTGAAGTAAGAAAGCATATAATCAAAAGAGCCCGCTGATTTCTCGGCGGGCTCTTTTGATTTATCTGATATACAAAGTAAACAACTGACAGTCAGAAATTTAAAGATATTTTCGTGGTCTCGTTAGGAATCGAACCTAAATCTTGAGCTCCGGAGGCTCAC
>JASGGE010000169.1:0-6875 GCA_047605205.1 Siphonobacter sp.
GCACAAGCAACTGGGACAATCCTAAACTTGTCAACCTATATTAGGACGACTCATTATTCGTAATTAACCTACCAGCTCTCTCAAATCCTGATCGTGAATCATTTTACGTTCGTCGGCCATGAGCAGGAACCGCTCATATAAGCGATCCAGGTCTAGTTTTTCAAAGCGGTATCCTAATAACTGTAGCCGGTGACGTAAGGCCGCCCGACCACTACGAGCCGTTAGAATGATTTCCGAGCTAGGAACTCCTACGTCTTCAGGGTTAATGATTTCGTAGTTAGCAGCATTTTTCAGGTGGCCATCCTGATGAATTCCCGATGAGTGAGCAAAAGCATTGCGACCTACAATCGCTTTGTTAGCCTGAACAGGCATATTCATCATCTTGGAAACCATTTGTGAAAGTGGGAACAAGTGACTTGAATCTATACCGGTATCAAACCCTAAATCTTTATGAACTTTCAGAGCCATCGCAATTTCTTCCAGTGAAGTATTACCAGCCCGTTCGCCAATACCATTAATGGTTACCTCCGCCTGACGAGCTCCCGCCCGAATGCCAGCAAGAGTATTAGCCGTAGCCAAACCCAAATCATTATGGCAGTGCATTGAAATCGTTGCCAGGTGGATATTAGGCACGTTTTCAAACAGATAATTAATGCGGTTATACATCTGGTCAGGTAGTAAATAACCTGTTGTATCAGGTAAGTTTACTACGGTAGCCCCTGCTTTAATGACGGCCTCTGTCAGTCGGGCAAGAAATTCCAGGTCAGCCCGGCCAGCATCTTCTGCAAAAAACTCAACGTCTTCTACAAATTTCTTAGCATACTTAACCGCTGCTACTCCACGCTCAAGAATTTGATCACGAGTGGAGTTGAATTTATACTGAATGTGTACGTCTGAAGAACCAATTCCTGTATGAATCCGGGGGCGTTTTGCAAATTTCAGGGCTTCGGCAGCCGTTTCAATATCTTTCTCCACTGCTCGTGTTAATCCACAAACAGTAGGTTCCGTTACCGCTTTACAGATTTCCTGAACCGACCGGAAATCTCCGGGACTGGAAATAGGGAAACCGGCCTCGATAACGTCAACTCCCAATATTTCTAATTCTTTGGCGATGACTACCTTCTCTTCGGTTGTCAATTGACAACCTGGTACTTGCTCGCCGTCACGCAGAGTGGTGTCGAAGATTTGAATTCTCTGGCTCATAGGTAAACAGTGTAATCGTAAATGAGTTACTGGTTAGGACGACTTGGTAATGAGGGAGTCCACAATAAAAACGCATAAAAAAACCCTTTCTCATGTCTGAGAAAGGGCTCGGTATGTAGTACAACCAGCTCCATTCTCAGACACAGCGACCGAGAAGAATAAGAGAAAGGTTGAGCTTATTGGCAAACATAACACAGGCGTTTTCCGTTGTGAAGACAAAAATAGCCGGAAATTTCATTCAGACAAATTTTCGGAATTTCTAAAAGTAAAAATTTCTCCTTCTTCGGGCCTTAGATACGTTTCAGCAATTCAGCTCCCATGGCATCTGTACCAAGAATTTTGGAGGGTTCCGTAGTAACATCAGCAATGTCTCCTGTACGGAAACCTTCTTTCAAGACACTATCAACAGCAGCAATAATTGCTTCACTTTCTTCTTTCATGCCAAACGAAATATCCAGCATTAATGCCGCTGAAAGTACCGATGCTAATGGATTGGCAACGCCTTTACCCGTAATGTCATGGGCAGAACCGTGGATAGGTTCGTACAAACCAACGGTATCACCAATAGAAGCAGAAGCTAACATACCCATTGAGCCGGCAATCTGACTTGCTTCATCGGTCAGAATATCACCAAAAAGGTTAGCCGTTAGTACAACATCAAAACGGCGAGGATCTTTAATAAGCAACATCGCGGCAGAATCCACGAATTGATGCTCAACGGTTACGTCAGGGTATTCTTTCGCAATTTCCTGAACCACTTCTCTCCACAAACGGCTGGTCTCCAGTACGTTTGCTTTATCTACCGAACAAAGCTTTTTGTTACGCGTACGAGCGGCCTCGAAGGCTTTGCGAGCAATGCGTTCTACTTCGTATTTGCTGTACTTAGCAATATCATAAGCAGTAGTTCCTTCATCCTGACGGCCTTTTTCGCCAAAATAAATATCGCCCGTTAATTCACGAAAGAAAAGAATATCGGCACCGCGAAGAATTTCAGCCTTGATGCTGGATGCCTCCAATAATTCATCAAATAACTTGATAGGCCGAAGGTTGGCATATAAACCTAATGCTTTACGAATGCCAAGCAGGCCCTGCTCTGGGCGTACTTTGGCAGAAGGATCATTATCGTATTTAGGGTGGCCAACGGCTCCGAACAGAATAGCATCAGAAGCTTTTGATTTGACGATGGTTTCTTCGGGCAGTGGGTTTCCCGTTGCATCAATAGCGGCATGGCCAATTAACGCATAGTCAAAGGTAAATTCATGGCCATATTTCTGACCAATTGCTTCAACGATTTGTTTTGAAACTGCGGTCACTTCCTGACCAATCCCGTCTCCGGGAATCACTAGAATATGTTTTTGCATATTATTTGCCTTAATGGCTAAAAATTAATGAGCCGCCTGAAAAGCTTCGATTTCGGGGCGTAAGGATATCAGGTAATCGATATCATCATAGCCATTCATCAAGCAGTTCTTTTTATAAGGATTTATTTCGAATGTCGTTGAAGTACCATCGGGTAAGATTACCTGCTGATTTTCGAGATCTACGGTGAGCTGAGCGTAAGGATCGGCCTCGATCGCTGCGAAAGTCTTAGCCAGAAAGGCATCTGAAACCTGAACTGGCAATACAAAGTTGTTCAGTGAGTTATTCCGAAAAATATCCGCAAAAAAACTAGAGATTACAACACTAAAACCATAGTCGTGAAGGGCCCAGGCTGCATGTTCCCGGCTGGAGCCCATCCCAAAGTTTTTACCCGCAACCAGAATTTTAGCCGCTTTATAAGTTGGATCATTTAATACAAAATCCGTTTTCAGGGTATTATCACTGGTATACCGCCAGTCACGAAAAAGGTTATCACCAAATCCTTCCCGAGTTGTCGCTTTCAAAAAACGAGCTGGAATAATCTGGTCAGTATCAATATTTTCAATGGGCAGAGGTGCTGCCTGCGAAGTCAGTTTGGTGATGGTTTCTTTTGCCATTGCCGAAGAAGTAACTTTTAGATTTACGAACAACTATACCAATTCACGGATATCCCCTACTTTACCCGTTACCGCCGCCACGGCTGCAGTTAAAGGAGAAACCAGTAAGGTACGAGCCCCCGGCCCTTGACGACCTTCAAAATTCCGGTTTGAGGTACTAACTGCATACTTGCCCGTCGGTACCTTATCCTCATTCATACCCAAACACGCTGAGCACCCTGGTCCGCGTAATTCAAAACCGGCTCTTTCGAAGATTTTATCTAATCCTTCAGCTTTAGCTTGCTCGGCTACCTGATTAGAGCCTGGCACAATCCAAACCTCAATTCCTTCTGCTTTTTGCTTTCCTTGCACAAACCCAGCGACTTCCCGTAAGTCTTCGATGCGAGCATTGGTGCAGGAGCCAATAAAAACGTAATCAATGGCTTTCCCCAGTAAGCTTTCACCGGGCTTCAAGCCCATGTAATTCAGTGATTTCTCGAAAGAGGGTTGCTCTGTAGCTGGAATTTCCTCCAGCGTCGGCACATGATCTGTCACGCCAATCCCCATACCTGGGTTAGTGCCATACGTAATCATAGGCTTAATATCAGCAGCATCAAATGTCAGAACTTTATCAAACTGAGCTCCTTCATCGGTTTTCAGTTGCTTCCACTCTTCTACTTTTTTATCAAACGCTTCGCCATGAGGAGCAAACCGACGCCCCCGCATGTAGTCGAAAGTCACGTCGTCGGGAGCAATCATACCACCACGAGCACCCATCTCTATGCTCATATTACATACTGTCATGCGGCCTTCCATTGTCAGATTACGAATGGCTTCGCCGGCATATTCCACGAAATAACCCGTTGCCCCCGCTGCTGAAATTTTAGCAATAATGTATAAGATCAGGTCCTTTGCGGTTACTCCTTTTTCCAAGGTTCCGTTCACTTCAATCAGCATCTTTTTAGGCTTTGACTGAATGATACATTGGGTCGTAAGGACTTGCTCTACTTCTGAAGTACCAATGCCAAAAGCTACGTTACCAAATGCTCCGTGAGTTGAGGTATGCGAATCACCACATACAATCGTCATACCGGGCTGAGTAATGCCCAGTTCAGGCCCGATTACGTGCACAATCCCTTGAAAGGGGTGCAGCAAATCGTATAATTCAATACCAAACTCTTTACAGTTTTCACGAAGTTTTTCTACCTGATGGCGAGATAAGGCTTCCCGGATGGGCAAATGCTGATCTTTAGTAGGGACGTTATGATCAGCTGTAGCAGTTGTACGATTTACGTTGAAAACTTTCGCTCCGCGTTTCCGCAGGCCATCAAATGCCTGA
Organism: Siphonobacter sp.; assembly: GCA_047605205.1. Taxonomy (GTDB): domain Bacteria; phylum Bacteroidota; class Bacteroidia; order Cytophagales; family Spirosomataceae; genus Siphonobacter. The sequence goes on from JASGGE010000169.1 coordinate 4,498, forward strand.
GGGCTAGTTACTTCATGAATAAAATGGCGGTCAATAAAAACGACGTCCGGGTAACCTTCCTGGCGTTTGACGACGTGGCTATCCCAGATTTTGTCAAATAATGTTTTTGGTGTATTGCTCATTGTTTGGATTATGCTAACAAACTGATTGCAAAATTGAAGAATTTCCAGAGCTTATTGGTATCGGCAAACGTTCAAACGATAGCGTTTTTAGTTCGATTATACAAACTGGGCGTTGAGCCGTATTGTTCCTTAAATGCTTTAATAAAGTGCGAAACGCTTTCATACCCAATTTCAAAACTGATTTCAGATACGTTTTTACCTGAATTTTCTAGTAGAAATACAGCGTGTTCCAGCCGTTTTTTACGAATCCAGGCAGCGGGGCTGGTGCCAAATTGCTTTTCAAAATCTCGCTTGAATACGGAAAGACTACGGCCCGATAAACGAGCTAATTCAGCAATTGATAAAGGTTTCAGGTAATAGCTATGTAAGAGCCATTCCAAGTCCAGTTTTTCACCAATGTATAAACTGTGTAAGAATGCTTTTAGCTGACCCGTTACATCGTGCTCGAGCAGTAAGAGTAACAACTCATGCGATTTTAGTCGCAAAAACTGATTCAGAAAGGGTGTCGGACGTTGGAAATAGGGAAAGATCGTGTCTGCAAAAGCACTTAAACTCGGATTCCCTTCAAAAACTAAAAGTGGATTTTCAATTTCACGCTCCTTAAGTGGTCCGGAAATCAATTCAATATTCTGTTCAACGAATGACTTAAGCAGTTTTTCGTGAAAGAAAAAAACCAGACTCCGATAGGCCCGGTCCAAGGCTTCCTGCATGAAATAATAACCCCGGCGAATAAAAACGACATCTCCTTTCCGCACCCGTGTTTCACCTTCCGGAGCTAAAAACCGTTTCTCACCTTCCAGCACAAAAATAACGGCATGTTCTTCAAAGAATACTTCATTCCGTAAGGGTGGATCCTGATTTCGATAAGCCACAAAAGTCATGTCTTGAATCTTAAGGGATTCAAATTCATTAGCGTGCATGAAAGCAGGAACCCGAAGCATAGGCGTAATTCGGTTAAAAAGCCGGAGGGTTTGAAAAAGCCCAAAGTTGATACTTTAAACTCTTTCAAACCCTCAAATGGTAAAGAAACTACGATTTAAGCAGCGTTTTTATGTTCAGTCTGAGGGAAGGGTTTTTCAAGAAGCCTACTGCAAACCGGGCCAGCTAGCTCCTTCCATTCAGCAAGTGTATTCATAAGGGTTCATATGCTTCTGTTCGAGATCATATGGAGGTTACGATTCTATTCGTTAATAAGTGCCCATTACACCAAAATCCCAAATAAATCAGGTTGGTCATTTAGGTATTCATACACGATTTTTCCCTGATTCATGCGTTGAATTAGCGAGGCAAAATCGCTTTTTGATTTTAATTCAATTCCTACAATTGCCGGTCCTTGCTCCCGGTTGGTTTTCTTAACGTATTCAAAACGAGTGATATCATCATTAGGCCCCAAGACATTTAAAAACTCCCGGAATGCTCCCGCCCGTTGTGGAAAACGGATGATGAAATAGTGCTTTAGTCCTTCGTACAATAACGAACGTTCCTTGATTTCTTCCATTCGGGTAATATCGTTATTCCCGCCGCTTACCAGGCATACCACATTTTTACCTTTGATTTCATCCTTCAGAAAATCAAGGGCCGAGATACTTAATGCACCGGCAGGTTCGGCCACGATGGCCTCTTCGTTATACAACTGCATGATGGTTGTACAAACCTTGCCTTCGGGTACTAAAATAATATCATCCAGGTTTTCCTGACAGATTTGATACGTCAGGTTTCCTACCCGTTTTACAGCCGCACCATCAACGAAATTGTCAATTTTTTCCAAGCCGACTACGTGACCATGATTCATCGACTCTTTCATGGAAGGAGCTCCGACTGGCTCTACTCCAATCAATTTGGTATGGGGTGATAAGTGTTTAAAGACGGTTGATACGCCAGAGGCCAATCCACCCCCACCAATAGCAAATAGCACATAATCAATCTTGAAATCAGCATCTTTGAAAATTTCAAGACCAACCGTTCCCTGTCCTTCAATAACCCCTAAATCATCAAAGGGATGCACAAATGCAGCTCCTTGCTGTTCTTCAAAAGCATGAGCTGCCGCATAGGCATCATCATAAGTATCTCCGGTTAAGACTACTTCTACTTCTTCTTTGCCAAAGAGTTTTACCTGCTTAACTTTCTGATTAGGTGTTGTACTTGGCATGAAAATAGTGCCTTTTACACTCATTTTGTGGCAGGCATAGGCAAGACCCTGTGCGTGGTTACCCGCACTGTCACACGCAACCCCGTTCGCCAGGGCTTCTGTCGAAA
>JASGGE010000170.1:0-6792 GCA_047605205.1 Siphonobacter sp.
TTCGGGGGAAACAACGCTATTTCTGTAAACACTGTAATAGCCATTTCACCTTACCCAATGTGCAGGTCAGTCGCTCTCGACACCAGGTAACCATTGTAGACATTGCTCATGAGTTGGGCATTTCAAAATCAACGGTGTCAAGAGCCTTACGTGCCCAAAGTGATATTCATCCGGCTACTCGGCAAGCCGTAGTTGAGTTGGCACAACAACTAGACTATCAACCCAACCTATTAGCTTATGGGTTAGTGAAAAGCCGGAGCAATACCGTTGGAATGATTGTACCCGAGTTTCGCCATTACTTTTTCCCTGAAGTGATCATTGGTGCTCAGGAAGTACTTCAGGAGGCTGGCTACAACCTCATGATCTGTCAATCGAACGAATCATACCAAACGGAAGTAGCTAATGTGAAAGCTTTGATGGCAAGCCGGGTAGATGGGCTACTCGTATCAATTACCAGCCAGACGAATAATTTTGATCACTTTAGAGCTCTCGAACGTAAAGGTATTCCACTTCTATTTTTTAATCGGATCTGCCCGGAACTGGAAACCCACCGAGTTGTGATTGACGATTACACCGGAGCATTTCAGGCAGTTGAGCATTTAATTCAGCAAGGTTATCAGCGTATTGCCCATATTGCGGGTCCAGGCGGGTTACTAGTTAGTCAGCTTAGGCAAAAAGGTTATCTCGATGCTCTCCAGAAACATAATCTTACGCCTGACCCGGAGCTTTTAATTTCGTATGACTTAACGGATGAAAAGGCTCGGATTTACGCCAAATATCTGTTAGACTTACCTAACCCACCTGATGCCATTTTTGCTGTTAATGACCCTACTGCCATTCAGGTTATGTTGGCTGCGAAGGCAAAGGGCATTCGAATTCCAGAAGATCTTGCCGTCGTAGGATTTAGTAATGACCCCGTCTCATCTATCATAGAGCCTGGTCTGACTACGGTTTGTCAACCCGTACATGAAATAGGGCGAACGGTTGCCCGAATGTTTCTCGAAACAATCAAAGCCGGTAATGATACCATTCCACGTACTGAAACTTTACCTGCTGAGTTAATGATACGCGGTTCTTCCCTTCGAAAAACATTCTCCTAAAACTGTTTTCTTAACTTCTATTTGAATAATTATCTGTTCTATATCGTACAGTAATTGTACGATATAGAACACTTTTTTATATCTATTTTAGCTATAAACACCTGGTATTCAGAATTCAACAATAATGACAATTCATCTTTAAAAATAGGTTGGCACGGTTGTGGAACTAAGGGTATTGTACATTTAATACAAAAGACATGAAAACTTTATTCCAACTTCTCATCTGTTTATCGGTTTCAGGCCATATTTATGCACAATCTAACGATTATTACGCCAAACAAACTCCGGCAAAGAGTTACTGGAAACTCCAGCACAATGCCTCATCCGATCAGAAGCTTTTTGTACAGTTTTATAATACACGAAACGAGTTAATTTATGAAGAGCCGCTTTTGGGCGATGCCGCACGTCTTACAAAAAATACTGTTCGAGTATTAAACGAAAAACTAACCGAGTTAACCACTCAACGGCTCATTGCAAATCAATTAGACAAGGGCACATCTTCTGTCGATCCAGTAGGCAAAAGAAACTTTGATACAAAATTAGTCGCTTACAAAGACGATATACCCGTTTTTGTAACAAAACCAGTTGTTATGGATAAAGATCGCATTAAAGTCTATTTTACCCAGCTTGATGAGCGACTGGTTTCAATTAATATTTCAGACCCCTGGAAAGACATTCAATATTTTCAGGATGTATCACATCTGCCAACTTATCGGCGTACAGTCAATCTTCAGCAATTACCCGACGGAGAATATACGCTAAAAATCAGCCGAACGGGTTATTCATTTAAGTATAATATTACCATCAATCGCGATAAAAATATTTTTGGATTACAGCCGCAATAATTCTACTTGCATAAGGCTAATTCGTTTCCTTATGTCTACTAATCTTTCTGTCTTAAAACAACTGGCAACCACTCTTTATCCGCTAAACGATGAAGAGTGGTTTGCTTTTTCTTCCTGCTGGCAGCCGTTTTCTGCGTCTAAAAAACAGATTATCACCAACGCTGGTACCCGTGAAAAACATTTATATTGTGTACTGGATGGCGTACAGCGAATTTATTATTTTGATGAACAAAACCGAGAGGCCATAATTGTTTTTACTTACGCTCCTTCGTTTGGTGGTGTTATTGATTCTCTGTTATTGGATATACCTTTACGTTATTACTACGAAACACTTACTCCATCTCAGTTTTTGAGAGCCACATAGCTGATTTACAGCTTATTATGAAGCAATATCCGGTTATTTCAGAGTTAGTAAAACAGGGCTAAGCCCTTGCTTTTACCGGGATTCTGGAGCGACTAGTGGAATTACAATGTTATACTTCCAAAGAGAAGTTCAGGAAATTGCTCGAGCGAAGTCCGCATATTTTACAGAAAGTTCCGCAGAAATATTTAGCTAATTATCTGGGAATTGACCCTACTAATTTCAGTAAGCTCATGCATAAAATACGTTTATAAATGTTGACAAATACCAATATTTATACGCTTTGGATAAGGTAATTTGCAGCTCTGTTTAATGTATGGGTCTTATGAACAAGTCACTTTCTATCTTCTCTAAAGATTTTATTCTATTATCTGCCTTCGGCCTTCTTTCAGTCAGTTTAATGGCTTTTCATGATCCACAATCTGTTATGAATCTGGTTCAGGTAAAGCTTCCGAATCCAGATGCCTATAGTTCCATCCGGGGGATTTACGGAGGGGCTGGTTTAGCTATTGTTATAACCTTGCTCGATCGATTACGAAAAAATATACGGGAAGGATTATGTTTTCTATGCCTTTTCTGGGGACTATATGCCCTTTCAAGAGTGATTACTATTTATGCCGAAGGAACATTAGGTTCTTTTGGAACCCAGTGGTTTATCATTGAATCCATCTGCTTTATAACTAGTGCGGTATTGGTAATTGTTACCCAAAACAAAACGGAAGTGGCGAGGCTTTAAGCCCCGTCACTTCCGTTTTATACTTCAATTTCTTCAGGCTTCATTCGCTCGATAAAATCACGAAGTAAGGCAATGTCTTTCATACCAGGTGTAATTTCAAATTTACTGTTTACGTCAACGGCATGAATTCGCAAGGCTGTTTTTTCTTTCAAATCCAGGATAGTATCCGCATCTTCTGGCCCAATGCCGCCTGAAAGGAAAAAAAGCTTTTCGTTATCATACCGTTTCAGAATATTCCAGTCAAACTGAATGCCATTTCCACCATGGTTTTTCCCCTTAGTATCAAACAAAAAATAATCACACACAGGTTTGTAGTTATTGAGTTGAGTGAAATTAAATTGCTCATCAATACTAAATGCCTTAATAATATTAATTCCTTTGAATTGCAGGCTACGGCAGAAATCTGGTGTTTCTTCACCATGTAACTGCACATAATCAAGGTTGTATTTTTTTACCGTCTTTACAATTTGATCAATACTTGCATTTACAAAAACTCCTACTTTTTGAATGCTTTTTGGTATGCGTTTAATCACCTCCGAATCAAGCGACTCATCCACAAAACGGGGTGATTTTTCGTAAAAAATAAAACCTATATAGTCGGGCTGTAATTCAATTAACTCCTGAAGGTTAACAGCATCTTTCATTCCACAAACTTTCACTCTCATCATTCAAAAGGGCTAAAGATCTAACATTCGGTTTCTTTTAACGGGAATAAATAAAGCAGCTGGTTCAGAGTATGTAAATTTAAATCGTAATGTATTGCAATGAACCTACCAAATCAGAAAGTGCACTGCCCGGGTGATCCGTTTTCATAAAATTTTCACCAATTAAAAATCCTCTGTAGCCCGCGTCGTATAACTGATGGATGGTATCGGCACTGCTTAACCCACTTTCCGAGACTTTAACGATTTCATCAGGAATATGAGTAATTAACTGAAGTGACGTATCGATGGAGACCTCAAAGGTTTTCAGATTGCGGTTATTCACGCCAACCATATCTACATAGGGATTCAGACTCCGCTCCAACTCTTCCAGATCGTGCACTTCAAGCAGTATTTCCAAGCCTAACGAATGAGCAAATTGGCCAAAATGACTAATTTCTTTAGGAGATAAACTAGAAGCAATCAGCAAAATAACATCAGCCCCCCAGGCTTTTGCTTCCAGAATCTGATATTCGTCAACAATGAAATCTTTGCGTAAAATAGGCGTCCCGGGGTTACACTTACGAGCTAACTGTAAATCATCTGCATTTCCGCCAAAAAACTCTTCGTCTGTCAGGACAGATAAACCTGCGGCTCCGGCAGAAGCATAATCGGCTGTTACATTCTGTACCTGAACCCGATTATTTATGATTCCTTTTGAAGGTGATTTTCGTTTGAATTCGGCGATAATTCCCGTAGATCCTTCAGCCAGAAGGCTACTCTTAAGTGAATTACCTATCCGGCTGAAAGCAGGGAACAATTCAAGTTCACGAGCTGTAATATTTGCCTTCGACTGAGCTACTTCCTTTTTTTTATGAAGAACAATGCGTTCAAGAATATTCATTTCGCTTTTCATGATGGCGTGCTCGTTTGCTTAACCCTGATAAATGGCATCATTTACTTCTTCATCAAAAATTAAAAATTCCTCCCAGAACGGATTCGGAGGTAAAGCCGCTTTACAAATAATCGGTTCTTTTTTTACAGGATGAACAAAATACAAACGCCGGGCGTGCAGGTTAATACTGGCATCGGGATTTGCCTTCGGATAGCCGTACTTTAAATCACCCCGGATCGGGCAACCCATTGAGGCCAGCTGAACACGAATCTGATGCGGGCGGCCCGTAATTGGATTGACCTCCAGTAAATAGAAATGATTCATTTCGCCCAATACTTTATACGTCAGCTCAGCTTTCTGTGAACCGGGGCGTTCGTAATCATAAGCGGTCACCACATTACGGGCTTCGTCTTTTACTAACCAGTGGGTTAACTTACCACTTTTGTTTTCAGGACGCCTGGCAACAACAGCCCAATAGGTTTTCTGTACATCTCGACGACGAAAGATTTCGTTCATCCGTTCGAGAGCTTTTGACGTACGAGCCATCACAACCAGGCCACTCACTGGCCGGTCAAGGCGGTGAACAGTCCCTAAAAAAACAGCTCCGGGTTTTTCGTATTTTAATCTGATATAGTCTTTGACGTACTCGGAAAGTGTCACGTCGCCTGTCTCATCACCCTGTACCAGTATCCCTGCTGCCTTATTAACAATGATGAGGTGGTTATCTTCGTAAACGACGTGAAATGGTTTTGCCATGGGAATCAAATTCAAATAACAAAGTTACACATATTATTGGATTGCAGCAGACTGAGTATCAATTTGCCGGGTTCCCTCTGCCCGTGTAATAAATACAAAATAGCAGATAATTTAAGTTGACTTTTTTCCTTCTAGCCCCCCATTTGCTTAACTTGGCTCTATGAATCAACTCGATTTTCAGGAAGAAATTACGCAGTTTGTTGATGTTATTCTTCCGATTCCAGTACCCAGGCTTTTCACGTATCGAGTTCCCCGCGAATTTGCTGGCCAAATCCAGATCGGTGCCCGAATTATTGTTCAGTTCGGTCGTAGTAAAATAGTAACGGCTCTCGTGGCTCGCGTCCATACGGAGCCACCCAAACAATATCAGGCAAAGTATGTACTTGAAGTACTCGATGACACCCCCTTGGTAACCCGCTGGCAATTAGAGCTTTTTAAGTGGATTTCTGAATATTATATGTGCCATATTGGGGAAGTCATGAACGTGGCGATTCCTTCCGGCCTTAAAATTTCCAGCCAATCAAAAGTCCAGTATAATCCTGATTTTGACCATCCCGACTTATTAACACCTCGTGAAACTGAAATAATTGAAGAGCTTAAAAAACAGCAGTCGTTAACGTACGATGAACTCGCCCGCTTTGCCGACGTCAAGAAGGTCTATCACCTGATTAAATCCCTGATTGGCAAACGAGCCATTATTATTTTTGAAGAAGTTCGGGAAAAATACACACCAAAAGTGGTCCGTAAGGTTCGGTTAACGCCCTTTTACACCGATCCTGAATCGTTAAAACAGTTAATCAAACAACTTGAAAAATCCGTCAAGCAACAGGATATCTTGTTAGAATACCTGCGGCATGTGCCTGCCCTACGGGATCCCGAACACAATGTACATGGGCTTGAAAAATCTGTTTTTTCCAGAAATGACGAACTCTCCGATTCATCGCTTGATACGTTGCTCAAAAAGGGTGTTTTTGAAACGTTTGATATTGTAGTGAGTCGCTTCGCGGAAGAAACGGCGGCGGTTACTCCTCCTCCAACTCTGTCTGATGCTCAGCAACGGGCCATGAATGAAGTAATGGAGGCTTTCCAGGAAAAAGATACTGTCTTACTTCATGGAGTAACGGGTTCCGGTAAAACCGAGGTATACATTCACTTGATTGAACAGGTACTTCAGAGTGGCTCGCAGGTACTATACTTATTGCCCGAAATTGCTCTCACCACGCAAATTGTTATTCGGTTAAAGAAGATTTTCGGTGAGCGAGTCGGAATATATCACTCCAAGTTTTCGGATAATGAGCGGGTTGAGGTTTGGAAAGGCGTTCTTTCTGGTCGGTATCAATTCGTAATTGGTGTTCGTTCGGCTATTTTCCTCCCATTTGATACTCTCGGATTGATCATAGTTGATGAAGAACACGAAGCTAGTTACAAACAGTACGATCCTGCTCCGCGTTATCATGC
>JASGGE010000171.1:0-6774 GCA_047605205.1 Siphonobacter sp.
GAGTCGTCCAATACGGCCGAATCCATTGATAGCGACACGAATTTTGGTCATGTTAGAAAAGGATTATAGTTTCTGGTGCAATATTAATAAAATAATGGCATGAGTATTTTATAATCTTTAGTATACTAACAATTATAATTACAAAATATTTTAGTAAATCTTTATTACTCTGCTAACTGGTTGTTCTTTTTCTTCCCTTTTATTATCTCTTTCTTTAGTATATGTTTAACTGTTGTTCCGCTCATACAAAATCATGGGCATTCTTGGCCTTACAGCTTTCCATTTTATCCCAAATTCCTAGCCTGATATTTTGAGTCACTTACTTATTATGCCTTCAGCATTATTACAGAAATCAATAAAACTTATTCTTTATTTTGTTTATGAAGTATACAAAATAATATACTGTTTTGAACTATGTGGATTATTAATGAACGCCAATTAAATATATAACTAACTGATTTCTTGTTGTTTATATACAAACAACAAGAATATTACTTTACCTTATTTTTCAAAATTTATTGTACTTTACGAAGTGACAAAATGACTGTTACTGATTTTCAAATCTACATTGTACCTTTACGAAAACGTTTTTTTTATTCCATTTATGATTGAATTACAACATATCATTGAACAAGCGTGGGAGGATCGCCAGCTATTACATACACCAACCACCAAAGACGCAATCGCTACCATTATTGAACATGTTGATAAAGGAGAGCTACGTGTTGCTGAACCTAAAGGAGATGATTCCTGGCAAGTGAATGAATGGGTAAAAAAGGCAATCGTCATGTATTTCCCGCTTCAGCAGATGGTTCCTCAAGAGGTAGGCATTTTTCAATACCATGATAAAATGAAACTAAAGACGGGATATGATTCTTTAGGTGTACGTGTGGTTCCCCCGGCTGTAGCTCGCTATGGAGCATACTTGGCAAGTGGTGTAATCTTAATGCCTTCCTACGTTAATATAGGTGCCTATGTTGATGAAGGCACCATGGTTGACACTTGGGCTACTGTTGGAAGCTGTGCTCAGATCGGAAAGCATGTTCATTTAAGTGGTGGGGTTGGAATTGGTGGTGTGCTTGAACCTCTGCAGGCAGCACCCGTTATTATTGAAGATGGAGCCTTTATTGGTTCACGTTGTATTGTTGTAGAAGGTGCCCGTGTAGGCAAAAAAGCGGTTTTAGGAGCGGGCGTTGTTATTACAGGAAGCTCGAAAATTCTTGATGTCACTGGGGAAAAACCGGTAGAATACATTGGGATAGTTCCTGAAAATTCTGTTGTTATTCCCGGTAGCTATACCAAGCGTTTTCCCGCTGGAGAGTATCAGGTACCTTGTGCTTTAATCATCGGGAAACGCAAGGAAAGTACCGATCTGAAAACGTCGCTTAATCAAGCTTTGCGTGATAATCAGGTGGCAATCTAAATTACTTTGATACAAAAAAAGAGGGGGCCTTGTTCTCCCTCTTTTTTTGTATCCATCCCTTCAATTTTACATTCTTACTTTAGAAAACACTTCCTGGTCAAATAACAATCTTAAATCATATTGAGTATCAAGTTATTGCATTTTGTAAATAAGAAGAAACATTTGTGATTTTATACTTGTAAACAGTTTACAAATCTACTTTGTGTATTTTTGTAAATTGTTTACTTTTGGATTTGCAAAGTTTACATTGTTGAAATACATTTGTACTTACATAAAATAACATTTGTATATGAGCGACAAAGAAAAAATCCTCTACCTACTTAGCTCGAAAGAATTAACCGCTGCCCAATTTGCTGATACAATTGGAATACCTAGATCAAGCATATCTCATATACTTTCGGAACGAAATAGGCTTAGTATGGATATTGCTCGTAAAATAGTTAAACAATATCCCGAAATCACGTTTGAATGGCTCTGTGATGAAAGTAATAACAATGATTCGAGCTATTCCAGAGACCCTCAGATGCTTTATGATCAACCTCACAGAGCAGAATTTATCACGTCTCAGAGGCTCTCAGAATCCTCTAAAAAAAATGGCTTCATACCTAAGCAAGATTTAAACAATTCTCGCGTGGATGAAAATGGTGCCAGTGATACGAAGCATGTAGTCAAAATGATTGTTTTTTACTCGGATCAGACCTGGCAGGAGTTTTTCTAGATTTTCCAAAACCTGTAAAAAATTACAGTTTTTTTAGATGTATATCACTCTAATGACTGAATATCTAAACTACTTACTTTTTAAAAGTCGTACTGATGGCGTTTCTTAACATTACCGGTAATCATGAAAGCAAAGCCGCAGCTAGATAGGCGATAAGTTGTTATTACTAATCTAGTAACACCCCCTTAGTAAATGCTAATTACTAAGATTCCCCTAATAGTTTTGTTCATTTTTTGCTATCTGGTATTGTAAGATAAGGGTAGGTAAGTGGCTATATATCAAAAAGTTATCCCGATACCTGGAAACAGTGTTCCACGTGAATCATAAGTCATTAATTTATAGACAGTTAACTGAATGTGCAGCGTGAAACGCATGTTTTAATAAATTAAAAAGGGAATAGTGCGATAAAACTCCGATAAATGGCCATTGACATAATGTATATTTGAGTTCGATAATCGTTAGGCATTCGTTCTTTATTCAAAATAAAGCAGGTTATTATTATACAAATGGATCAACTTAATTCTTTACATCAGGTAGCTGAATTTCACCATACTTTTCATGCACCAGTTTTAGATAATCCACAAATACCAGACCCTAAACGAGCGAAACTCCGGTACGATTTACTGGCAGAAGAACTACAGGAATTCTGGGACGCAGTAGAACAAAATGACCTGGTTGGTGTGGCCGATGCTCTTTGTGATTTGCAATATGTATTATCTGGAGCGGTATTAGAGTTTGGTATGGGAGAAAAATTCGTAACGTTATTCAATGAGGTTCATCGCTCAAACATGAGCAAAGCTTGTTCAACTGAGGCCGAAGCACAAGCCACGGTAGCGTATTATTTAGCTAAAGATGGCACTATAGCTCATTATCGTGAAGATAATGGACGCTGGCTAGTTTATCGCGATGCTGACCACAAAACGCTGAAGTCTATCAATTACTCGCCAGCTGACCTGGAAGGAATTCTTACTGAAGTGTAATAATCATATCATCAGTTTTATAATTTATATTATGTTAAATAAACAAATGCCACTGCCCTTAAATACCCTGTGCAGCGTATATCTCGCTATTTTATAAGATTTCATTATTTGCTAACGAAAAACAAAAAAAACGCTCTGTGAGAATCTCACAGAGCGTTTTTTTAAAGAGAACATGAATTAATTCAACGCAGCGATTTTAGAATCGTAGTAATTTGCAGCAGCCTCTTTGTCTAACTGCTTCAACACGTTGTAAGTTTGGGTAAGGTTTGCTTTCAGATCTTCTTCTTTACGGATATCCCATGCTTTTTCAAAGTATGGTAATGCCTGCTGGAATTTAGCTTTTGCCTGATCTTCTACGGCTTTACCTTCTTTGTTGTAGGTGTTCATATCCATGCCATCTACTTTACCTTTAATCGCAACGGCTTCGTTGAAATAGAATACGCCCATGTTATAGTTGGCATCGTAGTTATTAGCATCTGTTTGCAATACTTTCTCATACATACCACGAGCTTGTGCTTTCTCTTCATCAAGTTTCTTCGTCAGCTCAGCAACTTTCGCCTTTGCTTCGGCTACCTTACCCGCATTTTGCTGATCAGAAGCTGCTTTTGCCTGGCTGGCTGCTTCTGCATTTTTCTTAGCATCAGCAAGCTTTGTAGTTACATCCGTCAACTGACGCTTCAATTCTTTGTCGGTTGGCTTTTTCTTCAATGCAGCTGACAGACGAGTTACTTCATCCTGGTATAGTTTAACGTCTTCATTTGCTGCCTTTACTGCCTTATCAGCATCACCACCTTTAGCCTCTTCAGTCTGATATTTTTTCAACTCATCTGAGGTGTGCTGAGCCGCATTATCGTAAAGAATACCAAGATTTACAAGGTTCTGTACATCTCCTGGGTTTTTCTCAGCCAATTCTTTCAGGTGCTTAATCGCTTCGTCAGTCCGACCTGATTCCAGATAGATGTTAATCTTCTCGTTTTTCAGATCTTTGCTGTCAGGATTTGCAGCAATCCCTTTATCCAGAATAGCAATGGCCTCATCCGTTTTTTTATCAGTACGGTATATGGACGCCAGAGTATAATAGATAACAGGATCTTTTCCACCTGCGTCAAGGTACTTGGTAAAGCCTTCTTTTGCAGTAGCATTATCCCCCATTTGCTGAGCAACAATACCCGTAAACATGGCAGCGGTACTATCTTTAGGATCTACAACCATCGCCGTTTTGAGCAGCTTCAGGGCATCTGGGAAATTTTTGTTTTGATATTTTGCATTTCCCTGGCCTAACAACGCAAAGTAAATACGTGGTTTATCTTTTGCCGCGGGATCTTTCTCGATGGCCTTCTGGGCGTCTTTAGCAGTGCTGCCCGCTTTACCTCCCTGACTATCTAACTCAATCGCCTTTTTGTAAGCATCATAGGCTGCCAATGCGGCCATTGAATCTAGTCCGGAAAGTTTCTGATCCATCGCCAGAGCCTCATATACCTGACCTTTTACCAGCCAGGTTTTAGGCTTTGCCCCTGACTTAGGATCCTGGGTAGCTTTGTCAATCTCCTCCTTTGCTTTATCGAGTTTCCCGCTTTCCATGGCCATAATTGCACTATTCTGTGCAAAGGCTGCCGACGCGGAGAACAGGCCTAAAAAGGCCGGAAGAATGAGTTTCTTCATCGTAAAAAATACAGTTAAGTTTAGTTAGTCTGCGAAGTAAACGAATTTATGGAAACCAGAAAACATCTGAACTTCGCCTTTTATTTCTCAGACGTTTTCAATACTCCCAACAGGAAGTGTTATCAAATGAAGCCAGTTGATATTTCTTCAAATATGCTATACATCTCTGGCATTCTTCTTTTCTTATCTACGAAAAAAAGCCTTGAAGTGTTTTTAAGACTTCAAGGCTAAAAAATTATACCTCTGGGCTTACCTCTGGTGGAGTATCGTTTCCGTTTTCCTCCTGCCCTTCTGTTAACTCTTCCTCCTCTTTTTCAATCTTTGTAATGGACGAAATTTCATCTCCATTTCGCAGATTAATCAGACGTACACCCTGGGTATTACGGCCCATTACACGTAGGTCAGCCACGGCAAAACGAATGGCAATTCCTGACTTATTAATGATCATAAGATCATCATTATCAGTCACTTGCTTAATAGCCACCAGCTTACCCGTCTTTTCTGTCAATTTCAGCGTAGTAACCCCTTTTCCACCGCGGTTTGTCAGACGATAATCTTCAATATCTGAACGTTTTCCGTAGCCTTGTTCGGAAACTACTAACAGCTGGGCAGTTGACGAATCTGCTACGCATACCATCCCAATCACTTTTTCGTCTTCTGCCAATTCGACCCCTTTCACCCCCGTAGCAGTTCGGCCCATCGGACGGACTTTTTCTTCGTTGAAACGCACCGCACGACCTGCATCTATAGCAATAATCACTTCGTTGTTACCATTGGTGAGGGCAACATCCAGCAGGCGATCACCTTCGTTGATATTTACGGCGATGATACCATTCTGACGAGGACGTGAATACGCTTCCAGGGATGTCTTTTTCACGATTCCCTGTTCCGTACACATTACAATAAAATTATTGTTGATGTAGTCAGGGTCACTCAGTGTTTTTACGTTAATAACGGCCCGGATTCTATCTCCGCTTTCAATATTAATCAGGTTTTGAATGGGTCGTCCTTTCGCCGTTTTATTTCCTTCCGGAACGTTGAATACCCTCAACCAGAAGCACTTACCCGTATCTGTGAAGAACAATAGGTAATTGTGCATGGTTGCCGTAAAGAGGTGCTCAGTAAAGTCATCGTTCTTGGTTTTCACACCACGTGCTCCGACTCCTCCCCGACTCTGCGTACGGTATTCGCTCAAGAGTGTCCGTTTCATATATCCCTGTGAAGAAATGGTAATCAGCATTTCCTCATCAGCGATCATATCTTCGATCGATAACTCATCATCGGCATGCGAAATCTGCGTCCGACGCTCGTCCCCGTAACGAGCCTTGATTTCTGATAATTCCTCTTTGATGATTGTACGCTGACGCTCAGGGCTAGCCAGAATTTCTTCCAGATCAGCAATTATTTTCATCAGTTCGTTGTACTCCTCAACGATTTTATCACGTTCGAGGCCCGTCAGGCGTTGCAGACGCATATCCAGAATAGCACGAGCCTGAGCTTCGCTCAATACCTGCGTAGTACTATCGTTCTGGAATGAGTCAACAATTTGCAGTGTACGCTTCGGATCACTCAGGAATGCCGTTTTCTGAGCTGCTGTCATGAAATCGCCGTTCATCAAACCGGCTTTTGCAACGTCAGGATCACGGGAGCTCCGAATTAAGGCAATAACTGCATCCAGGTGATCAAGAGCAACCAGCAAGCCTTCCAGGATATGTGCCCGTTTGCGTGCTTCGCGTAAGTCATA
This sequence comes from Siphonobacter sp., assembly GCA_047605205.1. Taxonomy (GTDB): domain Bacteria; phylum Bacteroidota; class Bacteroidia; order Cytophagales; family Spirosomataceae; genus Siphonobacter. The sequence goes on from JASGGE010000171.1 coordinate 6,528, forward strand.
TTTAGCCCGACGCACGATAACATCAAGACGATGCTCAACGAAGTAACGGATTAGATCCTTCAGGTTCAGCGTCATAGGGCGGCCTTTTACAAGGGCTACGTTATTGACACTGAAGGCCGTTTGAAGCGGCGTATGTTTGTAAAGGTTATTAAGAACGACATTTGGGACGGCATCCTTTTTGATTTCAATAACCAGACGAATCCCTTCGCGGTTCGAACTTTCGTCCCGAATAGCGGAAATCCCTTCG
>JASGGE010000172.1:0-6708 GCA_047605205.1 Siphonobacter sp.
TTAAATGGGTATCATTTATTTGCTGAACCATACGCAGAACATCTAAACAATGCTAAACTGTACCAGGAAGCTCTGAACAAGTTAGGGATCAAAAAATAACAGTATTTCCGGGACTGAAAAGCCCCTTTCGTTATGTACAGTCACGATTCAGCCTATCGGGTTTGTTATGCCGACACTGACCAGATGGGATATGTGTATTACGGTAATTACGCACGCTTATTCGAAATTGGTCGGGTAGAAGCTCTTCGTAGCCTGGGTTTTCGTTATAAAGAACTGGAAGATTCTGGCGTAATAATGCCGGTATATGAAATGAAAACCCGCTATCTTCAGGCTGCCCGTTATGATGAGTTATTAACGATTCGTACGCAAATTATTCAAAAACCTGGTGCCCGGATCATCTTCCATTTTGAAGTGTATAATGAAGAACGAACGTTGTTAAATAAAGGCGAAGTAACTCTTGTATTTGTAAGTCGAACTACCGGACGACCTGTGATGGCTCCGGCAGATTTACTGGAAAAATTAGCCCCTTATTTTCAGCTCTCCGGGAAAGCTTAACTATACTTCGAGTTTAGAATTTCAGTCAAAAAACTAAACTTTAAGAAAAGTTAATAACGAAAATCCGCCGTAGATTTATTCTTTTTGTAACGATAACGCTTTCTGTTATCACGAAACAGGTATGACCTTTCTACCATACACAAAGACGTATCTAAACGATTCTTCGTATGCCTCAATTCGATACAGTTGAACAGCTACAGGCATGGTTGAGGAAAATACAAATTCGACGAACGGGGGGGTCATTATATCATTTGTTGCGAGTACTTCTGACCAATATCCTTCAGTTTGATATTGACCAGCGAGCCACGGCAGTAGCATACAGCTTTACATTAGCTCTGTTTCCAACCATCATTGTACTTTTTACACTCATTCCCTATATCCCGATTACCAATCTGGACGATATTATCCTACGTTTCTTTTCAGAGATTATGCCCAATGGCCTTTACCGCGAAGCAGAACCTACTATCCGTGATATTGTTAGTCAAAAACGAGGGGGGATTCTTTCACTTGGTTTTGCCTTTGCGATTTTTTCAGCCATGAACGGAATGATTGCCCTGATGAGGGCATTTAACGTAACCCAGCGTGCTCCTGAAGAACGTAGTTTTTTGAAAACCAGACTCGTAGCTTTAATGCTGACGGGTTTGTTAGCGATGGTGTTATTTGTAGCGGTAGGCGTTTTGATAGTAGGAAGAATTGCGATGGAAGAACTGGCAAAGTCCCGGGTAATTAATATTGACTCTACCTATCAGTATATTCAAATTCTGAGCTATTTCACAGTCTTTACATTGCTTTTTGTAGCCGTTTCTATCATTTATTATTTTGCTCCAGTGCTGCACAAACGCTGGCATTTTATCAATGCTGGCTCGATTATCACTTCCATTTTAATTATTATCATTACACAAGGATTTTCGTACTATTTTTCTAATTTTTCGAGCTATAACCGTGTGTATGGAGCTGTCGGAACGCTTATCGCTCTGATGGTTTGGCTGTATCTGGTTGCCTTGTTATTAATTCTGGGATTTGAAATTAACCAAAGTCTGGATGATGCCTCAAGGCAGCTAGCCAGAGAGCGGATCAAGCATAGAAAATGAAAGTTATGGATGATTGTCAGATGACCATTGATGGACAACCTTTTTCGTTTGAAATAGAAGGGGAGTTCTTTTGGGGAAAAGATGAAGTATTATTCGAAGTAAAGAATAATGTAATTGAATATACCGACTGGCTGGCGAAAGGGTACGCAGTTATGAATTTGTTCACGCCAACAGAATTCGAAGGCTTAACCCAAACCATTACGGCAATTCTGAAACGTATCGGTGCGGATTTGGGAGTTGTGTTACCGTCTGATTTTAAATCAGAACACTACCATCATTATTTCAGTAATCCAGCTTTACATCAACAGGTTATTCAGCGAACCCGCTTTCTAACCTACCGTGATTTCGAGCTTGATTTCCAGGATTTATGTAATCGTGTGGCTGCTTTTATTGGTCATCCGCTTCAGCTTGAAAACCCCTTACTCGACGAAGAAATTGTTATTCTGCGGATTAGTAGACCACAAACGCTGGATATTAACCCATTACATCGGGATGGATATCTGGAGATTTGGGCGAATGTATTGAACCTTTGGATTCCATTAGCTGGCTGCAACCAGCAATCTTCATTACCTGTATTGCCTGGAAGTCATCTTACCAACGAAAAAGATGTTTGCCGGAGTTTGCCGAAAGGAGCCAAAATTAATGGGCTAAGTTACCATGTTCCCGGAATTGTAGGCTTACGCGACGGAATAGAACTAATAAGGCCTAATCCTGCGTGTGGTCAGGCTTTAGTATTTACGCCTTTTCTGATTCACGGAGCTGCCATTAATCAGAATATGGATCAAACTCGCTTATCGCTTGAACTACGCTTCTGCAAAAAATGATAAACCCGCCGCTCGTATCGATCATTTGTTTATGTTACAACCATGAACGATTTGTGGCCGAGTGCCTGAATGCTGTATTTAGTCAGACTTACCCAGCTATTGAATTAATTATTATAGACGATTATAGTAAAGACAATAGCGTTTCAGTTATTCAGTCAATGATTCGTCCGCAGGATATTTTCATTCAAAACGGCCATAACAAGGGTATTTGTAAAAGTTTTAATAGCGGATTGGCCCGAGCAAAAGGGAAATATGTGGTTGACCTGGCTGCGGATGATCAACTCTTTCCTGATACCATAGCCCGGCAGGTAGCTTTTTTTGAAACGCTTTCAGACGAGTATGGAGCTATTTTTGGGGATGCTGTCCTGATTGATGAACAGGGTAAAGCAATAGGATCCTGGCGGAAGCGTGATGTCTCCGGTAATGTGTTAAGCCCTGTTCCTCAAGGGGATGTATTTGCTGAAGTATTGGCGGGGACACCCATTTTAACGGTTACTGCCATGACCCGGAAAACGGTTTATGATGCCCTTGAGGGATACGACGAAACGCTGGTATACGAAGATTTTGATTTTCTGGTACGGGCTTCCCGCCAATGGAAATATGCCTACAGTGATCAGCAGTGGATCATGTATCGGCAAGTGCCTGGTTCTGATTCCCGCAGTCAGGCACTGCGGCGTACCAAACACCTGGAATCAACATTTCAGGTATGTGCAAAAGCGGCTGTCTTAGTGAAAACTGATCGGGAACGCGAGGCTTTGCTCTTACGTTTACAGGATGGCCTCCGGCAATGTTTATTTCTGGAACATTATGAATTAGCCGAAAAGTATGTGGCTTTACACCAGCAGTTTAGGCCGCTTAACCGGAAATACCGAGCGATTGCCTGGGCCTGTCAGAAACGAATTCCATTTTATCAGGTGTATCATACTTTTCAGCGAATTCGCAAAAAGTAACCGCTTTTCAAATCGTTGAAAGCATAACATCAAGAATATGCCTGCTGAATTTATTTCCATACATCCTGTTAATCCAGAGCCCCGAAAAATAGCTCAGGTGCTGGAAGTACTTAAAAAGGGCGGCATTGTCATTTACCCAACCGATACTGTTTATGGTATGGGTTGTGATAGTCATAATGCCCGGGCCGTTGAACGAATCGCCCAGATAAAAGGTATTCGGCCAGAGAAAAGTGATTTTTCCATCATTTGTAATGACCTTAGCCATATTGCCGATTATGCAAAAGTGTCGGATGTGGCTTTTAAAGTGATGAAAAAAGTGCTACCCGGTCCGTATACCTTTGTTCTTACGGCCAGTACTCAATTGCCGCGTTCGCTAAATCCGCGTAAAAAAACCATTGGTATTCGGATACCAGATCACCCCATTACGCAGGCAATTGTTAGTGAATTAGGAAATCCTATTATCACGACTTCCATTAAGTCAGAGGATGATTTTATGGAGTATCCTACTGATCCGGAAGAAATTTTTCATGTTTTTCAGCATAAGGTAGACCTTGTGATTGACGGCGGCCCGGGAGGGTTGATTCCTTCAACCATAATCGACGCAACCGATAATGCTCTGGAAGTCATTCGGCAGGGCTTGGGTGAATGGGATTGATTAGTTTTGCATTCTTATTGTAGAAGTTCAAAAACGTACAAAGTGCCCGATATCGGGCACTTTTTTATTGTTATTTATTGGCAAATGATTGATTTATAGATACTTGATTCGTGGCACACGACTTGTATCCAATAAAGAGAGAATAGGTAAAACTGTTCTGAAATGATACTCTCTTTATGGATCGTGATCTGACTACCCAAGAAATCAAACGTTCGAATCGACGGATTTACCTGATCATAGGTGCCGTGGTAGTAGGGTTACTTTTTCTATTTCAGGGAATTCGTTATGTATTTTCTTCTACCATATCACAAAGTGAAATCCGTACGGCTGTTGCTGAAATTGGTAACGTGGCTAATACGCTCAATGCAAGTGGTGAGGTTCTGCCTGAATTGGAACAAGTACTGACGAGCCCTATCTCAGCCGTAATTCAGAATGTATACGTGACGGAAGGAATGGCTTTACAACCGGGTCAGAAAATTCTGGAACTGAATAAAGACGAAGCCCGGCTTTCCTACGAAAAACAGAAGGATCAGCTGGAGCTTAAACGTACTGCTATTGCAAAACTTCGCCTCGAGCTAGGAAAAAGTTACTTCGACCTTCAGCTGAATGATTCCATCAAACGCCTTCGTATCAATAGTTTGGGAGCTTCCGTTGAAGACACCCGCCGTTTGCATAAGGCTGGAGGAGCTACCCGGGAAGATATCCAGCAAACAGAACTAAGCCTGAAAATTGCTCAACTCGAAAAACGTCAACTTGAAAACGATATTCGGGTAAAGCAGCAAACCATGCAGACGGAGCTGCGGGAGTCGGAACTTCAGGCCAGCATTCAGCAAAAAGATCTGACCTCTTTAGAAACGAAACTTCGGCAGTCCGACATAACAGCTGCCCGCCCGGGAGTGGTTACCTGGATAAATAAAGCTCTCGGAACTACCGTGCGGGAAGGAGAAGCCCTGGCCCGGATAGCAGATCTGCGTGGGTTTCGGGTAAGCGGTACGATTGCTGATAGTTATGCCGACCAGCTCAAGATGGGTATGGAAGTTCTGATTCGAATCAATGAAAACACCCTACATGGCATTCTGACTAATATTCAGCCCACTATTAAAAACGGAGTAGTAACCTTCGACATACAGCTTAAAGAATCTTCTAGTAAGTTATTACGTCCCAATTTGAAAGTAGAGCTCTTTCTGGTTACATCAGCGGCTAATCATGTAGTACGGGTAACGAACGGAGCTGCATTTAAGAATACCGGCGTGCAGGATGTATTTGTTTTAACGAATACAGAAACAGTCGAACGACGATCAGTGGAAGTAGGAGCTTCAAACTTCGATTACGTTGAGATCAGGAAGGGAATTCAACCCGGCGATCGGGTAATTCTGACCGATTTATCAGATTATAAACACCTGAATACGCTGAAAATAAAAGAGTAAGCCTTCTTGAATAGCTAAATAAATCAATGGTGCGAATTCTATTTTTACTGTTACTGGCAAATAGCATTTCACGGGCTCAGGAAGTACTTAAACTAACCCTGCCGGAGGTTGTGGATCGGGCTAAATCGCAATCCATAGCAGCTCGCCAGGCGGTGGCCACCCGGGAAACGAAATACTGGGAGTATCGTACGTATCTGTCTAATTATAAGCCTCAACTGGTCTTAAGCGGAAACTTGCCCGCTTTTACCCGTTCGTATACTCAAGTCCAGCAACCCGACGGCACGATTCGGTTCCAACCTGTTCGCAATAATAATTCAGCATTACAACTCAATCTGAGTCAAACCATTGGTAATACAGGTGGCACCTTATACGCCGTAAGCAGTCTGCAACGGTTTGATGATTTTGACCGCAATAATACGCTTTATAACAGTACACCAGTTGCTATTGGTTATACCCAGCCCATTTTTCAGTTTAATGCCTTACGCTGGAATCGACGAATTGAACCCTTGAAGTATAAAGAAAGTCAGCAGGCTTTTCATGAGTCGCTCGAACAGATTGCCGTTAAAGCAACGGAGTTATACTTTGATCTATTACTGGGGCAGATTAACTTACAAATTGCGGAAACGAACCTTCGAAATACGGATAACATCCTTCGGATTACAAACGAAAAATTCGAGTTAGGCCGAACTACCCGTAATGAAATTCTACAACTTCAGCTCGAACAGCTCAAAGCTCGAAAAGCTCTCGGAACAGCCCGGCGAGATGTAGAAGTTGCTTCACTGAATCTAAAGGCATATGTGGGGCTTTCGAGTGATCAACAAATTGAATTAGTAGTGCCGGCAGCTATGGCCAAAATTGATATTCAGGCGGATAAGGCTCTGAGTGAATCGTTCGAGAATCGCTCGGACGCCATTGCCTTTGCTCGTCGGATGGAAGAAGCCAACCAGGCGGTTGCTAAAGCCAGAGGAGATAACAGTTTGAATGCCACGCTTACTGCCACGTTAGGGCTCTCAAATCAGGGAGCTACTATTCCAGACGTGTATCGTCGACCTGAAAATCAGCAAACGATTGAGATTCAGTTCGATATTCCAATTCTCGATTGGGGTCGATCCAGGTCAAGAACTAAAACGGCTCAGGTAACCAAGCAACTGACCGAATATACCCTTGAGCAGGACAAGCAGAATTTTCGTCAGGAGATTTATACCC
>JASGGE010000173.1:0-6690 GCA_047605205.1 Siphonobacter sp.
ATTCATCCCGACTTACGAATGGATATGACTTACCTTGAATATAAAAGCAGAAAAAGGGGTCAATAGAGCCGTTGTTATCAAAATCGGCATAGTATAATTCAGCGGGTTCCTGTTTGTTAACCTTAATCTGCGTATTGGTTCCCAGGTTACCAGCAATGATGTCTTTCTTGCCATCACCGTTTATATCCGTCAGATTTAGGGCATACCAGAACCCATTTTCTTCCTCTGCAAAGTATTGTTTCGTTTGATCGGCGAAACCCTGAGCGGTATTATGGAATACTTTAATGGGCATAAACTCTCCGCAGACAATTAGATCTTTACGCCCATCCTGATCCAGGTCTTCCCACTGAGCGTCGGTAACTAAGCCTTTCACAGGAAAAATGCTGGCCTTGAAATGCCCTTTCCCATCGTTTTCCAGTAAATACGAATCCGGAGAAAGTGGGTATTTCCCAGGAATCACGCGGCCGCCCACAAACAAATCCAGGTCACCGTCATTATCAATATCACCAGGCCTCACACAAGACTTACTGCTGGTATGAAGAACAGGTAAGGCACTTGCCACTACCTTTCCATGCCCATCATTCAGATAAAGTAAATCCTGTAAAGAGGGGGTATTAGGTTCAAAGAGCGAATATCCTCCCATAGCTACATACAAATCATCATAACCATCGCCATTGGCATCAAAAAATACGGCTGCCGAAACTGCCGAAATGGCTTCGTCACCAATAACAACGCCTTCCATTTTTTTGAATGATCCGTTTTTTTGCTGAATCCAAATGGCTCCTTCCTTGTTCTGGTCACCACTTACAAAAAAATCATCAAGGCCATCCTTATTCACATCTCCTTTTGCCAAAACAGGGCCCGTTTGTGAATACATGGAAAGCATCAGGGGTTGACGCTTGAAATCATTTTCGTTATAGGGTTCATGCTGATGAGCCACAACGGGCGGCATTTTTTCGAGTAAAGGTGTACTTTTTACGTCCTGATAAACAAAGCGTTTAGTGTCTTTCTGCTCGACTATCAGCTTTTGGTTCACAGTAACATTAACCAGTTTTTGAATCGTCTGATCAGGCCAGGTAATGTGCAGTGAATCAACAGAAGTGGCCGAACCTAAACCAAAATGCAGGGTCAAGGGCAGTGAAGACAAATATCCGCGGGCGGGCATTAGCTCCTGATACTGCAAATTGCCTTTTGTATATAAAGTCACTTTGGCTCCTAACGCATTTTTATTACCCGAAGAAGGCACCAGCTTAAGTTGCAGATAAGAACTCTGGTCTTTATCCCGACTTAGGTTCTGATAAACAACAGCCGGTTCGTTGATATTATTAACAACCAGATCCAGGTCGCCATCATTATCCAGGTCGGCATAAACAGCTCCATTTGAAACACAGGGATTGGTAATCCCCCACTCTTTCTGCTGATTGGTGAAGGTTAAATCGTGGTTATTCCGGAAAATATAATTGGGGATACGGGTGGAAGGCATTGCTTTCACCAGATCCATCAACTGTACCGGTGCCCGATCAACCGCTTTTTTAATTTTGTAATCACCCCAATATTTCAGAAAGTCTTTGTTCGTGTAATCTCGCAGGTAGCCATTGGAAATGAATAGATCTTTGTATCCATCATTGTCGAAGTCGGCAAGCAAGGGGCTCCAGCTCCAGTCAGTATTCGAAACGCCAGCTGTCTGGGCAATTTCACTGAACGTTCCATCTCCATTATTCAACTGGAGCATATTCCGCATGAACTGTTTGTGCAGGTTTTGCTGTACCATCAGCTCATAAGATTCATAATTTTCCTGAAGCTGTAATAATTTTTGCCGACGATTATCTTCCGGAAGCATATCCAGTGAGACAATATCAGACCAGCCGTCATTATTAAAATCGGCAATATCCAACCCCATCGAAAACTGCGACATATGGCGAAAAGCCTGCTGACTTACTTCCCTGAAGGTTCCGTTATGATTGTTGATGTAGAGGTAATCTGGTTCGTTATAATCGTTCGTCACATAAATATCCTGCCAGCCATCTTTGTTAATATCGGATACCACCACGCCTAACCCGTAAGTTAAAGCATACTGCCTGATACCGGTTTTTTTCGTAACTTCTACAAAGTGATTATTCTGATTTTCAAAGAGCTTATTACCTGCCAGTTCATCAATATCATTCCGATATTTATAAAGCTCCAGGTTATCGTATTTTCCAATGCTATGATTCAGTAAGAGAACATCAAGATCTCCATCATTATCATAATCAAAGAAAGCAGACTGAAAAGTATAGCTAGGGCTATCCAATCCATATTCTTTGGCTTTCTCTTCAAAGGTCAGATTGCCTTTGTTAATAAATAATTGTTTTCTGCGTTTATCAGGATCTCCCTTGCCCAGATAACACACGAAAATATCCAGTAGGCCGTCTCCATTCACATCGGCCATACTCACGCCACTTTTCCAGGCATCTGTTCTACCAGCTACACCAGCCTGCTGCGTAATGTCTTTGAATTTTAACCCACCCAGGTTTAGGTAAAGTTTGTTTTCCTTCAGATTAGAGGTAAAAAACAGGTCATCCAGCCCATCATTATTAATATCTCCAACAGCCACGCCGCCGCCGCTGTAGAAATATTCGTATTCCATAATATTCAGCTTCTCCGTTTCAACGATATCATTGCTGAAGGTGATGTTGGTAGCCTTCGAATCCAGGATTTTGAAAAGAGGCGATTTCTGAGCCTGCACTTTTCCAATCAGAAATAGTACAAGTATCCATAAAAAATAATCACGTAAGGATATAATCATATTCTTACTGGTTAGATATAAAAGAAAAGACTTCAACAAATGAAGTTGAAGTCAATCCAATAAGAAAAGAAAAGGGATCAGAATCCCTTTTCTTTTTAATTATTACTGTGCATCCCACCAAACACGGCTAGTTAGTAAGTCACCACCCGACAGACGGGCAACCGCTGCCTGGTAATTCGTTGTGTTCGTTGTAACTTCCGTTGACAGATAAATCATCCGGCGAGGAATCGTAGCATTCGTTACATTACCTGGATAGTTAACAGGGGTCAGGACAGGATAACCTGATCTTCTCCAGTTGTTCCAGGTTTCGATGAAGTTAAACATCGTACCCGTTGCAATCCAGTACTGGGTATTGATATCATTTAAGGTAGCCTCTGTTGAGGTAGTGGTCAATGGGTTAGCTGTTACCCATGCGGTAGCTGTTTCAGTAGTAATGGCGGCAGTTGCATCAAACTCTGACATGAACGTCATAGCGGCAATCACGCCGTTGCTATAGTGTGTAGCAGCTTCGCCGGCACCTGTCCAGCCACGTACTGCCGCTTCTGCCAAGAGTAATTCGGTTTCAGCATAGGTTAATACTGCCAGTGTACCAGCTCTCTTTAAATAGACAGAGATCCGTGGACGGGAATAATTTCCCAGCGGAGCAGAATCATCAGAAGTACCCGTTGCACCAGGATAATCAGAACGCGTACGAATATCGGTAGTCCCCCCCTGTAAATCATAACCGTTAGGTAAGCCCAGTTGGATAGACGCCGTATTATCTCCAGTTAAAGCCTGGTTTGCGTTGTTCGTGGCCCCCGCCTGAGGAACTTCAGCCAGAGCACTCAAACGAGGATCACTCGTGGAAGACAATTGATCAATCAACGTTTTCGACCAGCGTAATTCGCGGAAGTCATCGGCTACCTGATAGACATTATAAATTGCCGAAGTGGCATTGCTAGCATCAGCGGTGAAGTAGGCACTGTCATCGTTTGAAGTAAAAACACCCCCAGCTATTGCCTTCTCAGCCCAGGTTTTAGCAGTAGCAATGTCAATTTTAGTCAACCGCATTGCCATACGCAGCATTAAGGAATAACCAAACTTCTTCCACTTTGCTACATCACCGGCGTAGAATAGGTCCCCCGTTGGGCCGTCTTTGCTAGTATCCAATGCTGAGATCGCAGCATCCAGATCTGTAAGAAGAGCTGTATAGATAGACTGTTGCGTATCATAAACTGGGGTTGTATTTCCTTCTTTCGCCATGAACGCTTCGGAGTAAGGGATATCTCCGTATATATCTGTCCCACGCTCTATGTTCATAGCCTGCATAATTCGACCGATGTTGTAAAGATTTGTATACTCATCTTTATCCTTTGTCAATCTCATCATTTCAGCTAATACGGTTCCCACACTATAAGTCGTATTAAACAGTGTTCCCTGATAACCAGTAGAACCTGAAGTGTTTATATACTTATCTCCGTTACCATAATAACTAAAGGTAGAGGCCAATATCTGCATCATTGGAGCCTGATAGAGCATTCCACCGTACCCAATGTTAATATAGGCATTCTGAGCGTTTGGTAAAAAATAATTAGGATCCCAGGTTGACTCACTAGCAGCGGTCGGGTTGGTATTGATTTCGTCAAATTTACTCGTACAGCTAGCCGTGTAAAGTAAAACTAACGGAAGGATATATCTGAAAATTCTTTTCATTTGTCAATCTTAGTTTTTGAATTTGGCGTTAAGTGTAAAACCAAACGTTCTTGTAGAAGGATATTGAGAACCTTCCAGACCAGCGTAACCAATTGTTGAAGAGAACCCAGCTTCAGGATCGAAGTTGTCGGTATGTTTCAATAAAGTAGCCAAGTTTCTACCTACTAATGAGAACGTAATGTTTTCAAATGGTAGACGGTTGAACCAACGATCAGGTAAGCTATATCCTAACGTGACCTGACGTAGTTTAATGAAGCTGGCATCAAATACTGATAGCCTTGATATGTTCACGGCTAATTGTGGGTAATAGGTATAGGCAGCCACATTTGTGGTGTTCGTTTCGCCAGATTCTGTAACACCCGTTGCTACTACCCCCGTTTCACGGCCGGGCAAAGTGTGTTTGTTCAAACCATACACGTATGAGTAGTGATTGGTTGCCGAAAGTACTTTACCACCAAACTTATAATCAAGTAAGAAAGAGAATGAAAGCCCTTTGTAATTGAATGTGTTATTTAAACCACCGTATACGTTGGCCAGTGCTGAGCCCTAGGCTTTCAAATCACCACGTTCAGGAATACCGTTATCGCCTACTATGATATTTCCGTCGCTATCGTATTTGTAGTCGTAAGCCATAATCTGAGAAGCTGTCTTCCCTACTACGTGAGCAATGTTGCCGTTAAGTGGGCGATAGGTACCTAAGGTCAAGGTATTATTTACACCGTCAATCTTAACAATTGTATTCTTCAGGTTGGTAAGATTGAATGATACATCCCAGGTAAAGTTTTGCTTCTTGATAGGAGTTCCTGTTAACAACAGTTCAAGGCCCTGGTTTTTGGTAGACCCTAGATTCAATACTTGAGACGTATAACCCGACGTGATAGAAGCCGTAGCATTTACGATTTCATCTGAAGTGATTTTGTGAAAGTAAGCCAGGTCAACACCTAAACGATTGTTGAAAAACTTCGTTTCAAAACCTACTTCAAATTCTTTCAGGCGATATGGCTTCAGGTTTACGTTAGGCATTGTTGAGCTGAAGCTACCTTGAGGATACCCATTGTAAGTATTACCCAGCGTATAGTATTGAGAGGTCAGGTATGCGTCGTAAGCTTCACCACTGGTTTGAGCAAACGAAGCTCTGATTTTACCGAAATCCATTTTAGCAGGTTTCCAGAATTCAGAGAATACAAAACTACCTGTTACACCAGGTGAGAATAAACCGCGGTTAGCTGCCGGCAACGTTGAATACACATCATAGCGGCCCGTAGTTCCAATCGTCAGGAATTGCTTATAATCAAATTCAGCTGAATAGTAACCAGATTGTACCTGACGCTCGTTGTAATCATAAGAAGTATTCTTAGTAAGGTAGTTAGAGATGGTGTACAAGTAAGGGATACTCATTGTACTACCGCTAATACCCACTAGCTCATACTTGTTCTTTCTCAAGTTACCACCAAGTAAGCCATTGAATGACAATGCTTGAGTAATGTTCTTGTTAATGCCAAGAATTCCTTCAAGGTTTAATTCACTACGTTGGGTTTTGTTCTTGTTTAATGAACCGTACTGTGAATATGCCGTACCATAAGGAGTAACATTAAAGTTGTCATCGTTCATGTTATCATAACCTAAACGACCTTGGGCGTACAACCAGTCTGTGATTTGGTATTTAGCAGATAATGAAGAAATCAGACGTTTACGAGCGTTGGTTGCCTTGTACTGATTTACTACAAACCAAGGGTTTGTACGGTAAGAGTCATCACTAAAAGTAAGCTCCTAGCCCGTTGTTACGTCATAACCTGGTTTAAGAGCTTCCTGATTAAAGCTAGAAGCCAGGAAGGTAATACCGTAGTTAGCATTCAGAGGAGCGTCACTTAACTGAGCACGGTTTTTATCAATCTGATCAATGTAGTTAGCCGTAACGTTTACTTCAAGCTTGTCAGATACTTTCTGCTTGGCACTTAAGTTAATCGTTTTACGATCAACATCATTGTTACGCAATACACCCTGGGCACTCATATTTGATAACGACAAGCGGAAGCTGGACTTATCGTTACCACCTGAAAGGGAAACGGTATTTGTAAAGGTTGGAGCGGTACGGTAAAACTTGTCAATGTTGTTCTTAACCGGTGAATAAGCATATTGCTTACCATCAAACTGCGTGTACATTGCACCATCCATTTGCTCACCCCAGCTCATTGTACCTGAATTCTTTGCAC
>JASGGE010000174.1:0-6640 GCA_047605205.1 Siphonobacter sp.
TATATAAGCCAGGTAACGTGAAGCTGCAACCAGTAATCCTGAACAATTCTCAGAAATATATTCGTGAGAAATTTGCTCTGGAAGCTGAGAAGCCCGTAAACTTTGTGTTCCACGGTGGATCAGGGTCTTCACGTGAAGAAATTCGTGAAGCTATCAGCTACGGTGCGATCAAAATGAACATCGATACTGACTTACAGTGGGCATATTGGGATGGCGTTCTTGGATTCTACAAATCGAAAGAAGGGTATCTGCAATCACAAATTGGTAACCCAACTGGCGAAGATTCACCAAACAAGAAATTCTATGATCCTCGGGTATGGTTGCGTGCGGGTGAGCAGGCATTCGTGAGCCGCCTGAAATCGGCTTTTGAAGATCTGAACGCCGTAAACGTAAACCAATACTTGTAGTTTACAGTTGTCAATAAAAAACGCTGACCGGGTTTTAAATCTAGTCAGCGTTTTTTGTACATATCAGCAACTGAACACTAACGAAATTTTAGATAGTACTGCCGCTCAGATTCGGGGAATTTCTCAATAGCATAACGCAACATCGTTCGAGGCATTCGAGGCGTATGCTCGTTTAAAAACTCTTTTAGTACTTCAACATCCTGCTTGCCAATTTCCCTTAACATCCATCCAGAAGCTTTGTGAATTAAATCATGTCGGTGGGTAAGGAAGATTTCGGCAATCGCCAGAGCATCAGTATAGTCTTTTTTCCTGATGAAGTATTGCGTGGCAATCATCGCAATTCGATTCGTCCAAAGGTGTTCAGAACGAGCAAAATCATACAGTAGCCTTCGATCCTGATCGTATAGAAAAGCTCCGACAATATCACGGGCTGAAACATCTACCAGATCCCAGTTGTTAATGTGCTCACGATGAGCCAAATAGGCTTCGAAAATCTCCAGTTTTTTAGATAAATCACCCTTTTTGTATTGATCCACCCAAATAAATAGAGCCGCTGAACGATGTTCGTGAACAGGGCTTCTTAATAAAGTAACCACATCTTCAAGAGATAAAGTACGAAACTGCTTGGCTGCCACTCGTACCTGCCCGACCGAAAGCCCTAAGAAAATATCATGTTCACCATATTCGCCGGGCCCAGTTTTGAAATAACGAGCCATCCCAACGGACCGTTTTTTATCAGTTTGGGATTGTAATAATGCGATAATGGATGGAAGGGACATAGAACAGGAACAATCTGGTTACAAAAAATTGGTAATTAGCCTATACCATTTATTTGCTGGAAAGATAACCCTAAGAGAAAAAGAAATAAGGGTAAGAGCGAACGAAAAAAAGAAAGCATTGATTGCAACTTAAACCCAAAATGAAAATTTGCGGGTATCAAATAACTTAGATCAGGCCATATTGAAGATGGCATAGGCATCATTTTGCATGATTACCATCATTTCCTCTACAAACCAGAAGAATTCCCGTAGCCGTCAGCTGGCTGAGTATTATCGTAAACAATTACAGGAAGCAGGAGCGGAGTCTCGAATTGTTGACTTGGCAGATTTGCCGGTTGACTTTATCGAATCAGCCTTATATGCCAACTTCGGTAAACATGATGCTTTTAATGCCATCCGGGATTCCGTTGAAAATGCAGATAAGCTCGTCTTTATCTTACCTGAATACAATGGTTCTTTTCCGGGAGTACTAAAAGCATTTCTGGATGGGTTTCATTATCCGAGTAAGCTAAGCGGTAAGCTCGTCGCTCTGGTTGGTATTTCAGATGGTGGAAGTGGTAATCCTCTAGGGATGAGCCATCTGACCGATATTATGAGCTTTATGAGTGCGACGGTATTAGGCTTACGTGTGAAGATTCCGTTCCTGAAAAAAAACTGGGTGGATGGCGAAATTCAGGATGATTTTGTGAAGTCACTTCTAAGGCAACAAATAGAATTACTCCTAAAAGGAATATAAAAGAGCAGGCTATACAGCCTGCTCTTTTACTTATTTACGCTTCCGGAGGTAAATATTTCCCATGGAAGATTTTAGGGTAATCGAAACACCTGGGGCATTAATGATTCCTTTGGTTGTATAAGGGGAAAATCCGCTAAAGCTTATAGACCCATTACCACTGTTACTATTAAAATAAACCATATCGTTATCTGAAGTGGAAACAATTCCATTTGTAGAAATAGATTTTGCTGTACTAGTAAGCACTTTTTGTTGCGTTAACGCTTGTTGATGAGCTTGATAGGCTTGCTTGTGAGCCTGAGCTAGGGCTAGGGCTTGTCCCGTCTGTAAGTTTTCTATAGTAAGAGCATTTTTACTTTCTTCCTTAGGGTCTTTTTCAGGAAAGGGTAATAAATCAAAATCAGTGAAACTATTACCAGTTGGGGCACTGATAAGAAGCGAAGCTTTGGTATCGGCAGGAAGACTTATATCAATGGATTCATGACTTGTTGAAAGAGAAATCGGTTTACTCTGATTAACCGTGCTAAATACAGCCTTGATTTTACCCATGGAAGAGTAAGCAACAACAGGTCCTGATATATCAACCAAATTGATATTACCCGATTCGGTGCGGGCTTCAATTTCTCCCTGCATTCCAGTAATAGTAAGGTCTTCGCCATTATAAAAGGTTTGTTTACTAGGCTTATAAATCAAACTTACGGTTTTGGGTATTTTGATTGAGTAGACTAAGTCTTCCTGGCGAAGACTAGTCGTAAATGTTATGATATCTCCTTCGGTTCGAGCAGATAAATAAACCCCCGTATTATCCGCTCCGCTACTCCCGATGGGTTTTAAGCCTTCCGCTTCTTTTGGCAAAGGTTGTATTCCTTTAGCCTCAATAATGATTTCGTTTCCAGTATAACCTTGGATAGTTACCGAGGCATCTGCAATTCGGAAAGAAACGGTTTTTCCTGCGAATTTGGTACGAAAAGTTTTAGTCTGCGGAGGCGTGTCATCCTGAGCAAATACAGACGTAACCAGTAAACAAAGGCCTGCAATAAGAGTTTTTTTCATGGACTTAAATCGTTAATAGTTGAATGCTTTGTTGTGCTTTTTGGCGAATAATTGGACTGGCGGTTTCGTCTTCAGATAATGCTTTCAGACGAGGAATGGCATTTTTCTCGTGCCAGGTTACCAGCGTTTCCATGGCACTGAGTTGCTCTGGTAATTCTGAGGCGATGTTCAGCCGGGTTAAGACAGCTTCTCGAACTTCCTGACTTTGGCCGTATTTCCGTAAGGTTTCTATAGTTGCCAGACGAACATTGATGTTTTCATCCTGACGAAGCGTTTGAGCTAGCGTTTCCAGGAGGTGAGGTTTAATTGTGGGTAGATTACTAGCATATTGTAAGCCCTTGAGCCGTTCAGCGGCTGATTCTTTTCTGAGTAACCCTAAGATTACCAGCTCCTGCGTAACTTTTAATTCTTTCCGAAGCGTAGCAATTTCTTTCCGGACACCTGTTAACGTAGCTGGTGTTTTTTCTGGAGGATTAATAGCTTCTTTCTTCACCGCTACTTCTTCAGAGGGTAATTGGAGGGGTTGAGGAACTAACTTTTCCCGCATAACCGTCCGAACTTCCACCTTGGGCGTTACCGTCAGTCTGCCCAACCAGAACATTAACCCAAAAGCGGCCAATACGGCTACATATCGAAACCAAGCCCATTTTTTAGGAACAAAAGCAATTTCTTTTTCTCGCTGTTGTTCTACCTGCTGGTTTTGCTTTTCCCGATCAAGCAAAGCATAGAACGATGTATCCATGGAGGCGTCGGGGGTGGCTTCCAGTTCCTGCAGAGCTTGCCAGGTTTTCTGAAGCGACTCAGCTTCCAGTTCCAACTGCGGATCAAGAGCCAGGGTTTTCTCAAAGGCTTGCTGGTCTGTTTCAGAAAGCCGGCCCAAGAGGTAATCGATCAATTCAGTGTCTTTTTCCATGTTTCAATCTTCTTTCAATTGAAAATATAGATCTCGTAATTTTTGTAGTCCCCGGAAGGCTCGCACTTTAACATTCGCTACCGATACGCCTAAGGCCTGCCCGATTTCTTCATAACTCATGTTTTGAAAACGGCTCAGCAGCAGAACTTCACGGTAACTATCCGGCAACTGATTTAGGGCTCGATGGAGTTGCTGGTGCCGATCTTCGGCATCATCTTCAAAGTCAATTAGTTCCGGTATTTCGTGTGTCTGAATTCTACTGGTTTTTAGGTGATCATGAAATACGTTTCGGGCTAATTCATACAGCCATGTTCTAAAAAGGGCTCCTTCCCGGAAGGTATGCCGATACCGAAGCAGCCTCAGAAAAACTTGCTGAGTTAGATCGCGGGCTAATTCACGGGAGTCATGCCGATAGAGGAAGAAGTTTAACAAGGACTTTTTGTAGCGTTCGTACAAAATGGCTGACTTGTCTAAATCTCCGGCTTTAACGGCTAACATGGCCTGTTCGTCGGTCATAAGGAGCATCGTAATGCCTTCTTATTTCAGTAGGCTGAATAGTGATATTGGTTGAAATTCAAATCTGAGAAAGAATACTCATCCGACGGATAAAGGTTACACCTTACAAGAAAGAAAATTTTTCTCTTGATCTACCGTTTTTACCAAGCTATAAAAAGGCCATTTTTGCAAGTATGAAACCCAGGTACTTTCGCTTACTGATTTTTATTGCCGGACTAATTACCATTAACGTCTTAGCCAGTTTTTTCTATTTCCGACTCGATTTAACCGAAGATCGGCGATATAGCCTTTCCGATGCTACCAGGAAGCTACTCAGCCAACTTGATGAAGAGGTATACGTGAAAGTATATCTGGCAGGCGACCTAAACCCGGGATTCCGAAACTTACGTGAATCAGTGGAAGAGACCCTGGAGGAATTCAAAGCACAATCGGGAGGGTATGTTGATTATCGTTTTATCGATCCTTCTGCTGAAACCGATACGAAGAAACGAACTAGCTTATATGAGTCACTAGCTGAAAAAGGACTTGTTCCTACGAATGTGGTAGAAGGCTCCGAAGATAGCCGGTCTCAGAAACTGGTCTGGCCGGGAGCTTTATTAACCTATGAAAATAAAGAAACAGCGGTTCAACTCTTAAAGGGCAATATCTCAAAAACGGCTCAGGAAAATCTGAATCTTTCGGCTGAAAACGTGGAGTATACCTTGGCTACGGCCCTACGGGAACTGGTTCAGAAAGAGAAAAAGAAGATTGGGCTCTTATCGACATTTTCAAAGAAACTGAATGCTGTTCGGTTATCTGATCTGATTGTAGCTTTGCAGAAAAACTACGAAATCTTTCAGGTGAATGTACAGACTTCCCCTAATCTGGACGGGCTAGATGGTATTTTGGTAATAAAGCCTGATCAGCCTTTTTCGGAGGATGATAAATTGAAGATCGACCAATACATTATTCATGGAGGTAAGGCTTTATTCTTTCTGGATGCCGTTCAGACCGATTCCGTAGGAAAGGAGGGCGTTTTTGCCCAACCAACCGATCTCAAACTCGATGATTTATTGTTCCGGTATGGCTTACGAGCTAATGCTGTTGTTGTTAAGGATCTATTATCGGGCCAGATTCCGTTGAATGTCGGGAATATGGGTGATCGGGCGAATATCCAGCTGATGCCCTGGCGTTTTTATCCTCTCCTGAACTCCTTCGGTTCTTCTACGATTACGCGTAATCTGGATGCAGTATATGGGCGTTATGTTGGCTCACTCGATACGGTTGCTGCCGTAGGTATTCGGAAAACACCTCTGCTGTTAACGTCAAAGTATACGCAGCTTTTACACGCTCCGGCCGTTATTCCTTACAACGAGGCGGGCCGTAAGCCTGATCCACTTCAATACAGTGATGGCTCGAAAGTGGTGGCATATCTACTGGAAGGAAAATTCTCTTCTTTGTTTAGAAATCAATTATTACCGGATGATCCGCGATCAAAAGGGTTTACGGTTCAGGATAAGGAATCGAAGATTATTGTCGTAGCCGATGGTGATATGGCTTTAAATGAGTTTGATCAGAAGCGACAGGTTCCTTTGCCTTTAGGCTTCGACCGTTTTAGTCCTGATCGTCATATCTACGCCAATAAAGATTTTATTCTGAATGCAGTAGATTATCTCCTGGACGATAACGGAGTAATCACCGCTCGCAATAAAGAATTTAAATTACGGCCTTTAGATCAGGTACAGGTTAAGGAGAACCGTGCATTCTGGCAGGTTCTGAATATACTCGGCCCAATTGTCCTGATTGCCTTACTGGGTCTTGGCTGTTTCTGGTGGCGAAAGCAGCAGTATGCCTAAACGTAAAAAGGCTGACAATCGCTGTCAGCCTTTTTACGTTTTATGGGTAACTAGTCTACTAACTATACCAGACTATCACCCGTCATAATCTCAGGCTTTTCAATACCCATCAAGGCGAGTACGGTAGGAGCAATATCGCCCAGCTTGCCGTCTTTCACTGATTTATGGTCGTCATCCAGCAAAATACAGGGCACTAAGTTCAGACTGTGTTGTGTATTTGGGCTTCCATCATCGTTAATCATGTAATCGGCATTACCGTGGTCAGCCAACACAATCACTGAATAGCCACTATTACGAGCCGCCGTTACTACTGCGTTTAAGGATTCATCTACTGACTCACAGGCTTTTACTACGGCTTCAAAACTACCGGTATGGCCTACCATATCGGGGTTAGCAAAGTTCAG
>JASGGE010000175.1:0-6615 GCA_047605205.1 Siphonobacter sp.
TTATTCACGCGTCCAGCAGTCGGGGTGTTATTGAAGACAACCTCTTTAATGATTACTGGCAACGAGGCTTTATCAAAGCCACCCGTATACTGAACTAAGCCACCAGACGATACCAGTCAGGATGCCGCTGCAAATAGGTACGGATAAATGGGCAGTAGGGCAGCATTTTCATATTATGTTCCTCCAGATAATGAAACGTTTTTTCAACCAGGGCAGAGGCAATTCCTTTGCCCTGAAGCTGTTCTGGTACTTCGGTATGATCTAAAGCCAGTGTATCCGAATGAATGGTGTGATAGGCAATCAAAGCAATCTGGTCCTCAATCTCCATTTCAAACTGATTCAAATGTTGATTATTGGTAAGAGAAATTTTACTGAGATTCATAAGTAGCTAACGTTTGCTAATTTGAAGCTAGGCAGGATAATCAATAGATTCCCCCGTCTGAATGGTTCCTTTGGGTTCCCGCAGGTATTTCCATCCTTCCGAAAGAAAACCAATTCCATAGCCAATCATTTGTACAAATACGGCCTGAATACTTAAACTGGCAATGGTTATGCTTTTATTCTGTTTCCAGGAATCAATAAAAATGAACAGACAATACAGCAACAGAATCAGTACTGAGAGCTTGAATAGAGGTTTGAAAAGTAGAAGCTGAATCGGAAAACTAAAAATCCAGAGTGTAAAAACAGCCGGGAAAAAGTGAACTAGTTTTAACGTATCAGGAAAGAAACGGGTAATGTTGATCCGGGCCCGGCCAAAAAATTTCAGCTGCCGAAAAAAGGCCGGAAAGTCAGAGCGGCGTTTATGATAAATAAAAGCTTCGGGTAATAATGCACTTCTGAAACCTAGCTTTAACGCATTGATACTGAATATAATATCTTCCCCCATCCGAGTAATGCGAAACCCGCCGGTTTTCTCCCATACCGCTCTGCTGAGCCCCATATTAAAACTGCGAGGATGGAAAGTACCCCCTGCATTTTTCGATTTACCACGAATTCCTCCGGTTGTGTAGAGCGAAGTCATGGAATAACTTATGGCTTTCTGGATGGGGCTAAAAGTAGGATGATCCCGATCAGGGCCACCAAATAAGTCCAGGTTTTGCAGGTCAATTTCCCGATTGACGATGTTCAGATAATCGGGATCAATCAAGGCATCCGAATCCAGAATGATAAACCAGTCACCCCTGGCTCGTGCCATACCATAATTACGGGCAAAGCCTTGTCCGCTATTTGGTTTTTCGTAGTAAGAAATGGTTAAGTCAGAAGCAAACTGATTCACCACTGATTCAGCCCGAATGGTAGAGCCATCTTCCACCACTACCACATCAAAAGCCAGGTATATTTGTTTAACGAGGCATCCTAACAACTCAGCTAACTCATCAGGGCGATTATAAACGGGGATAATGATCGAAAACTGACGCACTGGAACGGGGGGTTAATGGTTTTATCTGATCAAACAAGCTTAAGCTCCGCCTAATGCTTCGAGCAGACTCATTTCGTGGGCCTCCACCACACGATCTACCAGATCATCCGTAAGAGCCGTAGAAATAAATAAACTTTCAAATTGCGAAGGAGCCAGATAAATCCCTCGCTTCAGCATGCCATGGAAATATGAGCCGTAGAGGGTCAGGTCAGACGATTTAGCAGAAGCGAAATTGGTAACCGGCTGCTCCGTAAAGAACAAAGTATACATTGAACCAATGCGGTTAATGGTAAAGTTCTTACCAACTTTAGCATTTTTATTTTTCAGACCTTTTTCCAGCCTGGACCCTGTCTGTTCGAGTTCATCATAAATGCCAGGGTGCTCATTCAGGTAAGTAAGCATGGCTTGCCCGGCAGCCATCGCAACCGGATTTCCTGAAAGCGTTCCTGCCTGATAGACTGGGCCAGCTGGGGATACGTAATCCATTATTTCCTGCCGCCCACCATATGCTCCAACGGGCATACCTCCGCCAATGATCTTACCCAGGGTAGTTAAATCGGGTCGCACGGAGGTTAATCCCTGAAACCCTGATGAAGACAAACGGAAACCCGTCATTACTTCGTCAAAAATCAATAGGATACCTTCCTGATGACAAAGTTCTCGTAAGCCTTCCAGAAAACCGGGCTGTGGTAGCACTAAGCCCATATTTCCAACGACTGGTTCAAGAATAATAGCGGCAATCTGACCACGATTTGCATCAGCTAAGGCCCGTACGGCCGGGAGGTCATTATAGGGAGCCGTAAGGGTATCGTTGGCAACGCCCCTAGTTACGCCGGGGCTGTCGGGTACGCCCATAGTAACGGCACCGCTACCTGCTGCAATTAAAAAACTATCACCATGACCATGGTAACAACCTTCAAATTTGATGATTTTATCGCGGCTAGTGAAACCACGGGCTAGGCGAATGGCCGCCATTGTTGCTTCTGTTCCTGAGTTGACCATGCGAACTTTTTCAATGGAGGGAACCATCGAAACAATCAATTCGGCCATTTCAACTTCCCGCCGGGTAGGAGCCCCAAATGAGAAGGAATTTTGAAGGACATCCGCAACGGCTTTTTCAATAATTTCATTTGCGTGCCCTAAAATCATAGGGCCCCACGAATTAATTAACTCGATATATTGATTATCGTCTTCGTCGAATAAATAAGGCCCTTTGGCGGATTTAATAAAAACAGGATTGCCCCCAACAGCCCGAAATGCTCTTACGGGGGAATTGACACCGCCCGGAATAACCTGTTTCGCTTGCTGAAATAATTGTTCAGAATTGGTCATGGCCTGGAAAGGAGTTTAAGAGGGAGAGAAGTAGTGTAAACTTCAGATGATACGGACGGAAACTTAATGATAATGTTCAGGAATAAACTGATAATTAGTATATCTTAAGATGGTAAGTGCCTGGTTGTCATTAGCATTTCGATAATCAAACCCACCCAGCGTATAACCATCTGTGTATTCCTGATACTTGACTCCCTTTGAAAAATCAGTACCAAATTTACCTAACATGCGGCCAAAAAACAGCATAGTATCATAACCTAGGTAAGCATAGGTAGAAGGCAATGTTTTAACACGAGTAAGGTAATTCTGCCGAAAATCAAGCGTTGCCGCCTGTTTTTCAGATGGATAGGCAGTATCGTACAAGTACACCAGTTGACCAGCAAAAGAAGATGCCGAAGTAGTAGTAGGGTTAATAGATTCGTAGGGAATAAAAATCGGGCAATTCAGTCCAGAACGATTTGTCCAGCTTAATATACTGGGTGCTGAACCCTGATTGGAAAAAATCCCAAGAAAATGCCCGGGTTTCTTACCGTTTAATTCAGTCAGATTTTGGTCGCTCAGGCCACGTTTGCAACCCAGGACTTTAACGCCCGCTTTGGTGGCCAGGTCTGCATAGGTAATGGCCAGTAGGGAATCCTGCCGATTGCTACCATAGGCAATAAGTGTGGACTTAGGTAAAAAGGTATTAGCAAATTTCAGAATTTCTTTCGCCTGGGTTTCTATAGAAGGCTGTACCAGGTAGGCATTTGGCTGTCCCTGGATAATAGTTCCATTCGTTGATAAGGGACTAATAATAGGAATTTTGCGGGGTAATGCCCATGCTGAAGCCATCTGATAGGTTTTGGGATATAAAGGACCTACCAACAAATCAAGTGCCTGAAACTGCTTATCAGCCATGATTTGTTCCAGAGGTTCTGGCGTGTTATCTACGTCGTAGGCATATAAGGTTACATTCGTACCCTCAGATTGTAGTTTTCGAACAGCTAATTTAATGCCTTCATATAAATCAATAATGTATTGATTTGGCCCTTTTTCCTGCTCAGATAGGTGGAACGGAAGCAGGATGCCAATCGCGTAGGAAGATTTTTTTTCGGCTTTACGGGCTTGTATCTGTGAAACTGAAATAGCAGGCGACTGTGTCTTAACTCCAAAACCAAAACGAACCGACAGCTGATCAGCTAAGTCAAGATCAGCCTTATTGGTTGAGCTAACCCGAATCAGATCTACCAGGTTAGTGGCAATAATAGGGTCGTTAGGATACTTCTTTTGAATCTGTTTTAGAGTGGATAAGTTGAGGCATTTAGCTAGGTAAACGGTTTCCAGATTTTGAATATTTGCAGCCATGCTGGAATTGTTTAGCCGTTTCAAGGCATCAATTCCCAGATCATAATTTCCCTCTTCCAGCAGAAAATTTGCATAAAGTAAATGGGCATCATCAAGTTTTGACCACTGCGGAAATCGATTTTCCAGTTGGCGTATAATCGCACGCCCATCTCCTGTATGTTGGGTTTTTAGGTAGGCCAAAGCCATAAAATAATGGCAGTAGGGCGTTAGTTCATTTTGATAGCGGGCATGCGTAAGCGGAGCAAAAAGATGCAGTGCTTCTTCATATTGCTTGTCCTGATAGGCTCTTAGGGCTGTCTGGTAAGCTCGCTGATAATCAGCTGGAGCAGTTTGGGCAATTGCTGCAAAAGAAAGCCACAAGAAGATGAACGTTAATCTATACATACTGAGTAAAACGCATTAAAAACTAGGCCGTTACGTAGAATAAGTGAATATGCTCCTGATTAGTCAAGCAAATACAAACAAGAGTAAATGTATCTAAATAGTGATAATAATCAAGGAATTTGCTCATTCTATCACTTACTCATTCACTCCTTTGTTATTAGGCAAGATTCTAAAAAAGCCCCTTTCCTGGCCGGAAGGGGCTTTTTTAGAATCTTACGGATTCTTATTTTTTCTTCGATTTAGCTTCTGCCTGTTTCTTTGCTTCTTCCGCTGCTTTTAGCTGTTTTTCAAGCATTTCAGAGAATTTCGATTTCTTTTTTTCTCCAGTAGCAATTTTCCGACGGTTTTCGTCTAGAACGGCCTTGATTTTGTCTTCGTCTACAAAACGCTTGATAACCTGCTGTTGACCGATTGTAATTAAGTTCGAAACTAAATAATACCAGGCCAGACCAGCCGGGAAAGAGTTCATCACAAAGAAGAATACCAAGGGCATAATGTATCCCAGTGTTTTGTAATCTACCGGACCAGGTGAGCTTGGTGTGGTCTGGTTGTTATACCAGGCAAACAGGATGCTCGATCCGGTCATCATCAGGGTAAACAAGCTAATGTGATTTCCTAAAATGGGTAATGAAAACCCAAAATGAATCAGATCATCGTAGGAAGAAAGATCATTTGACCACAGGAAAGACTGCTGACGGAGCTCGATGAGGTTCGGGAAAAGGAAAAATACTGACATCAGGATGGGCAGCGTCAGTAATTGCGGTACGCAACCCGAAAGCGGATTCACCCCAACCTGCTGATAGAGTTTCATTTGCTCCTGCTGCATTTTTTGGGCATCATCACCAATCTTTTCTTTCAGCGTTGCTAACTCGGGTTGCAACACCCGCATTTTCGCCATTGAAATGTAGCTACGGTATGTTAATGGAGTTAGAATCAATTTGATGATTAATACCAAGACAAAAATCAAGAGACCGTAGTTGGAAATAAAGCCACCCAGGAAATTAAACAAGGGTACAAATACATACTGGTTGATGGGTTTCAGGAAGGCATAACCCAGATATACGTTTTCCTGAAAACCAGGAGCTACCTGTTTGGTTAACTGATAATCATTCGGGCCAAAATATAGCGTAAACTTTCCTTTATTCGCTGCTAAGTCGGTAGCTGGAATCTGGGCTTCTGCTTCCAGTGTTTTTAAGTTCTGCTGGCTATTATTGGGGAATGCCGTTGACTTTAGCTTGACGTTCGAAAGGGTAATGCCTTGCCCAACCAGACCCGAAACAAAGTACATCTGTTTGAATGAAATCCATTGAGCGGGTTTTTCAAGCGTGTTTTCTTCCGTTCCTGAACTGTTTTGACTGATATGATCGAATGATTCATCAGTTGTGTAATAATTAATCGTGCTTTCGTTGCGAAGCTTGTTCACATCTTTCTCGGTCTGGTCTATCTGATGCGACCACACCAGCCGGGCATTTCCACCAAAGTTTTTGGCAATGACATCATAGTTCAACGAAAAACCAGAGCCAGGCAAACTATAACGCTGTTCTACCGTCTGACCCGTCGGGGTGGTGCTGGTAAAGATAGCCGTACCCGTCTGGTTACCTGATACCACTTGTGTTTCAGAACTTGTATTAAAATACAATTTAGCCAGATCAAGTGTACCGGTGCCGTTCGGTAATTCCAGTGAAAGTTTTGAGGTTTGGTCCTGAAATATATAAAGAGGTTTTTGATCAAACGTTTTATAGTTTTTCAATAATACTTCTTTGATCCGGCCACCATGCGTAGTGAATGTTACGCGAATGTCTTTGTTTTCCAGTACAACGTCCTTAACCAGTCCTGCTGAAAGCTGAGCAGTGTCAATGGGTGGGGTAACTTTGGAAGATGTTTTAGCAGGCATCCCCATCTGTTGGGGTTTCTGGGGTTGCGGCTTTTCCTCAGGCATCAGAAACTGGTACCCGATCAACATGCCCATGATCAAAAGCAACCCGATAATGGTATTACGATCCATAAAAAGGATTTTGAAGAGCGAACTCTCTGGCTGGTAATGAATGAAAGGTAAAAAAAATCAACACGCAAAGTTCGGAAACATTCCCGAAAGCCCTGCGTGTCGATTGATTTTTTCCAGAAAAAGGGATAAA
>JASGGE010000176.1:0-6521 GCA_047605205.1 Siphonobacter sp.
ACTTACCTTTGTCCTCTGCACATTAACCATTTCTATTTTAAATGATCCGCTTTAGCCTGATTGGTCTGCTGGGTTTGCCAATGCTTACGGCAACGGCTCAGGAAGTTACCAAAGTTACCGAACCCGTGGAGTGGGTAAACACGCTCATGGGGACGCAGTCGAAATACAGTTTATCTACAGGTAATACATACCCTGCCATTGCATTGCCCTGGGGAATGAACTGCTGGATACCCCAAACGGGTAAGATGGGTGACGGATGGTCTTATACGTACGATTCTGACAAGATTCGGGGCTTTAAGCAAACGCACCAGCCTAGTCCCTGGATTAATGATTATGGTCAGTTTGCCATTATGCCCATCACAGGGAAGCTTCGTTTTGATCAGGATGAACGATCTAGCTGGTTTTCTCATAAGTCAGAAATTGCCAAACCTTATTACTACAAAGTATATCTGGCCGATCATGATGTCACGACTGAAATTGCTCCTACCGAACGGGCTGCCGCTTTGCGGTTTACCTTCCCGGATACTGAGGAGTCACGCGTGGTTATTGATGCGTTGGATAAAGGCTCGTACATCAAAATTATTCCCGCTGAGAATAAAATCATTGGTTACTCAACCAAAAACAGTGGGGGAGTGCCTTCCAATTTTAAAAACTACTTCGTCATTCAGTTTGATCGCCCATTTGCCAATACCACCGTCTGGAAAGATAACGAAGCTATTGCCAATCAGCTGGAGCTGAAGGATGATCATGTTGGGGCTGTTGTAGGATTCAAAACGCACAAAGGTGAGAAAGTATACGCTCGGGTGGCGTCTTCATTCATTAGCCCCGAACAGGCCGAACTAAACCTGAAGGAGATTGGTAAGGATGATTTCGAAACGGTAAAGAATAAAGCTCGGGCGATCTGGAATAAAGAACTAGGCCGGCTGAACGTGGAAGGTGGTTCGGTGGATCAGACACGTACCTTCTATTCTTGCTTATACCGTTCAATGCTTTTCCCACGGAAATTTTACGAAATCGATGCCAATGGAAAAGTGGTGCATTATAGCCCTTACAATGGACAAATTTTGCCTGGCTATATGTTTACCGATAATGGTTTCTGGGATACCTTCCGGGCTCAGTTCCCGTTTTTTAACCTGATGTACCCAACCATGAATGCTCATATCATGGAAGGTATGGCGAATGCTTATAAAGAAAGCGGTTTCCTGCCCGAATGGGCTAGCCCGGGTCACCGTGATTGTATGGTTGGATCAAACTCGGCTTCTTTAATTGCCGATGCTTACCTGAAGGGAGTTCGTGGCTTTGACATTAATACGTTATACGAAGCAATTCTGAAGAATACCGAAAACGAAGGCCCATTGAGTTCAGTAGGACGGAAAGGCGTGAAGTATTACAACGAATTAGGTTATGTACCTTACGATGTCAAAATCAATGAAAATGCGGCTCGAACCCTGGAATATGCCTATGATGACTGGACGATCTATCAATTGGCAAAAGCTCTGAAACGCCCTCAGGCCGAAATTGATTTGTTTGCCAAACGCAGTCAGAACTACCGTAATCTATTTGACCCTGAGACAAAATTGATGCGGGGTAAAAACCAGGATGGTAAATTCCAGTCGCCTTTCAATCCATTTAAATGGGGTGATGCCTTTACCGAAGGAAACAGCTGGCATTATACCTGGTCAGTATTCCATGACATTCAGGGTTTGGCAGATTTGATGGGGAGCAAAAAACAAATGGCTCATATGCTGGATTCAGTATTCGTTGTACCTCCGATTTTCGATGATTCATATTATGGACAGGTGATCCACGAAATCCGTGAAATGCAGATTATGAATATGGGTAATTACGCTCACGGTAACCAACCCGTTCAGCACATGATCTACCTGTATAACTATGTAGGTGAACCCTGGAAAGCTCAATATTGGTTGCGTGAAGTGATGGAACAGATGTACAAACCTACGCCTGATGGTTATTGTGGGGACGAAGACAATGGCCAGACCTCAGCCTGGTATGTATTCTCTGCTATGGGTTTTTATCCTGTATGCCCCGGTACGGATCAATATGTATTGGGAACACCTTTGTTCAGAAAAACAACGGTAACCCTTGAAAACGGTAAAAAAATAACGATTTCAGCCGCGAACAATAGTAATGAAAACAAATATGTTCAGTCGCTGAGCATTAACGGCAAGCCTTCTACCAAAACCTGGATCAGCCATTCAGAACTGATGAAGGGGGCGGTTTTAAACTTCCAGATGTCGGGTAAACCGAATAAAACCAGAGGAACAGCCGATGCGGATGCCCCTTATTCGTTCTCTGTTGAAAAGAAGTGAAAATAGGTAGAGAATGAAAAAAGAGCCTGGTAAATCCAGGCTCTTTTCCGTTTATTTCTTTCCGATGGTGATTTCTTTTTCTTTATACCCACCACGCGTCGAAAGTAGTTTTACCTTCGCTTTAATCGGTTCCTGCTGATTTAGCTTCACTTTGAAAGAAGCCTCTTTCGTTTCGCCAGCCTGGGTATAACCAGTGTAAATGGTTTTGTCCGTTACGGTAGGCTGAGTAATAATCACTTTCGCCTCCTGATAACCTTTCAGTAAGGCTTTGTCAATATCCAGCTGAACCCGGTCTTCCTGCACAATTTTAACCAGTTTGGCCTGATCTAGAGCAACGGGTAGCTTACCGGTGTTTTTCCAGCTTACTTTTACTTCATACTCATTATTCGCCAGCGGTGTAACGGTCACATTGGTTAGCTCAACCTGCGGTAATTCCATCGCCATGCCCAGGTTAAACTTAGCTTGTTTGGAAATCCAGCCTTCTAATACCGAAGCGGGGCCATTTTGAGCGAAGAATTTAGGATGAAAGCCTCCTATTTCTACTTCACCTAATTGTGGGTGAGTAAATTTCGTCCAGGGTTTAAAGCCTTTTTTACCATTGGCTTCATCGTCCCACATTAAACCGTCGTATTCATCATACTGACCGTCTTTATCGTAATCCTTCATGGCTCCGCCGTTCCATAGCTCATCGCCATACCAAACGGAACCGTAGTAGAAGTATCCAAAGTCAGGGCCATGACCAAACAGGGGCTCTGGCTTGGTAGGGTCACCCGTCAGACGATTGATTTTACTCCGAGTGTTGTATACGTTGTATACATCCCCTGCCCAGGGATAACCCGTGTTAGCAATTCCGAGGCTATCCATATGGCGGTAAATTTTCAGGTCAGCCGGAAACATACTTTCGGTATCTTTTGAAGTAGAAGGTGGGCGTAAGTGCATGGGTACGCGGGTATCCATCGAGTTAACGACCGAAATGTTGGGGTGGCCTAATAACCATAAAACAGTAGAGCGTGTTTCAACTTCACTGAGTGGGTAAGCTCCTGCTCCGTGCTGAGTATAGCCCCTTCCGGTGAAATCGCCCCCTTCGTCGGGTCGCCAGTTTTCAGGGTAATTCCGGTGGTTATCCAATCCGCCAATGCCATCTTCGTTATACTTTCCATCTCCGTCGTTGTCGATACCTTCGCTATAAATCAGATAATCACCCTGACCATCTAATACCCGTTTCATCAGGCGAGGATCACGGGGATCTAGCACATAATTCGCTTTTTCTTTATCCGCCTTGGTTACGGCTTTTTTTCGTATCTGATAAAATACGCCGTCTCCGTCGAGATCTTCTTCCGGATCTTCATCCAGCAGACCGTCATGGTCATCATCTTTGGGGTGAACAGTACTACGGTTACGCTGGGCCGTAAATAAATACATGGTTGAGCCATCTGGATTGTTTTCGGGCCGCAGATAGATGGATTTAGTATCCAGCAGTTTGGTAATGGCTGCATCTTTCCCATAGCTCTCCAGTAAGTGTTTGGTTAGCCAAACCACCGATTCAGTACTGGTTACTTCACCACTGTGGCGACCCCCTTCAAAATAAGCAGCGGGTTTATCGGTGTGTTTCCCGGTTTTTTTGTTGGTGATGGTCATTTGTAGAATGGGGCGACCTTCGTAGCTTTTTGCTACTTCGTATAGATCAACCAGATCGGGATATTGCTCTGCCCACTTCTTATACCAGTAATAAATCACATCCGGCGAGTGATATACGTTAAAGGAAATCGACTTTCCGGGGGTATATTCAACTTCAGGGAACTTGTGTTTTTTGAAATAACTGACGCCGTGGCGGGTGCCCTTCACTGTGTAAAATTTACTCGCAGTATCCTGTTCGGGCCATTTTTCTTCTAGCCCATAATAAGATCGCTGGGCATAGAGGGCTCCAACCTGAAGCATGCCAAGACACAGTAAAAAATGTTTTTTCATGAATAAGTGATAAAAGAAGTGGTTATAGTTTAATTATCTGATGGACAAGGGCTTAACAACTTAAGTACACAAATAAATAGATGATTTGGTAAATAGAAGATATGCTAAAATTTTAATTGATTATAAATAGACTTTTTAGCCTTTTATGTAGATCAAATAGTAATAGATGGATGTTTTGTTAAAGTGACTCTGACAATAAAATGCAAGATGTCAACATTTTGCGGTGGTGAGGCTGCCACTAGTGTAAGATTGCGGGCAGTCTCGTCATTAACCCTTCACAGTATATTTGTCAACAAACTAATGATAGAATCGTAATGTGCCTTTTATAGCATAGGGTCAATATCATACTTGATCGGACCTTCTTTTTCTATTACTTGAGAGGAAAAAAGTACTTTCATTAGGATTAGGAAATACTATGATTTTATAATTACCCGGGGGAATACAGGTACTTATCACAGTATTATCGAAAAGTTTTTTCCAAATCGCTCCAACTATTATTTAAAATCAAGTCTGCAGAGGGTATTTTGTACAATAAACCCTATTGGTCAGTAGTAGTAGTTATGCCTGAAAATGTAATTTGTTGACTAGAAGGCTCATTAGATTTTTGCGACGAATGAATAAAAAAATAAGGATATAAGAGTTCGTCGTCATAACATTTTGTTTTTGGTGAAAATGCCAGGAATGTTGAGCATTAAAAAAAACCTGTAAGGTTTCCCTCACAGGTTTCAAACAGGCAATAATAAACTAATACAATTATTTCAGTTTCGAAACGGCTACTTTAATCCGGTCACAAGCCTCAACAAGTTGTTCATCAGCTGCTGCGGTTGAAATACGCACGCAGTTGGGGGCTCCAAAACCCGAACCCGCTACTGTTGCTACGTAGGCTTCTCCTAATAACCAGTTGCAAAAATCATCTGAATTGTTGATGGTCGTGGTGCCATCTGATTTACCAAAATACGCACTTATGTCCGGGAAAGCATAAAACGCTCCGTCGGGTATATTTACTTTAAAACCAGGAATATCCTTCAACTTACCTACCACTAACTCACGCCGCCGCTGGTACGCTTCTTTCATCTTTTTAGCTTCATCTAGTGGGCCGTTAAAGGCTGCAACAGCTGCTTTTTGTGCAATTGAGCAAGTACCAGAAGTAATCTGACCTTGTAATTTCTCTACACCATCAGCAATCCATTTGGCGGCTCCGATGAAGCCAATCCGCCAACCCGTCATGGCATGGCCTTTGGCTACACCATTAACCGTAACGACACGATCTTTGATTTCGGGAATGGAACCGATGCTGAAGTGGCCTTCAGGCGTAAAATTGATGTATTCGTAAATTTCGTCAGCAACTACAAATACGTTTTCGTGACGAGCTACTACCTCACCAATTGCCCGCAATTCGGCTTCTGAGTATACCGAACCCGTTGGGTTATTGGGTGATGCAAACATAACTACCTTTGTTTTAGGCGTAATGGCTGCCTCAAACTGTTCAGGTGTTACCTTAAAATTATTGTCAAAGGCACCGTCAAGAATAACGGATTTGCCTTCGGCAAGCTTTACCATTTCAGAATAGCTCACCCAGTAAGGAGCGAAGATAACTACTTCGTCGCCTGGGTTCACCAATACTTGAAGTACATTGGCCAGTGAGTGTTTTGCCCCCGTTGAAACCACGATGTTTTCAGGTTTCCAGTCAATGTTATTATCACGCTTTAACTTATCGGCAATGGCTTTTCGCAAATCTGGGTAGCCAGCCACGGGTGAATATCCGTGGAAACCATCATCGATGGCTTTCTTGGCGGCTTCGCAAATATGTTGCGGGGTTTTGAAATCGGGCTCTCCAACGGAAAGGCTGATCACCTTAAATCCTTGGGCGGCCAGTTCGCGGGCTTTTTTTGTCATGCCCAGCGTTGACGACTCTTCCAACGCGTTGATACGGTCAGCTAAGAGTGTTTTCACGTCCAGTTCTGCCACTGCCATTTTAGTAATAAATTGGTGTATGATGATTAGTTAATTGCCCTTTGGCAAAATCGACGGCAAAGGTACGATTTTTACAAGCAAGAAAGAGATACTTAATCTCTGATTTTTAATAACTAAGCTTGTTTTTTATGAATTGAGTAATTGAGCTTTGATTTTTTTGCCGAAATGAAAATGCAAAGCCTTGGAAATGCTTTCTTTTTACAAAAAATTACAACAATTCACCAACTGCCTTGCGGATGCCGGTTGAAA
>JASGGE010000177.1:0-6520 GCA_047605205.1 Siphonobacter sp.
ATTCTGGTAATGAGCACCGTACCCGATCCGGAAAATTACTGGGCCTACCTGGCTGGCATTGAAAACTGCCGTTTCCGTCGCAACGTTGTTCCGGGTGATACAGTCATTTTCAAATGTGAGTTTATGGCTCCTATGAAACGGGGTATTGCCAAAATGCACGGCCGAGCCTGGGTAGCAGGTCAGTTAGTAATGGAGAGTGACATGACTGCCAGTTTAGTCAGAAAAAAATAGAAGCAGTTTACCCACCCCAGAATCACTATCTGTAAACTGTAGCCTTGAAAGAATGATACAGCCCCTAGCATACGTTCACCCCGATGCCAAAATTGCACCAAATGTGGTGATAGAACCCTTTGCGGTCATTCATAAAAATGTCGAGATCGGGGAAGGAAGCTGGATTGGATCGAATGTTACGATCTTTGAAGGTGCCCGAATCGGCAGAAATTGCCAGATTTTCCCAGGAGCCAGTATTTCTGCTGTTCCTCAGGATTTGAAATTTAAGGGTGAACAAACCCTTACTGTCATTGGCGATAACACCACCGTTCGCGAGTGTGTGACGATTAACAAAGGTACGCAGGCTGCTGGTAAAACCGTCATCGGTTCTAACTGCCTCCTGATGGCTTACGTACACATTGCCCATGACTGCATCATTGGCGACCATTGTATCCTGGCCAACAGTGTTCAGATGGCAGGCCACGTAGAACTCGGCGATTGGGCTTTTGTTGGAGGAACCAGTGCAATCCACCAGTTCTCGAAAATTGGGCAGCATGCCATGATTGGCGGGGGCTCACACGTCTTGAAAGATATCCCTCCTTTTACCAAAGCGGGTCGGGAGCCTATCGCCTACGTAGGTCTTAATTCGATTGGATTACGCCGACGCGGGTTCAGCAATGAAAAAATAGCCGAAATTCAGGAAATCTACCGGTATATTTATCTGAAAGGCTATAATAACGCCGAAGCTCTGAATCGCATTGAAATTGAGTTACCAGCATCTGCTGAACGCGACGAAATTATTAATTTCATCCGTTCTTCTGAACGGGGCATTATGAAGGGTCCCGGTAAAGGTGGTGTTTCTGAATAAATAATAAACAGGTTTCAAAGCGATGCTTTGAAACCTGTTTACTTTCTTCCCATGCATATTACCCTTGATCAGCTTGGTAAACGTTTCATTCGGGAATGGATATTCCGGCGGCTAACGCTCGATATTCTGCCCGGTACGCGGCTTGCTGTTACGGGGCCAAATGGCTCAGGAAAATCGACATTATTGCAGGTTATTGCTGGCTCCATGCCCGCTACGGAGGGAAAACTTCTGTACCGGACAAAGAACCAGAAAATACTGGAAGAAGATCATTACTTTCGGCAGGTTGTCATTGCGGCTCCTTACCTGGAATTAATTGAAGAATTTACGTTAACGGAACTCGTTGAATTTCATCAGAAATTCAAGCCTTTTAAACAATCGCTGTCTACCATCGACTTTATTGAACGTGTTGACCTGACGGCTTCCCGGGAAAAATTCATTCGTAATTTTTCGTCAGGTATGAAACAGCGACTGAAACTGGGCCTGGCTTTCTGGTCGGATGTACCGGTTGTACTACTTGACGAGCCAACTTCCAACCTGGACGCCCGCAATACCGACTGGTACCTTCGGGAGGTGCAACAGTTATCTCCTCAGCAAACGGTTATTCTTTGTTCTAACGTCCCAGCAGAATATACCTTCTGTAATCAAGTATTAGATATTCTTCAGTATAAATAGCTCGCTATTGCAATCTTAGCTCAGGTAGGGTGTCTGAACTATTCCCCTCCTCAGTGGGGGGTTACCTCGGGCCTAATTCCTCATTGCACAACGTTATAATTGCACCTAATCCACTTTACGTTAGCACTACTTATATGTTCCTGTTTTACACTCAGTCTATAGGTTATTCAATAGATATTCAGAGAATTATAGCTATGAACCCGCTTCCTTATTTATATTTGTTCTAAACATTCGGCAATTATCCATGAAATCGATTTTATTGAGTTTTGCGTTTACCTTGTGTGCCTTCATTTCACAAGCTCAAACTAGCTATCACGGTGAAAAAATCACCGAAGACAAAGCCTTAACTGCCGCCCAGCTGGTTAAAAAAATGGCAAAAACCGATACACTTGAAACGAAAGTAACGGGCACGGTTGAGTCGGTTTGTAAGAAAAAAGGTTGCTTCATGAAGATTAACCTTCCCGAAGGCAAAACGATGCGGGTCACTTTTAAAGATTATGGTTTTTTTGTTCCAAAAGATATAGAAGGTAAAACGGTTGTTTTTGAAGGAAAAGCCTTTGCTCGTGTAACTCCAGTGAAAGAGCTTCGTCACTACGCCCAGGATGCTGGCCAATCTGAAGAAGAAATCGCTAAAATTACTGACCCTGAACGAGCCCTGGTTTTTGTGGCCAATGGGGTAATTGTCAAAGAATAAGGAATGTGTATTGCTTACTAAAAAGCTGGGCCAGTCCAGCTTTTTAGTAAGCAAGCTTTCCAATAACAGGCTTTTGCCCGTTGGGGCTACGTTTGAAAATAGTATTAATAGGAGTGGTTTCGCTAAAGAATCCGCAGTTCTTTAAATAAAAAGCATCTTCACGAACGCCACCTGCATAATCCAGTCGGTATCCTTTTCGGGCCGTGGCATCAGCCGTAAACTTAGCTTCACTTAATTCCACCCACTGCCCGTTTTGGGCTTTTACCCATTGGTTTGAAAACTTCACCCAACGCGTCTGATTACCAGTTTCAGGAATAAAATTTTCCAGGAATGAATGAAATTTCTTCAGGTAAGTAAGGGTATGGGGTCGCTCAAAACTGGCTATGAGCCGCCATGATTTTTCCGCAGGTGAATAGAAATAGGCCGTGTACGTAGTAGATTGAGTAGCTTCTGAGGGTATTCCATGTACCAAAAACCGATACGTTTGACCAGCTTTCCAGGCATATTTCAAATAGCTTTGTCCGCCCGAACCTTCATTACCAAACTCACCCACGTGTACTCCTGATCCTTTGCGTAGTAATTTAATTTTCTGGTCTTCGGGAATCTTTGTGGGGTCATCCGTTTGGTAAGGGCTCCAAATAGAAAACAGCACGCGTCGTTCGGTTGGTGAATTGACCTGAATTCCGAAATACCCTTCACCAAAGCCAACGGCCATGTAATAAGATCCGATCACATCCTGCCCTTCCGGGACAGTGATTTCATTATAAAAGTATTCGATAGATTGTTCAGCAGGAAGGGGATAATTTAAATGTACCGAAGGCCCTCTTCTGCCCCAATAGAAAAAATTACCTTCATTGTCTTTTACAAAAGCCATTTCTGCATTCACGGCTGACCCGCTAAGGCGTAAGCTTTCCAGCTTGCCCAAAGAAGCCTGTCCATCTTTCCGAATACCTTGTATATCAATGCGTAAGTAACCGGGTTTTGTAATTTCCCACTCGCCAATCTGATCTGCCTTTGAAGCGGCAAATTCAACCGATTTTGAACTAATCGTCATGCGGAGCAATCCTTTACCTTCCGGGTTTCGAAGGGCCACCCGAAGGGATCCAGCCTGAGCAACCCAGACGTAGGTATGAATTACGGTTTGCAAATCACTCCATCCTTCAATGCCCTGCTCGGTTACTTTGGCATTACCACTTATCCAGGTATTTCCCCCAATGGGTATTGTAACGCTGCTCTCACCTGGTCTTAAAAAAGGGCAAATCAGGAGCAGACAGGCAAGTATACTTGTTTTCATAGGAGGAATTAGTCTCTGAAACTAAGTTTCCAGCGGGTTGCCGCCAAAGCAAGCAGCATCCAGGACAGGAAGTAGATAACATTTCGGGAATCAATCAGACCACGTCCCAGAGCATTATACTGGGTATCCAGGCCAAGCCATTGTAGCCAGTAGGCCGCTCCATTCCACACCTCTAACCCCGCCACCGAGCTCAGCCCTACGTAGAGCAAAAAGCAAATAAAAACACCTAATAAAAATGCAATTATCTGGTTATCAGTCAGAGAGGAAGTAAACAGACCAATGGCGGCAAATACACAGCCCAGCAAGAACAAGCCTAAATAAGAACCTTCTACGCTAGCAGTATCAATATTGCCAATGGGGTTGCCCAGCCGATATATTGAAAAATAGTAGAATAAAGTAGGGAGCAAGCTCAGGAAAATCAAAAAGCAAGCGGCCAGAAATTTTCCGGTAATGAGTTGCCATTCTGTGATGGGTTTCGTGAGTAGCAGTTCCAGTGTGCCTACTTTCCGCTCTTCGGCAATGGAACGCATCGTAATAGCTGGCACCAGGAATAAAAAAACGTAGGGAGCCAGGCGGAAAAAGGCACTTAAATCTGCATAGCCATAGTCCAGCACACTTGTATCGGGAAAGAGCCAGACGAGTAAACCCATTGCAGCCAGAAAAACAGCCATGACGACATAGCCCACCAATGAACTTAAAAACGCACTGACTTCTTTCTTAAAAACGGTAAACATGGGAGACTATTGAAAATAAGATCTTAGTAAGCTGTCAATCATTAATACCTGATCAATTACGGGGTGCTGATCATCATTAAAAATAACATAATCAGCTATTTTCTGGCGTTCGGCCTCGGAAGCCTGTCGGCGAATGATGTCGCGAATGATCTGTTCTGGCCGATGATCCCGCTGTAATACCCGTTTCACTCGCAACTCTACTGGAGCTTCAATAACGATTATTTTCTGAAATGCATTGCCTTGCCCTGCCGCGTTCATTACTGCCGCCTCGTAAAGCAGATAAGGAGCTGCCTGATGCTGAGCGGCCCAGTCCAGCCCATGTTGCCGAACGCGGGGGTGCACAATGGCATTGAGCTGATTCAGCAGAGGTTCGTTACCAAACACCTGTCTGGATACCCAGGCCCGATGATAAGAACCATCAGGTAAGTAAGCCTCTTTGCCGAGTAATTCTACAATTTCACGGCGTAAGAGTTTATCGTTAGTAATTAGCCATTTAGCCTGATCATCTGCTTCATATACTGGAATCCCTAAGGTAGCAAAAATTCGGGCAACCAGACTTTTGCCCGAACCAATTCCTCCAGTAATGCCAACGAGTTTCGGATTCGTCATGGTAAAAGATTACTTACCTGGCATGGGGCTAAGTAGTTCGGCTATTTCGAAACTAATGTCTACCTGCTCTGCCGAAACTTTGCTATTACGTAGTTTGGGAAGGGGAATAGGTAAACGTTCGTCAAAATCAGAATCAACGCGTTTAGGTAAAGGGATACGAATAACCGCAGGTAACTGTTTCATTTCTGACTCCGGCCCTTCAACAGTAATTACCTGTGGAATTATGTTAACCATCGTTGAAATAACGTAATGTTTAGGGAATCTAATACCATTCGTATCTGCTACGAGTTTCACCGTTTTTACCATTCTACGTTCAAAACTCAGGTCCAGCGTATCCGCTACAACGTAATTAACCTTTGTTTCTTTCAATTCTTCTGACAGTAACACACTCAGTACCGAGCTATTAATGGTTTTTGTTGTCAGGGGATTGATAATGGGATACAAAATGGGCTTACTGCCAATGGATAAGGTACGCCATAACAAATCCCAACCATTGCCTGAAATGCTGGCCTGAATTTGCCGGGGTAAGGGAGAAGTAGGAACATACAGCGAATCGTCGTATGCTACTTGTAAGGGATAAGCCACTCTGGTTGAATAATTTTCTTTATTTAAAGCATTCATCAACCAAAAGAGCAGAGCCCCTAACAAGCAGAGGCTCGCGACTTTCCAGTCAGGTTTCATTCGTTTCTATAAACAGTGAACAAGTATCAATGAGGGGATGATCCGTGGATCATTAACCTGGTATCATTGACCAATACGCTGGCTGCTTTCGCGTGAAATAGCCGATTTTTCAAATGTAAGGCGGGTGCCACGACCTACGTCAAGGGTAACGGTCTTGTCGGTAGTTTCAGCAATTTTTCCGTGTAGCCCACCAATAGTCACTACCTGGTCCCCTTCTTTAAGGCTATCAACAAATTTTTGCTGATCCTTCGCTTTTTTTTGCTGCGGGCGAATCATGAAGAAGTACATCACAACGAAAATACCTCCCATTAATAATAAATTATACCAATTTCCGCCACCGGCAGCTGCTTGTAAGAGCATAATAATAAATTTATAAGTAAGTAAAACCTCGAATTATTTTGTCGTTGCTTCCAACACTTCTACCTTAAACGAAACCGTCGTCGT
Source organism: Siphonobacter sp. (assembly GCA_047605205.1). Taxonomy (GTDB): domain Bacteria; phylum Bacteroidota; class Bacteroidia; order Cytophagales; family Spirosomataceae; genus Siphonobacter. The sequence goes on from JASGGE010000177.1 coordinate 6,207, forward strand.
TTCAGGCTTGGTATTAGCGGTTATTGTTACGGTTTTCGTATTATTCCCTACCTTATTAGTGCTGTTAAATTTCACCAAAATGCTCGACGTATCGCCCGGAGCCACGAGCTCTTTCGGATACGTTGGAATCGTGCACCCACAGGAAGCAGAAGCGTATTGAATCTTCAGGGGTACGTTACCCGTATTTTTAAACGTAAAGCGATGAGTAACCTGATCACCCTCCGTAATTTTTCCTAAATCAGCTTCCACCTGATCAAACTTAATCACCGGAAATTTGGTAGGATCACCACTTTCGGTTTTCTGTTGCTCATTAT
>JASGGE010000178.1:0-6471 GCA_047605205.1 Siphonobacter sp.
GCTTTATCAAGTTGAAGCCATTCCTGATTATCATTGAAGGTATGGAAGTTCTTCAGGGGTTTTTTGTACCAGGCCTTACTTAAGCCATAAATCGTACCGCCAAACGCTACCCCCTGACCGATCAATAATCCGTTTAACCGATCTCGTTGTAGCTGGCCGAAAGCTGAAGAACATATAAATAGAAGTACTATTATTCGCACGATGGTCGGGGTTTTGAGCGAACAAACCACTCAAAGGTTTAGTATCCACCCAGATATTTACGAACGCCCCACTCGATGCTTAACAAGGCCAGCAGAACAAAGAATATCCAGCGTAGATTGATGGCTTCCCGCAAGTCTTCAGTGCTGGTCATTCGATCTGGCAGATTACGGGCCAGCAGGGCGTCCTGCAAGGAAGCCAACTGATTTGCGGGAACAAACTTACCAGAAGTTTGCTGACTTAGTTGTCGTAACAGATTATAATCAGCCGTGGTGTTCGCCAATTCCAGTTGCTCGTCACGTACTACAAACTGGCCGGTAGCCGTTTCCGTTTTGCCTAATACCTTAGCCGTTGCTGTAAACTGATACATTCCAACGGGCAGGTTACTGATCTCAAATCGACTGGTAGCAGACGTGTACGTATACTTGCGAACCTGCCCACGTTCGTCCGTAATGGTCAGATTAACTTCCGGCCCGTAAATCCGTTCGTAAATGTCATTATAGATTTCGGTTTCAAACACAACCTGATCTTCAATTTGAAACAGATTCTGAATCGGGTATACCCGGAGCTTGCGTTTATCATCTTTGGCAGCTAGGTATTGTATTATCTTGGTAAAAAGCTCATCAACCACTTCCTGCTTTTCGGTCATCTGATATTCTTCCAGTCGCCACTGCCACATTCCTTCACCCAGTAAGATGGCTCCCCGGTTTAATCCAGTATTCAATAATAAAAGTGGCTTATTGGTTTCAAGCGTATTTTTCTTCTGGTATAGAATCACTTCTGTATTGGGGATGAGCTGAATATCGCCAAAAGGTACCGAAACGGGTGGCATTTTTCGTAGCAACTCCATCTGAGCCTGATCAAAATTCAAGCGATTAAAATTTTTATTAAAATACGGAGTTACCTGATCTGTTTGACCCGACTGAGCTAATAACTGAGCCACCTGTTGCTGATTATTCAGCTGATTTATGTTCGTCTGACTACCTACAATCCAGAAACAGGGTGTTTTTCCATCCAGTAATTTCTTTAAATAAGGAGACGAATAGCTTTCAGGAAGTTGATGAAGTATTAATAAATCATATTTCTGATCGCCAGTGGGGGCTGGCGTGGTGGCATTCACCAGTTGAAACTGAAATTCGAAGTTATCATTCTTCTCAATAATGCTCCGAAAAGCCTTAATATCCGGATGAGGAGCAGAAGCCAGCATCAGAATTTTCTGCCGGCCATCAATCACTTCCACATAAATATCTTTCTGATTGTTTTGAGTGGTATGCTCCCCCGCCAAAGGCACTACTTGTACGCTTAACCGCTGAACACCCTTTGTTTTCGCCTGAGTGACGAAATTAACCGTAACGCCAGCCTGGTTTTGCGGGAAACGCACTGTTTGCTGGCTTAGCGTCTGTCCATTCTGGCGAAGTACTACTGTTGCCATCTGACCTGAATAGCCATTCGCCACAATACCTGCCTGGATTGGAAACTGATTGCCCAGATAAGCGATCTGATTAGCAAAGACACTTTTAAGGTTAATGTCCCGCTTGGGCGTGGTATCACCTACAGCAATGGTATGAACAGGAAAGGTATAAGTAGTATATGTAGGCGAAGCCCCCTGGTTAACAATACCGTCAGAAAGCAGTATAACGTCGGTAACGTTACGACCTTCCAGGTTCGACTTGACGTTAGCAAGCAACCCAGCCAGATTGGTCGTTTTCTGGGTAAACTGCACGGAATCCAGTTCGGAAACTGGTTTTTCCTGCAAGGTTTGTATTTCCGTTGCATATCCTTTCTCGGCCAGAGCGGTTTGCAGATTTTTTAGTCCAGTAATCAGATTCTGACCCGCTTTTCCTACTGATACCGAGTTATCAATCGCCAATACAACGGTTTTCTTTTCAATGCGGGTTTCGGTCTGCCGTAACAGAATATTGAGTAAGAGAAAACAAAGCGTACTAACGACCAAAAAACGTAAAGCAGCTAACGACCAGTTGGCCGTTTTACTCCAGTTGGTTTTTGGCTGATAGAGAAGAAAGGCATACAGACTCCCAACTACTAAAGAGAGAGGAATCCACCAGGGTGAGGACTGAAATACAAACTGCGTGCTCAAACGTTTCGCTTGGGTTAATACGTTGAAATAGTTTGAGAAAGCCCCTGGAAAAGATCTGTATCGGCGAGATTTTTTCCAGGTAATTTTCCTATCAAACCACTAGGTCAGAATACCGCCATCTACTTGCAGCACCTGTCCGGTAATATATCGGGATAAGTCTGACCCTAAGAATACACAGGCATCTGCTACTTCTTCTGGCTGTCCGCCACGTTTCATCGGAATTTGGCTCATCCAGTCTTCGACTGCTTTTTCTGCTACCTCGCCTGTCATTTCAGTTACAATAAAGCCCGGTGCGATGGCATTCGAACGAATATTGCGGCTGCCTAATTCCAGAGCCACTGATTTAGTAAAACCAACAATGCCCGCTTTTGAGGCAGCATAATTTGCCTGCCCCGCATTGCCCCGTAACCCTACTACCGAAGTCAAGTTAATAATCGAACCTTTTTTGGCTTTCATCATCGGACGTGTAGCGGCTTTAGTCAGGTTAAATACTGACTTCAGGTTTACACGTAGCACTTCATCCCAGGCTTCTTCAGTCATCCGCATCAACAAGCCATCACGGGTAATTCCAGCATTATTTACTAAAATGTCCAGTCCTCCAAAATCAGCGATTACCTGATTTATCAATTCGTCAGCTGCCTTATAGTCTGAAGCATCCGAACGGTATCCTTTTGCTTTAACGCCTAAAGCAGCCAATTCTGCTTCCAAAGCCTGTCCTTTTTCTACACTGGACAAATAGGTGAATGCAACGGAAGCTCCTTCCTGTGCAAAGCGGGTGGCAATCGCCCGACCGATCCCGCGGGAGGCTCCCGTAACAAGGGCAATTTTTCCTTCCAATAAAGGCATAATTATGTAATATTTGGAGTACGAACGACAAAAGTAAGTCAAAAGCCGTACATAGTTGCCAGATGTTTCTACATCTCCCTGGAATTGCCAGGCAGATTGCCTGATGCATCCACTCTTTACAGCATAGTCTTTACGCAAGCGATTTTCTCCCCTGCCCAGTAACATAGAGATAAGAATCCTTACACATTCATCCGAATAAGTCGAAAAATAAGGGAATTAAATCCCCAAAATGATGAATTTACACCTCAACAGGTATGGATATTAGTTAGTATGCAGCATCGTGGCCTCAATTTCTTCTACTTTTGTTTTTAGAATAAGAATTTAGAACATGAATATCGGAGATCGGGTACGGCTGGTGCATGGCCGTGAAGAAGGCGTTATCACTAAACTATTGCCAGGTGATTTGGTAGAGGTAGAAATTGAAGAAGGGTTTCGTATTCCGGTACAGAAACGAGAGGTAGCATTGGTTTCGCCAGAGGAAAATGCCCGTTTCAGGTCAGGAAGTTCATCAGAACCCACTAAACCTCAGGTTAGCCATGCCATTGTTGCCAATCAGGGCATTTATATGGCATTTATTCCGCTGAATGATCGTGAGTTAGTATTACATCTTATTAATAACAGTGACTGGAATTTACCTTATTCACTTGTTTCGGGTTCAGAGCCTCATCTTACTTCTTTATCTTCTGGAATATTAAAAGCCCGCAGTACGCAAAAAGTAAAGGAGTGGGCCATTAAAGATTTTGAGAACTGGGGTATCTTTACTTTTCAGGCATTATTCTCTCGCCCGGCTTTTATGCAGTTTCGCCCTGTGCTGGAGCGTAAAATCCGGTTTAGAGCCGCCAGTTTCTTTAAGGACAAACAACGTACTCCAATACTCGAAAAAGCAGGTTATCTCGTCCAACTTGATGAACAGGACGTTATTCAGATACATAAACTGAAAGAAAGCCTTACTGAGCGAAAAACCGAACCAGCCCCTGTCCGGGTAGAAAAACCACAACAAACTGTTGACCTGCATATCGAAAAATTAACCCATGATTTTCTTGCGATGAATGCCCCTGAAATGCTGGCTCTACAAATGAAGACCTTTGAAACGACTCTTGAAAACGCAGTGGCTCATGGTTATGATGAAATTACTTTTATTCACGGAGTTGGAAACGGAACCTTACGAAATGAACTTCACCGCCGGCTGGGCAAGCATATTCACGTGCACTATTTTGAAGATGCTCAGAAAGAAAAATTTGGATATGGGGCAACCCGGGTAAAAATCAAGTAACCTCCCATGTTAAGGCTTGCCATCTGGACCGGATTGATTTTTACTTTTTTATTAACCGGCTGTGGGCGTTCCAATCAGAGTAATCCGCCTGCTCCCAAGGAATCGTATCTCTATACCAAGAAACAAGTGGAAAGTCGTAAATATCTCTCAACGATAGCCGTACCCGTTGAAATTACGTTATCAGACGTTGAAAATCAGATCAATACCAACATAAGTGATTTGATTTACGAAGACCTGAGTTATGACGATAACGATCAGGATAATTTAATGGTACGGGTATGGAAACGGGGCCGGATAGCCATTGTGCCAGGAGTTAGCACGAATAACCAAAGCTCGTTTAATCTAACTATTCCCTTACGCATCTGGATTCGGACCCGTTATAGCTTATTGGGGCTATCGACCGAAAAAGAAATCAGTTTTGAAATCAATCTCAAGCTGAATACTCAATTTTCCATTTCCCCCAATTGGCAAGCCCACACGCAAACCCAATTGACAGGATACGACTGGGTTTCGAAACCTGTTTTAAAATTAGGCCCGATTTCTATTCCTATTTCTGGAATTGTAGCCAAAACACTTGATTCTAAAAAAGAATCCCTCGGAAAAGCTATTGATGATGCCGTTCAGAAAAACGTAGAAATAAAAAAGTATGTAGTTCAGGCCTGGAATCTGGCTTTGCAGCCACGTCTTATCTCAGAAAAGTATCGTACCTGGCTAAAACTCACACCCGTACAATTGCAGATGACCCCTTTCCGCACCGTAGGAAAGGCTATACAGGCAACTCTTGGTATTCTTACATATACAGAAACTGTTTTTGGTACTAAGCCCATTGTCAGCGAATTAAATCAAATACCTGATTTAAAAATTAATCCTACTGTTGGAAATGAGTTTAAAGTCGGTTTAATAAGCGATATTACACACGCTGAAGCACAACGAATGGTAAAAGACACCGTAGTTGGGCAGAAATTTACGTACGGCAGTTATTCAGTTACTATTAAGGATATTGAACTTTACGGCGATGCTAAAGACCTCGTTATTCGGGCCACATTGGAAGGAAGCATAAATGGCTATGTTTATTTAAAAGGCATACCTTATTATGACCCAGTGCACAGAACCATTTCGTTACGGGATTTACAATACGATCTGGACACTAAAAGTTTTCTGGTTCACTCTGCTAACTGGCTTTTACAAAGTCGGTTAAGAAAATCATTACAATCTGCCCTTACCTTTCCGGTAGGTGATCAGCTTGAGGAAACCAAACGTCACATGCAAACTTTGCTCAATAAAAATCAGGTAGCGAAAGGAGTCATATTAAACGGATCGATTCAAGCCATAACCCCTGATCAGGTATATCTGACACCCGAATCAATTATGGCCGTTGTCTTTGTAACTGGTAACGTACGCCTGCACATAGAAGGCCTTTAAATGGCATAGTTTTTTGAAACGCAGGAATAGAAAAGTCTATTAAAATTAGATTTTTGATGAATTGCAGTTTTTACAGTCATGCAAGAACTTTTACATTTGTGCCCAGCAAGCCATCTTATCGCTTCCTTTAAATGCAGGAAGAGGAAAGTCCGGGCAGCAAAGAGCACCGTGCTACCTAACAGGTAGGCAGTACATTGGCGACGATGTGCTGACAGCTAGTACCACAGAAAATATACCACTTCTTAAAATAACTTCAAGCCTGAAAGACTTGATGGTTTTAAGCAGTAAGGGTGAAAAGGTAGAGTAAGAGCCTACCGCTCACGAAGCGATTCATGAGGCAGGGTAAACCTCACGGGCTGAAAGACCAAATATACCAGTAGTGCTCACAAGAGCCGAAGGGTTGCTCGCCCAGTGCTGGAGGGTAGGTCGTTTGAAACGTTAGGCGACTAACGTTCCAGATAAATGATAAGACGTTTTAGAGTGGCATTATTAGGCATCTTAGGCTATTTTTGCCGTTCCTAATCTTTCTACATCTAAGATGACAGAACCCGGCTTATCGGCTTGTTTGTAAGAATTATTAGATCCAATCAATAATAAAAGTTAGTTAACGAGAGTGCAGGACCTCACATGATAT
>JASGGE010000179.1:0-6358 GCA_047605205.1 Siphonobacter sp.
GCTGACTTGGCATGCCCCTGCGATTGAAAAATGTCTTTTTTCTTGTCAGCAGTTAGATACATGGTTTGCAGCTATTTTTTTGTCAAATGCAAAGATACGGCAAAATACTCAGGATTGCTCATGAACCTTTACTTTTTTTTGAGCATAATGAGCTTTCCAAGCCTCCAGTCGTTCTTTCCATCGGTTAAAAGCAATGCGATACACATCGGCTTCAAATAACCTTGAATCATTTAGAGATTTTACCATGAAGTAAATTCCAAAACCCAGCAAAACGGCATTTGACAACCAGGCAGCCAATGGTACCCACATGGTTCCTTCTTTGGCATTTTTATCTCCCTGAATTGTCAATACGTACATTAGGATAAAGAAAATGATAGCTACCAATACTGGCAGACCGAAACCACCCTTCTTAATAATTGAACCCAACGGAGCTCCAATTAAAAACATAACCAAACAAGAAATGGCAGTGGTGAACTTATGATGCCACTCAAGTTCTGTCTTGTAAATGTTTTTACGACGATCATACATTAACAGATCATCGGTCTCGATGGAGGTGAGTCTTGATTTAGCGGAATTCATAGCACTGGAGGTAATAATGTCCAGTGTATTAGCGTCGATTTTATGATGTGTTATGAGGGAATCAATCCACTTTCCCTTTATTTTTTCAGCCGATTCCCTAACAGGCTGAAATGCATACATGTAATATTGAGAAGCTGTTATCTGCATACTCCGCATCACCAGATTATAACTTTTCCGAAGCGAGTCTTCATCCTTAGATAAAGCAGGTAAAGACTTCATAATGGCGTGGTTTTTAAACTGCTCTTCGTCGGTACGGTTCATGTTAAAGGCCCGCATATTGATGAACTTCTTTGTATGCGTAAAACTATTTTTTACAAAGTCGGTCGTATTGATGTTCGGTACTGACTTATCAGCATCTTCTACATAATCCAGTCCATTGAAGAGCTCAAAGACCAGGTACTGCCCACCCAAAATGGTGTAGGTGCGGGCTGAGTCCGCTACTGTTACGTGTTTGTTACCACTATTATCCGAGTGATCGTAAATGAGGACATTCTTTAAGGAGCCGTCAGCATATTTCTTGGATACCTTAATGCTATAACCCGGCAAGTCGTCATTGAAAATGCCTTCTTTAAAACTGAGAGTAGCCTTTGTTGTTTTAATATCCCAAAGCAAACTGTATCCTTTCAGGTTCGCCCAGGGCTGAACGGTGTTGTTGAACCAAAGAATAAAACCAGTAATAAAAATGGCAGCAAAAGCAACCGGCCGAATGGCCCGACCGATGGAAATACCTGCACTCTTAACAGCGGTTAGTTCTGAAAATTCCCCCAGATTCCCAAAACACATTAGCGAAGACAACAACATTGCCAATGGCATTGAGACGGGCACTACCATCAAACTGAAGAAGAAAAATAATCTCCCATAAACGTCAAGACCGACATCCCGCCCGGCAATTTCATCAAAATACAGTAGAATGAAGCGGGTAAGAAATATAAATTCAGTAACGGCAAAAGTGACTATAAAAGGGCCCCAGAAGGCCTTCAAAACTAATTTATCTAATTTCTTCATGGCTAATCAAACAACAGAAACCCGCTCCAGATAGAACGGGTTTATCCATATCAAGTAAGTTTCGGTCATTACCCGCCTACTACTTCTTTAAGGCTGTCCATTAATCCATCCCAGAGGGCACGCAAATCTTCTTCATCTTCATTGCTGGAATAGTCTGTAATCTTCAAAAAAGTAGAATTGGTCAGATCACTCTGTTCTAAACGAAATTCCAGGTAATTATGATCCTCTTCGTCACTAATAAAATCAAATTTGACGCTTTTATTCTGACGTAAACCTACGACCCGAGCATTATAATTCTCTCCATCCCACTCAAATTGCATCGTTTGATTAGAACCTACATTTACCTTACTCGCAAACCATTGCTGTAAGCCAGAAGCGGTGCTGATATATGGGAAGAGCATCTTGGGTGATGCTTTAAGCTCGTATTCAGTAGTAAATTTGTATTTAGTCATCATTTTTTCGTCAAGGACGCCTCGCTGTCAAAATTCTCAAAACCAATGCAATACCACTCACTACAGGAATGTTTGCTAATAATGTTTATGATTTTTTTTTTGACAAGGTATGGATTTCCGTGGAAATACGCATAATTTTGCACCATAAAAATACGGCGGGGTAGCTCAGATGGTTAGAGCGTCGGATTCATAACCCGGAGGTCACGAGTTCGATTCTCGTCCCCGCTACTAAAAACGGAACAGTAATTACTGTTCCGTTTTTTTATATCTATTCAGCACTGTGTCTTTAACATAACACTGATTTAAGAAAGACTCTTTGTATACCCCTTTGGATTTACTACAATTAAAAATAGAGGCTTTTTACGTAGAAAAATTCTCCAAATTTTATATATCTGATTTTCCTAGTAAACGTAATGTCGTTTGTATGTTTTTAATACTTAAACTATAATCGGCAAAGCATTAATTGTATTTTGTAAATACAGCTCATTAAACAAAAGTATTTGTGAATTTACATTCTTAAACTGATATTTCTAAATTGACTTAGCCTAAGCAGCCTACATCCTTCACTTAAGGAGTCTTATTTGAAATACTTTGCGTTTAGTAGAATACCTATACTTTTCATATGTTTTAAGTGCTCTTTGATTCCCGATAATGATCATTTTAATAGGGCAAAATTACGTATAATTTCAGGGAGGTATTTTTTCTTGGCAGTCTCTTTAAAATACTCTTTAGTTTTTCTTATGATTAAGTTGTTGTCAAAATGGCAGGACAAAACAAGCTATAAATCCCTTTAAAGTGCCTTTTGCCTATCTCATAAAATACATGAGCATATCAATGCAATATCTTAAATATCAGATATTTAAGTATTGATTCTTCGTCCATACTGCCTGTATCAACGCCTTTTGAGTAAGCATCCGTTTCTCTTAAGTAGGAAATCACAAGAATTGTTTTGTCTAATGTATAGTTTTGTAAAGCCTGGGTATAATCTTTCACGAAATACGGATTGACTCCTAATAAATTTGCCAGATTCCGTTCACTTTTATCGGAGGTAGCATGCACTAAAAGAAGCTTACTAAAGAAATTAAAAAGGATGGTTAATGTTGGTTGAATAGGATTGTCTTTGGGATTCTGAGCGAAGACCTGAGCGATCCTATTCGCCCGAACAATATCACGTTGTATAATTGCTTTTTGTAATTCAAAATTGTTAAACTCTCGGTTTACTCCTACAAAGCGTTCGATCGTATCGGCCTGAATGGCTTCATCGACTTTCAGATTTAGTAAAATTTTATCAAGCTCATTAGCAAGTCGTTTCAGATCATTCCCAATGAAATCGGCCAACATTCGCAGAGCATTAGGGCTAATCTTTACACCTCGCTCGTGGCAATATCCAGCAATCCAATCGGGCAACTTGTTATCATAAAGTTTCTTTGACTGCATGTATATTCCACGCTTATCAATTGCTTTCACCCAGGCCCGGCGTTCGTCTACAGGATTTTTAAAACTTAATACCAAAACCGTGGATGGAACCGGATTCTGGCAATAATCCTCTAAAAATCGTACGCTGTCTTTTGTATCAAGTCCCTGAATATTCTGGGCTTCTTTTACTAAAACCAGTTGATAGTCGGATAGCATTGGAAATCGCTTGGCATGACTTAAAAGAGTTCCTATGTTTATGTCTTTACCGTACAATACAAACTGATTGAAATCACGCCCCGCTACGGGTATGACATGGTCCTCCAGATAATTCGTTACCTGGTCAATATAAAATGGTTCGTCACCAGCGAGTAGATATATCGGGGCAAACTGATTTTTTTTCAGGTCTTTCCAGACCGACTCATACGTCTGAGCCATAAATAAATGAATGAGCGAAGTAGTGAATGATAGAATGAGTGAATAGGTTATTTACTATCAATGGCTTACCTAAAATTTTATTCCTGTATTATTTTGTTATACCTATCACTAAACATGTTCGTCTTTAAGAAACTGACTGCAATGATGGCTGATTTCGGGCCAGAAATCATCAAAATCGCTTCTAAATAATTCGTATTCATCCTGTAATTGACGGATACTCCGTTCGATACCGGCGGCCGGAGAAAAGCGTTTGCCAATTCCCCGAAGAGACCACTCAATACCATCCAGTGTGGCATAGTTAGTTAACCAATCACGAGACACCATAGAGTGAATTACGGGTTGAACTACTTCAGGCAATACCGGGGCGTAATTTTTCAGTACTTCATAAAAGTTTTGTGCGGTATTGCTCAAACTGCTAGTTTGATAACGGGGCCAGTCGTGAGCTAACACGTAGTCGTAAAACATGTCTATCAATATTCCAGAAAGCAACCCATACTCCTCTACCAGGCGTTGTTTGCTTCGGCGGGTAACAGGGTGATGATCCGTAAAGTTGTCGATACTGCGATGTAACTTTACACCAACCAGAATTGTATCTGAGATGCCCGCCGGATGATACTTTTCCAGACGACCCTTCACAAATTCTCCCAACAGGTTTCCGACCTGTATTTCCTGATTTTCCCCCGAAAGCACTAAATGAGCTAAAAAATTCATAATTAATCGAGGTCCTCCTTATCTATGGAATGGTTCTTTAGCCTACAAGGTTCGTATAATAGTACCATTTATAAATCTTTTTTAAGTAACTACTCTGTAAGCCGACACAAATCAGGTACGTTTGCAAAAAACCGAAAGCTTATGAAAATTACAAAAAACAAAGTTGTACTTCTGACCTATGAATTAGCGATTAAGAGTGCAGAGGAATCGGAATTTGAACTGGTAGAAACAACTGATGATGCCGAACCGATGGGATATATTCAGGGAATGAGCGGGTACCCGGAGCGGTTTGAAAAAGAACTGGAAGGACTTCAACCCGGCGACACCTTTGATTTTTCTATATCCGCCGAAGAAGGCTACGGTCAGCGTGACCCCGAAGCCGTAGTAGACTTACCCCTTGAAGTATTTAAAGTGAATGGCGAAGTAGATAAAGAAATGCTTCAGGCAGGTAACGTCTTACCTATGACCAATGAAGAAGGCCATCATCTTAACGGACGAATCATTCAGGTAAGTGATGAGTCTGTATGGATGGATTTTAATCACCCACTTGCTGAAATGGAATTACATTTCAAGGGTAAAGTCATATCCGTTCGTGATGCCACGCCTACCGAACTAAGCCATGGTCATGTGCATGGTGAAGGTGGTGTACATCATCATTAATACAGAGATTGTTTAAGGGTTATATGTTCAAAAGATAGAATTGCTTCCTTTTATTTACACATCAGAATATTATTCAAAAGCGAGTAAACCGTACATTATAGTTTGCTCGCTTTTTATATTATGGATTACTTGACGTTTTAGAATGCATTTCTTCAACCTGCACACCAAATTTTCGCAGGAACTCCACGCCTTCATCTACGCCAATACCTTTGTATTTCGCATACGAATCCAGGAAAACAACCCGTTTAATTCCCATTGAATAAATAATTCGGGCACAAGCAATGCAGGGCGAAAGCGTAACGTAAATGGTTGCCCCTTCTATATTAGCACCGATTTTTGCTGCGTATAGAATGGCGTTTTGTTCGGCATGTAAGGCCAGGGAACAACTTCCTTTCGAGTCACGCGGGCATCCCTGATCGCCAAATTCTTCGTCACAATTATGAGTCCCTGCCGGAGGGCCATTATACCCAATTGAAATAATTCGGGTATCTTTTGTAAGGACTGCTCCTACCTGAGCCTTAATACAGTGCGAACGCCGGGCCAGGTTTACGGCCAGTTCCATGAATATATCGTCAAAATGGGGTTTCACTGGTTAAGTCTTATCTAATCTGATTTTCAATAAAGCTCGTGAACATTTTTAAATAAAATACCATCGGAATACCTTATCCTATCACGCAATTCGTTTACCTAAGCAACGATTTCTGTTTGATGATAACCTTTCGATGGGCATTCTGCCTGATGATCAGCTCAATGAGTTTTTTCTATTTAGCTCAGTCAGATTCAACTGCGAAATTAGAAAATGTGCAGACAATTACGCCTGCAGATACTGTAAAACCTCAATTCAGAGCGAGTCTACCAAAGATTTAAAATACAGTTTGGAAGATATAATAAATGCAAAAAGCACACGAAAGTGTGCTTTTGTGATTCCGCTGGGACTCGAACCCAGGACCCATACATTAAAAGTGTATTGCTCTACCAGCTGAGCTACGGAATCGTAATGTGACTGCCGTTACGTAATTTTTTACTCTTGTGATTCCGCTGGGACTCGAACCCAGGACCCATACATTAAAAGTGTATTGCTCTACCAGCTGAGCTACGGA
>JASGGE010000180.1:0-6323 GCA_047605205.1 Siphonobacter sp.
ACCGCAACTTTAACATCGAAAGCCCTCTTTCAGAAGAAATCTTCACAAAAGCTGTTGCTGATATTAAGGCTAAAACAGATTCTGACGCTAGCGACTCCCCCGAAGTACGTCTGGTGAAAGGTCTGATTCGTCAGGGTGAAGCAAAAGCCACCTGCCGTTTTGTTGGAAATGGCTCAGAAAATGCTCACTTCATGAACATGCCTTTTTATGAAACCGGCAAAGTTCAGAAGAAACCCCTTGGGGAAGAAGATATTCAAATTGTAATGGACCTGATTCGTAAAATCAAACCTCACCAAATCTATGCAGCTGGTGATCTGGCCGATCCGCACGGAACGCATAAGGTTTGCCTGGATGCGGTTATGGAAGCGGTTCGTCGTTTGAAAAACGAAGAATTCATGAAAGAGTGCTGGGTTTGGTTATATAAAGGTGCCTGGGATGAGTGGGCAATTGATTTGATTGAGATGGCGGTTCCTATGTCTCCTGACCAGGTATTGAAAAAACGCCATGGTATCTTCAAACACCAGTCACAGAAAGATGGCGTCGTTTATCAGGGAACGGATTCCCGCGAGTTCTGGCAACGTGCTGAAGAGCGTAATCAGGCAACGGCTAGTCTGTACAATAAGCTTGGTTTAGCTGAATATGAGGCTATGGAAGCATTTGTTCGCTGGAAATATTAACTAATTATTAAAATAAGCTACTTTAAGTCGCGATCATTTTTGTATTGATCGCGACTTTTTTGTATTGATCATTTTGCAAGTAAAATCCTGGTTCGGGAATTTAGCATGGATATCAATCCGTTGAGACGTATTTATTCGTTAGTGTGTCAATTGAATATGTTTACTGTTTAACCTGCCGTTTGATATGTTGTATGGTATATTATTTTTTCTAGTTACTATTGTGATTGCTTATGGACTTTTTATGTTTTGGATTTATTCAAAAACACGTAAAAAATATGAGTGTAAGTATTGTAAAACCTCAATACATATCGAACGGATTGCCAGACCTAACGCAGTAAAGCTACTAGCTGGATTTTTGTCAAATAAATATTATCGCTGCCGATACTGTCAGAATACTTTTTTTTTACAATCTTATACGGAAGATAATCAATCGGTACGAATGAAAAGGGCTGGTTAACATAGAAAACCCCACTTTGTTAGAAGCATTTTTTGTTAACTAGGTGTATAGAAATATATTCTCAAATTGAGGAATATTGAGAGTATTTGGGGTTTGTTTATGACAATCTGCAAAAAAACCTCATTTTCTAGAGTTTAATGAGCCATAAGAAAGGGTTTCAATTTCTGCCATTATATTGCTTAAGCACTATCACAAACTAGCATTATGCGTTTCTCTTTTGTTCTGCTGATGGGAGTAATAGCGTGTGCCTGTCAGAACCAAAACCAATCAATGATGACTGTTTATCCTCAGACCAGAAAAGATACTACTGTAGTGGATGAGTATTTCGGAACAAAAGTGAGTGATCCCTACCGATGGCTTGAGAATGATACGTCAGCAGCCACGCATGAATGGGTGCTTGAAGAAAATAAGGTAACAAATGCTTATTTGGAAAAAATACCTTTTCGAAATACAATCAAAAAGCGATTGGAAGAGATCTGGAATTACCCCAAATATGGTTCTCCGTTTCGGGTTGGTGAATATTACTTTTTTGGTAAAAATGATGGGCTACAAAATCAAGCGGTTCTATTTTATCAAAGAGGGTTGAATGGAGAACCGCAAGTATTTCTTGATCCAAATGAGTTGTCGAAAGATGGAACAGTAACTGCCAATTTTGCCGGATTTTCAAATGATCACCGGTTTGCTGCTATTGCCATTAATAAGGCGGGTTCTGATTGGCAACAAATGGAAATAATGGAAATAGCTACCCGAAAAAAACAGGCCGATCAATTAGACTGGCTAAAGTTTTCAGGAGCAGCCTGGTATAAAGATGGCTTTTATTATAGTCGCTACGACGAACCTGAAAAAGGGGAAGAGTTATCCGCCGCTAACCGCTTCCAGAAAGTATACTACCATAAGCTCGGAACCCCTCAGTCAGCTGACGAACTGGTATTTGAAGATAAAGAACACCCCCTACGTTATTTTGGAGCCCAGACAACCGAAGACGAACGTTTTCTCGTCATTCATAGCTCAGAAGGAACCGATGGAGCCGAAATCTGGGTAAAAGATCTGACTACGGGTCAGAAGGAGTTCAAACGACTTTTTAAAGGGTTTACCTATAACTACGATGTCATTACGAACATTGGAGGGAAACTACTGGTATCGACGAATGAAAATGCTCCTACGTATCGGATTGCTCTGGTTGATCCGGTTAGCGGGCAGCAATCAGATTTTGTCGCCGCCCGGCCTGAAAAACTTGAGTCGGCTGGTACCAGTGGGGGCAAGTTATTTGTTGATTACCTGAAAGACGTGACCAGTAAAGTCTATCAATATGACCTGCAAACGGGTAAACTAGATCATGAGGTGACTCTTCCTGGCTTGGGTACTTCCATAGGTTGGGCTGGTAATAAAGACGATAAAGAATTATTTTACGTGTTTACGTCTTTTGTTTATCCGAACACCCTATTCAAATACAACATTGCTACTGGGAAATCAGAACTATTCAGGAAGTCAGAGATTAAATTCAATTCTGACGACTACGAAACGAAACAGGTATTTTATCCAAGTAAGGATGGTACTAAAGTTCCGATGTTCCTGACCTATAAAAAAGGGCTAAAATTAGATGGGACTGCACCAACACTCTTGTATGCTTATGGCGGCTTTAACATTAGCCTGACACCTTCATTTAGCACTTCCAACATTATTCTGCTGGAAAATGGCGGTATTTATGCTCAGGCAAATATTCGTGGTGGCGGTGAATATGGTGAAACCTGGCATAAAGGCGGCATGCTCCATAAAAAGCAAAATGTATTTGATGATTTTATAGCTGCGGCTGAATACCTCGAGAAAGAAAAATATACCTCTAAAGATCGATTGGCTATTGCGGGAGGCTCGAATGGTGGTTTACTGGTTGGAGCTGTAATGTGCCAGCGACCTGATTTATTTAAAGTAGCCTTTCCGGCAGTAGGAGTTATGGATATGCTTCGGTATCATCAGTTTACGGTTGGTTGGGGCTGGGTAGTAGAATATGGTTCCAGTGCCCAGTCGAAAGAGAGCTTTGAAACCCTGTATCACTATTCGCCTTTACATAACTTAAAGGCCGGAACGCAATATCCGGCCACACTTATTACTACGGCTGATCACGACGACCGGGTTGTGCCCGCTCATAGTTTCAAATTTGCCGCAACTCTTCAGGAAAAACAGGCTGGACCTAATCCGGTATTGATTCGGATTGAAACATCTGCGGGGCACGGGGCGGGTAAACCAACGTCGAAAATTATTGAAGAACAAGCCGATAAATGGGCTTTTATGTTTGCTAATATGGGATTAAGGATTGAGTAAGCCCGATGGAAAATACAGAAGTAATGGTCCTTTTACTGATTACTTTCAAAAAAATTATTCTAAAACCTAACCTCGCAGACGCGATAAAGCGAGGCCTCTACAAACACCAAGCCCTTAAACTCCAATTAGAAATACCGCATTTGCCCCACTTTGCCACTGCCATTATCAAATTCATAGCGAAGGAAAAACTGCCAGATGGTGCTTTCAGCGGTATCAAAGCTTAAATTGCCCGACGTCTTCGCATTGAAATCATGGCTAGCTCCAATCCGAAACTTATCACCAAGTTGCAATTCAGCCGTCCCTAAAATTCCGGCTCTTCCACTTAGGTCTTTGGTAGAACTTTGATACCACAGCCCAAGACCTAACTTATGATACCAAAGGGTAGCGTTTAGATCTGCTTTTACATCCGAATGGAGCGTTTTGATTACGGTTGCCGTTTTCAGCATTACATCTTCAGTAAGCGTAGCTACGTAACCAGCCGTCAAAAACACGGGGCTTGCATTATCGTAAGCGTATGAAGTATTGGCATATATGGTACTACCAGTTAGATTCTGGGAGGATAGACCAACGTAGAACCGAGAGGTTTTATATTGAATTCCCAAGCCTAAACTAAATGGATACACATTATTCCCCACGTAATTATTAGGCGGAACTACCTGCGTGACACCAAGTTGAGTGCCAATGGATAAATACTGTGTTTCTGAAAATTTATATTTGTAAGATAAGCTTCCATAAAACCCAACCGAAGCCACCGAATAGGCATCACGAAAAGCCTGAAACCCTAATCCGAAACGTTCTCCTGCTGGAGTGTCCACCGTAAGATATTGTGAACTATACGTATTTCGATACATTACCGAACGACGCCTGTTAATGAAAGTCATGCTGGTAACGTCCCGACTACCTGCATAGGCCGGATTAAGTGCCAACGGATTAAAAGGATAGGTACTGTATATGGCATCCATTTGAGCCGAAGCTGCTCCAGAAATCAACAGGCCTAAGCATACTAAAAGTCGACGCATAAAAGCAATGAGTTAGGTGGCTGTAAAGATAGAACCGATTAGGCAAAATCATAGGGGCTGAATACGGATTAGGTAATTATAAGAAATTGCAAAAGCAATAAGTAAGCCCAGATATTGCTAGCTCAATTGGGCTACCATAAAGCATAGCCGATCAACAGCCGTCTTTTATCTTTGGCGACACACCAGTACTCTTTTGATGGGAGGTCGCATTATTGAATTTATTTTTTTCTCGAACTATTTTCTGGGAATACTGGCCTTAACGGTTGAAACGGTTTTTGCGTACATCTGCCCCTTACTAATCCGGCTTATTGCTTTTTTGTTTTTGCCGTGACCGTTGCCTACTATACCGGCCTATCAGTACAGTGACGTTTACCAAACCCCGAACTGAATGATATTGGTAGCACCATTTTGTCCCAAAGAATGAGTACTTTCTTTGGAGTATATGCTCTATAATTTAGGAGTAGGGTATCTGACAAAAATTGTGCCTTTTATCTGTTTAGTATCAGTGGCCTTCTCTTTATAAAAAGGCCGGAAAATTCTGTATTATCTGATTGTAATTGACGGCCTTTTACGGCTAAAAAGCCTTCATGTGATATAGCGGGTATGTTTTTCGTATAGAACATCCGTCGATAAATTAGGTGCTTTAATCGTACATACTGGGTTATCTGTATTATTTATAAAAAAAACGGGTACTTTTCAGTCAGTAAATCAGTTTTCTATCCACCATGTCTGCTGCGTTTCCTGTCCGTATCTCAAAACCCTGGCGAATTATCATTCAGCCTCTTTTTTGGGGGCTTTTTGTTGCCTGGCCCTTGTTGGTGCATCCACCCGGACCTGAACCAAATCATAAGCCGGGCCCGCCGCCCGATTCGAGGTATCTGGTGTTGCTGAATGTAATTGCGGCCCTTTTTTTTTATCTCAATACCCGGATTTTAATTCCCCGGTTTCTGGAAAAAAAGGGTCTGGGTGTGTACTTGGCAGTGGTAGCTGGTTCAGTGATTGTAATGATTGGTATAAGTAACCTCATACGTTGGTTAGCCTTTGGCCCAATCTACATTGATTTTCGCTTTATTTCAGGCTCTGTTTTTTCAACTATTCTAATTTTTTCGTTAAGCACTACTTATAAGGTTCTAAATGATTTTCACCGCCGGCAACAACTGGAAAAAGAACGCGAAAACGAGCGATTGAAATCAGAATTAAGCTTTTTACGCTCTCAGATCAGTCCACACTTTTTGTTTAATGTGCTGAATAGTATTGTATCGCTGGCTCGGTTTCGTCCTGCTGATGTCGAATCGGCTACTATTCAGTTAGCCGAATTGCTGCGGTACATGCTTTATGAATCAGATGGTGAGAGGGTACTGATTACGAAGGAAATCAATTACTTACGGAGTTATGTAGACTTGCAGACCTTGCGTTTAGGGAAAAAGGTACAGGTCGTTTTTCAGGTTGAAAGCGAACATAATCCCGGTAGTATCGAGCCTATGCTACTGATTCCTTTCGTTGAAAATGCTTTTAAACATGGCATTGGGATGATCCGGAATCCTAAGATTATCATCCGCTTGAAGGTAGAAGGAGAGCAGTTATTCTTTAAAGTGTGTAATCAGATTAGCCAGCAACACGATGATCCGAAGGATAATCGCTCCGGAATTGGCTTACGTAATGTGGAACGACGCCTTAGTTTATTATATCCGGAGCATCAATTGCTGGTGCAGCAGGGAGAAGATTGGTTTGAAATTGATTTAACACTCAAATTACGATGAATAAAATCCGTTGTGTGGCCGTGGATGACGAGCTCCTTGCCCTGGCTCTACTGGCCGATAACATTCGGAAAGTTCCTTATCTGGAATTAGT
>JASGGE010000181.1:0-6314 GCA_047605205.1 Siphonobacter sp.
CGCATACCCAGAATGCATTGTAGTATTTCAACTCATGCCTGATCATTACGAAATTCGACTAGTTGATTTTCCCGACCCAACGCTCCCAACTTCTTTCGAGCGATTCTTATTCAATGAAGCCCGACACTTACGCAATCAAATGCAGCCGGGAGATCGTGTTATAACCTTTCTACTCATTCAGAATGATTGCATTCATGCTCAGTTAAGTGTATTCTGTTTTGATTCCAATGCAGTTAGCCCACGCCGGGCTACGTTTGGGGGTATCGAATTGAATCCGATTCTCCCGCTTCAATATCTTGACTTTTTCATAGCAGCAATCCTTCGCTGGCTCACCTTAAATCACGTGAGTCAGCTAATAATCACTCAATATCCACAGGGTATTTCAGCCATTGTTTCAGAGTCCATTGCTGCTGCTTTACTTAAGAACGGGTTTCAAATTGCCCTGCAAGAGCTTAATTATCATCTCGCGGTATTACCGGATACCCCACTTGAAAAAATCATGCATCGGGGGGAACGCTGGAAATTCAGAAAAAGCAAACAGCTAGGATTTTATTTTAGAGCCTTACCAGAAATGCCGGTTTCAACTTTACAGAATTTTATTGTTGAAGCCCGGCTCCGTAAAGGCCATCCGGTTACGCTGCCAGATGGGTTGCTAACACAATTATTTGATTTGTTTCCTGATGCTTTTCAGGCATTTGGGGTTTTTGATCAGGAAACTCTCATTGCCCTTGCAATCACTATCAAGTTAAATAAGGATACACTTTACACCTTTCATTTAGCTGATCATGCCGACTATCTTCAGTATAGCCCCACTGTTACACTGGTAGAGGGCCTCTGGAGATATGCTCAGCAGCTTAATTATAAAATTATTGATTTAGGAATAGGAACAGCCCAGGGTAAACGGAACGAAGGCCTCATTCGTTTTAAAAAAAACCTGGGGGCTATTGAATCCCCAAAGAATACCTATATCATCAACTTAACTGACAATACGGTATAAAATCTTAACTTGCTTTCACAACTAACCAGTACTCTAACTTCTAAACTAAAAGTCATGAACGCATATATTGTAGCAGGCTTCCGAAGCCCCGTAGGAAAAGCACCTAAAGGCGGTTTACGTTTTACTCGTCCTGACGATCTGGCGGCCGCAGTCATTAAACATACCCTTTCGGCCATTCCTCAGTTAGATCCCGCTCGCGTGGACGATCTCATCGTTGGCAATGCGGTTCCAGAAGCAGAACAGGGTATGCAGATGGGTCGCTATATTTCACTTTTGTCATTACCACAGAATGTTTCCGGCATGACCATTAACCGCTACTGTGGTTCGGGTCTGGAAGCGATTGCTCTGGCTGCCTCGAAAATTCACGCTGGATGGGCGGAGTGTGTCATTGCAGGCGGAACGGAATCTATGTCGATGGTGCCCGTAATGGGCTGGAAAACGGCTTTAAATTATGACATCGCCAAAGACCACGCCGACTATTATCTAAGCATGGGCCTTACCGCGGAACAGGTAGCCCAGCAATTTAAAATTAATCGTGAGGCTCAGGATGCCTTTGCTCTGGCAAGTCATCAAAAAGCGTTAAAAGCACAGACTGAAGGTCTCTTTGCGAATGAAATTGTACCTATTCCCGTAAAAGAAACCTTCTTTGACCCCATAAGTGGAAAAAAGAAAACCAGAGAATACACCGTAACTGCCGACGAAGGCCCACGAGCCGATACGAGTATTGAAGCTTTATCCAAATTGAAACCCGTTTTTGCTGCTGGTGGTAGCATAACGGCAGGAAATTCTTCTCAAACATCAGATGGAGCTGCTTTTGTAGTCGTGATGTCAGAACGTATGGTCAACGAATTAGGCTTACAGCCCATTGCCCGTATGATGAGTTACGCTACTGCAGGCGTAGAACCCCGTATTATGGGTATTGGCCCAGTAGCTGCTGTTCCCAAAGCCTTAACCCAGGCAGGGTTAACACTTCAGGATATTCAGCAGGTTGAGTTAAATGAAGCCTTTGCGGCTCAGGCACTAGCTGTAATCCAGGAACTTGGCATTGATCCTGGCATTGTTAACCCCAACGGAGGAGCCATTGCCTTAGGGCATGCACTAGGCTCAACAGGTGCCCGTATTTCGGTACAACTGTTAAATGAAATGCGTCGTAAGAAGCAAAAGTATGGTCTGGTAACTGCCTGTGTAGGTGGCGGACAGGGAGTAGCTGGTATCTATGAATTTTTAAATTAAGAACATGTGTTAACCATTTTCTTACTTATTAAATAGCGAGGAGCAAAACTCCTCGCTATTTAATTTATTTACCAATATATCAGTGTTATTAAACCTCTACAGAGAAAACAAACACCTCCTGATTTTTCAAAAATTAATTTAAAAAACACCATTTCCCTGACAGTACGGGATGGTTTAAGTCCGGTGGGTTTCTTAGTTTTGAGAAATTCATATCCCTCTACCTTTTCGCTATGCAGGCTCTTTTAGGTGTTATTTTCCATTTTATCGGTGGATTTGCTTCCGGTAGTTTTTATATCCCCTACAAAAAGGTTAAAGGCTGGGCCTGGGAAACGTATTGGTTAGTGGGTGGACTGTTTTCATGGTTAATCGTTCCACCGCTGGCGGCCTGGCTCACCATCCCTGATTTTGCTGATATTATTCATAATGCCTCTTCTTCTACCCTTGTAATTACCTACCTATTTGGCGTATTATGGGGCATCGGTGGCTTTACTTATGGCTTGGGCGTTCGGTATTTGGGCGTGGCTTTGGGGAGTAGTATTATCCTGGGCCTTTGTATGGTATTTGGCTCGCTCTTACCTTCTATCTATTATAACATTGTCCCTCAGGCGGGTAAAGAAAGTTTCTCCATGATTGCCGCCTCAAATTGGGGCAAAGTAGTACTGTCAGGGCTTGTCGTATGCGTGATAGGAATCATCATTTGTGGGAGAGCTGGTGTATTGAAAGAGCGGCAAGTATCAACTACAGTTACTGACCCTCATGGAGCTGAAGCGGGTAAAACCGAATACAGGTTTGGCCTTGGCCTTCTTGTATCAATTATATCCGGTGTATTAAGTGCCTGTTTTAATTTTGGTTTAGAGGCTGGAAAACCAATGGCTGACCTGGCTGATGCAGCCTGGAAAGCGGCTAATCCGGATGCTACAACTAATTTTTTGTTTGCGAATAACGTTACCTACATCGTTGTACTTTGGGGTGGGTTAACCACCAATCTGGTTGGCTGCTTAATTCTTGCTACCCGTAATAAAACCTTTAGCGATTACACCAAAAAAGATATACCGACTGTAGCCAATATTATTTTCTGTGCTATGGCAGGTATTACCTGGTTCCTGCAATTTTTTTTCTACGGAATGGGCGAAAGTAAAATGGGAAATGGGGCCAGTTCCTGGATTCTACACATGGCGTTTATTATACTTATTGCCAATGCCTGGGGATTGATACTTAAAGAATGGCAAGGGGTTACGAAAGCTACCCGCACCATGATTACCCTGGGTATTCTGGTTATGATTTTGTCAATATTAATTGTTGGCTATGGTAACTACCTGAAAGAATAATGTAATCGTTTACTCAAGAAAGCGGCTCCGTACGGAGCCGCTTTCTTGGCATATTAATTCCCATCTTTCTGTTATTCATGCACCGCTACGGCAATTTTCGAATCAGCCGTGCCATAGTATAAAAACCACTTTCCATGAAAAGGAACTAAGCCTTCCAGAAACACTACGTTATTAACCTGCCCCGTTAACTCATAAGGCTTGTCAGGAATCATGAAAGGTTCCGACAAACGAGCCAGTATTCTGGCGGGATCATTTCCGGCAAACAGAACCTGCCCCGCTGAATATACCAAAGCATTGGCTTTGTCTTTTCTGGGAACCGCCGAATTATAAATCAAAACAATACCCTGTTCGGTTCGTAACGCGTAAGGGCCTGGCTCCACTAGTTGCCCATCAAATTTACCGGGGCGTGGTTTTAAAACAGGCTTTAAACTACCATCGGGATTTTCCAGGGGTGTCCAATGGATCAGATCATCCGACTGAGCCAGAAACAAACTCGTATCCCCAAAATACATCCAGTATTTACCGTTAATTTTTTCAGCCACCAGCCGGTTGCCTACCTGTTTACAAACAATAGCTCCTGATTTCGACCAAGTATTTAAATGCCGTGTTTCCCCCAGTACAGGCCCGTATTTGGTCCAGGTACGCAGATCTTTGGAAGTAGCCAGTAAGAGGCGGGCTGTTTTACCGTCATAGGCAGTATAAGTAAGAATGTATGAACTGTCCGGGCTTTCTACAATTCTTGGGTCCTCCGTTCCTCCTTCCCATTCGTACTTTTTCTCTTTGCCTTCCGTGGGATAAAAAATAGGAACATGTTCTTTGGTAAAGTGCAAGCCATCTTTACTTTTTGCCAGACCAATACGAGATACTCCGTCAAACTTCCCCAGGGTGTCTTCCGCCCGATAGAGCATCCAGACTTCATCATTTCGAACAATACATGCCGGATTAAATACATCCTTTTGTTCCCATTTAATCTGCTTTTTCCAGATAGGATCAAAAAAAGAGTGATCAGGGGAAGGTTTCAGAACCGGATTCAGGCTATCTACTTTTTCAAAGGGCAAAAGAGCCCATCCTATACCGGTTGAATCAGGCGTAAACGTTGTTTCGGTTTGCGTGGAGGTTGAATTTCGACAGGAAAAGAGACTAGTTATAAACAGTAAAAAGATACAGTACTTCATATTAGGCTTATAAAAAGATGACTTGAAAACTCAATATTCTTCCCAAAATAAGCATAATAAAATTACTTTATGTACGCTGGTTATTAGGCACTCAAACCAATATCATTTTCTCTTCATATAGAGCAAAATATCTTCATAAACCGGTGGAGCGTTCATGTAAGCGTAAGAGTAACTGTTCTATTTTACAAACAGGCACTCTTACGCTTACCTCAAACTCGTATTAGAAACTGACTTGTACACCTATCGTTGCATTTCGCCCCCGGGTTGTATAGCCGTAAATATCATAATACTGTTCATCCATCAAATTTCGAATATCCCCGTACACTCTGAACATTCCATTAATCCGATATTCCGCATAAATATCGAGTGTATGATAGGCATTTAAGTTAACTATTTCCGTTTGGTAGGTCGCCGAATTATAGAACTGATCCGGACGCTGGCCCACACTACGGATGGTAGCAGAAGCAAACAGTTTCGGAGTGATCTGATAACCAATCGTTGCATTGACCAGACTCTTTGGCCGGCGATACAGGTTTGCATAACTCGTATCATGACCACTTACCTGTTTGGTAATTTTCCCCGTTACGAATGTAGCATTAGCCGTTAACGACAACTTCCCAAGCTGGTATTGTCCTTCTATTTCAACTCCGTGATCATGCTGTTTGTCATAGTTAGCATACACGCCGTAAGGGTAACTGCTCTTAGACTGATATACTATACCATTTTTAATGTGCCGGTCGAAGTACAGAGCCCGGATGTTTGATTTCCCATCAGGAGCAAAAAACTGCAAACCCGCTTCAAAAGAACGGCTATTTTCAGGCTTCAGGTTTTTATTGCCATACGGCGAATAGAGCTGATACAGAGAAGGAGCCCGGAATCCGCTGGATACGTTCACGAAAGCTTTTAACCGATTGCTAATGAGATAGGAAGGATTAAATGAATACGTAACGTTACTTCCATACAGAGAATGATGATTATAACGCCCCCCTACTTCCACTGACAACCCGGCCTTGGTATGGAAAAGACCAGTTACATAGGCACTGAAAAGTCTGGTACTGGCGGTATCTTTCCCGATAGGCGTTGATTCATAAGGGCCCCATTCGCTATAGGAAAGGTAGCTCTGGTTTGTATTCTGCGTTCTGAAATCTACTCCGGTTAGTAAATCGAAATTCTTGTGTGCGTTCCAGGTATGGTAGATCTCGGCATAATGCGTAACTCCACCGTACGTACCTTTAGAATAGACCTCGTCGGAAGTAGTATAGGTTGAATCGTTTAGATAAAGGCGATTAAAGCTACTAACACTGTAGTTTAGGGTTAGCTTTCCTTTTGCATGCGTGTATTCGAAACCAGTACCAAACAATTTCATGGTATTGGTTGCTGTATAGTCTTTTTCATCAGTAAAGGCCGCCCAATCCAGGTCTGTTTTATAACGCGAATACACTCCACGTAACTTCCACAATAAGCGGGAATTTAACTGAACCCCCATATTCGCCAGAACATTATCCTGCCAGAAGCCTTCCTTATCAAAACTTTGCTGTCCAGTAGTGTCACGTGCTGCCGAAAAACCGTCTGAACGTAAAC
>JASGGE010000182.1:0-6244 GCA_047605205.1 Siphonobacter sp.
TCTGTGCACCGGCCCGGTTAGCATCGTGACTGATGAACAGAATTTTTTTCATCTAAATCAATGGATTGTGTAAAATATCGGAACGAGCCGGGCAAAAATACAATTGTTTGCGTAAAGCTCATGCCTTTTTACGGATGTCGGTAAAAGTTAGTCAGCCAGCATAATTTCCTGCCATCTTGGAATAACCCTTAAAACATCAAATTGCTGGGCTCTTTTTCGGGCCAGGTTTGTATCATACTGGTTTTGAGGAGCCTGTTTCATCTGGGCTACCAAGTCTTTAACATTCCAGGAATCAACAACTTCCCCTATACCTGGTAAAACAAATTCTTTTACGCCGCCTGAAGCAAAGGAAAATATGGGTTTACCTAATGCAGCAGCTTCAATCATTACCAGCGGGAAAGGATCTTCCCGGGAAGTTAGCAGAAAACCATTTGCAAGGGACAGATACGCGTAATAGTCTTCTCGTTGTACACCTGGCGTATCCACCCGAATGCCGGTACTCTTTTTTAACCGTTCAAGGGTATAGCTTACCAAACCGTCATCTAGCAATTGTCCAACCCAAATGATTCGGCAATTACTGCCCTTTAGTTGTTCGGAGAATTCGGGGAGCATGTCAAAACCTTTTCGATAGGTACTCTGGCCGGAAGCTACCCAAACAAACTCATTTGGTTTTATATCTAATTCCACACGTAACTGAGCGATTCGTTCCGTATTGAATTTAATTTTGGAATGATCGATTAGAGAATGACAAAGTTCAATGCGTGTGCCACCCGCCTCACGCAGATGTTGACACACAATTTCTGAGCACCCGATGAGCCGATCGCTTTGATGAATTAAGTTTTTAAATTCATCTCCTTTTAAAATGGCGTATTCCAGGGGTAATTCATGAAAATGGGTAACAATTTGAACCCCTAGTTCTTTTGCTAACGGCACTAAAAAAGCAGGAACTAAGGTATTAATGTACCAAACGTCGGCTTGAAATGTATTTTGTACGTTTCGTAAGTATTTGAAGATAGGGTTCTCTCCAAATTTGTACTGAATTTTCTGGACTAGATTAAATCGGTTAGGAGCAACAAAGCCCCGAACATCCTCTGGTAAATCTCGAAGTAACTCGCCGTTCTGTAAGGCACAAATGGCTATTTCGAATTTAGAACGATCATAATGACGAAGCAAATATCCCATCATCATTTCTGAGCCTGTTCGACCTGCATAAGGGGTGATAATCAGTATTTTACGCATACCTGTTTACTTAATATTTTCTTCAGGCTTAATTTTATAAAATCCTGGCCTGTTGAGTAGCGTTGGCCAGGCATAATGCAGTAATACGTTAAACCGGCGAGCAAAACGTTTTTGGTTTTCCATATTACTCATTATCGGTTTATGCTGGCGTAGATTCACCAAAGCTTTCCACATAATAAATGTAGGAGCCAGAATAGCATAGTTCAGCATTAATAGTAGATAGGCCCCGGGCCCATATTGTTTTCGTAGCCACAACAGGTTCGAGACTTGCATCTGAACATTAAACCGGTTAACATAAGAAACATCCTTTCGCCGGAAAGGAGAGTCGGAAGTTAAATGTATAAAACCCAGGTCGGTGTAGTAAAGTAACTTTCCTGCCTTTCCTAATCGGTAGCTCCATTCTACGTCTTCCCCGTACATAAAAAAACTTTCATCCATAGCTCCTGCCTTTTCTACGGCTTCACGTCTTACCACTAAAAAAGCCCCCACCAACCAGTCATACTGGCGAGGATCGGCATAGGGCTTTGCCGTAATATATTTCTCAATGATGGATTGCAAGCGTATGGGAAGAATATAAAAACCGCGACGAAATTCAGCAAAACTTTTAAAATAGGGATGTTCCGTTCGATCTTCGTGCAATTGCAGCGGAGCACATGCTACCACATCTGGCTCCGCATCCATCCGTTCGATGCACTGATCAATGGCATCCATGCACTGTAGGGTATCAGCATTTAGTAATAGATAATAACGTCCTTTTGCAGCGTGAATAGCACGGTTATTGGCCCTTGAAAAACCAGCATTGTACCCCATGTTAATCCACGTTATGTCTGGATGTTTGGCTAAAACCAGCTGTTCACTCTGATCCTGAGAGTCATTATCTACTACAATTATTTCATACCTGACTCGATGAGTCCAGTCTTTTACCGATTGAATGGCCGCCGCCGTTAGATCAGCACATTTATAATTGATGATAAGGATGGAAACATCAACCATATAAGTTGGCTAAAAAATAAAAGCTATCGGGGATAGCTTCGAGAGACTATTTTAATTTTCGTAACCAGTAATCTTCTGCGGGAGTAATCATTTTTGCCTTTGTGGCTGACGTTGTATCAGTTCCCAACCGGATGTCACCGGGTTGAGGCTTAATCACATTCGAAGAGAAGAATAAATAGTCTGCTTCTTTGGGAATTGGCTGTAACCCTCGTTCAAATGGATTAATTGGAATAAGTTTACGAGTTAGATGTTCACCAAAAAGTGGGTACTCAAAATCGTCATTAATATCACCCAATGCAACAGTAGCATGAGCCGGAACCAGGGCATCAAATTTCTTATAAGCTGCCGTCATGTCTTCACGAGAAAAGGTCATCATGTCGATCCGGCTTTTGTGAAATGCCGAAGGCTCTCCATGCAAGGAAATAGGGGGGCATCGCTCGTTCATGTAGACAATCAGAATGCCTGATGCACAGGTAATCAGAGCAATTAGGAAGAAATAGGCTTTCAGAAGCAGACTGCCCGGTTTGATAACTGAATACCGTCTGGTAAAAAGTAATGTTAAAAAGGGTACGGCATATACTGCCGTACTGATGAAATAACGCCCTTTGAACTGATCATAAGGAGCTGAATAAGAGAGGGCTAGTGTATGAAGAATAACCGCACCAGCAAGAAATACTAAAGGCTTTGAACGGATAACTCCCAATACTACCAGGAAAAGTAAAGGCCATATCATGGCGAACCCAATGGTTCCCCAATACGGGAGAATGTTCGTCCAGATATGTCGACGTTGATATGAAAAGGGGAAAATCGTAAAGTTCGTTTCTTCTACTAATCGTGCATGAGCCTTGCCCTCTAGCCAGATAAAAGGTTTCCTCATCCAGATATTTGGGCCATTTTCTACGGCAGGAATATTTCTCAGGCCATCCATATTGTAAAAATCGAAGGCATAGCGAAGGACATTTCGAGTGCCTTGTTCATATAAATTTGGACTTAATATTCCCCCAGCACGCTCTACTGACTGGTGGCGGGTGGCAGTTGGGGGGCCAATCGGGTGGTGATAACGTTCCAGATTTGAAATATAGCCTGAGGGTAGGGTAAACAAAATAACGCCAATAATGCCCGCTAACAGAAAATATTTAAAACGAATTAATGACTGACGAACGTTGGGAACTTCAAAAGCGAATGCATAGACTGCTACCAGAAATAGAGATGGAGCCTGTAAAACAAGTGTAATTTTATGCCCAAGACCAATTCCTACCATTAGACCAGCCAAGTACAAATAGTTACGTTGCTGTGTTTCGTGATAGGAAAATAAATAGTAAACCAGACAACTTACATAGGCCATCAGAACAATATCACTATCCGTTGTGATAGACTGGAGTAATACGTTTGGTAAAAGAGCAAAAGTTAAGCCACAAAAAAGTGCAGCAGTAGTATTACGACTGATGGATCGGGCAATTCCATACGCTGTGAAAACGCCAATCCAATAGCTATAATAATCAATAAACTTAAAGGCATTTTCAAATTTACCGGTAATCAGAAAACTGTAGATCTGAATACCACAAACACTACGCGGATACGTATCTATGTTCCAGTTGGTTCCATAAAAAGGAGCCATAGTGCCGCGTTCAATGAAGTACATAACCCGAACCAGATGGCCTGTCATGCTATCCCACTCATTTGGAACGGTAAAAAGTAGCAGGATTAAATTCGTTACACTGACCAGTATAACGGAAAGAGTCATTACTCCGAAGACTATTTTTAGCCAGACAGACAGGGCCGTGAACCAACTCCAGGAGGCCTGTAATCGGTTACCAATCAGACTAATAAATGAAAAATCTGATTGTTCATCTTTCCAGAATCGACTGCCGATTAAGTAAAGGACAAAGCCAGGAATAAATACAGATATGGCCCAAGCAGTGGTATTGGCAGTCAGGTATAACCGGGAAAGCACAAAACCAGTAAGAATAACACTACCGGTAAAGACCGTAAAGGTATTGATGAATACATCAGTGACTGATTTTCGGGAGATGCTTATCGCCACACGAAAGCAAAACCCGACAAAGATGAGGAATAAGAGCCGGTAAATCCAATCCCACATAAACTATAAATTTTCGTTTATAATAGTGCTGATCCGAACGATATTGTCATCTTCCAGGTCAGGATAAAGAGGTAAGCATAAGGCCGTTAAAGCCATTGCTTCAGAAACCGGGCATGCCTGATTGGCATGTAAAAATGGAAGTGTGTTGAGCGAAGGATAAAAATATCGTCTCGGATAAATTTCCTGAGCCATCAACGCTTCCCGAACGTTTAGAAGGGTGGTTTGCGTATTAAAGAAGATCGGATAATAGGCATAATTCCGTTCCACGGCTTCATCAATAATAGGCTTACGAATTTTTTCTGACCAGTTTATTAACGAATCATAACGCTGGGTTACCCGGCGTCGGCCGTTGATAATCTCACTAAGATGCGGTAGTATACACAAGCCCATTGCGGAATGAAACTCTGAATTTTTGGCGTTAATTCCAATATCAAAGTAGTCATCGTGAACGTGCCCAAAACTACGGTATAAACGTACTTTAGCAGCCAGGTCAGCATTAGGGCTAGTAATTAGCCCACCCTCAACGGTATGAAAAACCTTTGTTGCATGAAAGCTACAGGTTGCAAAATCTCCATAGCTTAGTAAGGACTTCCCTTTGTACCGCACCCCGAATGCATGGGCTGCATCGTAGATTACATACAAACCATGTTTTTTGGCTATCGTCTCAATACGTTCTACCTGGCAGGGAATACCATAGACATGGGTAGCGAGAATAGCCTGTGTATTAGGTGTGATAAGTGCTTCTATACAATCAGGATCAATTGAAAGATCATCATATCGAATATCGGCAAATACGGGTGTGGCATGTTGCCATACTACCACGTGTGACGTAGCACAGTATGAAAAAGGTGTTGTAATAACCTCTCCGGTAATATTTAAAGCTTGTAAAGCTAATTGCAGGACTACTGTACCATTTGAAGCATACGATAAATGTTCAAGACCCAGATATGACTTTAACTGTTCTTCAAGTTCTACACTTAAGGGCCCCTGGTTCGTTAATTGATGACGATCCCAGATGCCATTTAAATAAGAAGTGTATTCTTCTTGGGGTGGAAGGTACGACTTAGTTACAAAAATTTTTTTCATGCATTTACCTCCTCTGCCTGTTCAATAACAAAAGGGAAATGAGGGCGAACAGAGCCTGGCCATTTGCCATACCATTCCAGTTGATCACGGTGATCTTCTATTTCAAAAATTACCGAATCCTGGAGGTGAAATAAGACATTTGCCGAGTCTTTCACAATCATCATGGTAATGGTATAAGTACCATCATTAAGAAAATTGCCGGGTAATAAAATTTCACCCGTAATTAACCCTTTGTTAGCTTGAATCTGGGGTGAGGGTATATTAAAAATGGTTTCACCGGTCATTGAATTAAAGTGCATACTTAAATTGAGATTGGCTCTGTCAAGATAATTCCAAAACTCAAAACGCACTCTCAATGGGGTACGAACATCAATTTGGGTTTGATTGGGTAAGAATTCAGGAGTGATTTCCATTTTGTGGATACGGACCTGATCATTCCCGGGAGCGGTGGCTGGGTTATCCCAAACCCGCCGAAGGCTGGTCTTGCTGATTTTAGCAATGTAATTGGTAAGTACGTGCCCTGTCTCGCCCATTTCAACCAACTGACCACGGTTCATGAAAACGGCTTTGTTACAAAGACTTTGAACGGCAGTAGTGTTATGGCTAACAAAAATAATGGTCCGGCCACTGTCCGATACGTCTTTCATTTTACCGAGGCATTTCCGCTGGAATTCGGCATCACCTACGGCCAGAACCTCATCAATAATCATGATTTCGGGTTCGAGATGAGCAGCAATGGCAAAACCAAGTCGTACGTACATCCCCGATGACTATCGCTTTACGGGTGTATCCAAAAACTTTTCAATACCCGCAAAGTCAACAATT
>JASGGE010000183.1:0-6105 GCA_047605205.1 Siphonobacter sp.
CCTGCTGATATTCTTCGAAACTCTGAATTTGAAAAGGAATCGTACTCATTGCTCGTGTTATTAGAGGAACTTGAAATATACTGATTTGATGCGGCTAAAGTACAAGCATTAACCGGAGCCGACACGACATTTATTGTTTTTATTGCTAAGTAAGTATACTTGAGTATTGAAACGTATCATATGGAAAAAATTGTATATAATCCTCTTAAAATACCATTAAATCTTCTTGAAATGTATTTGTGGAAGCACTAAAACAAAACTTCCGGCCCATAAGGCCGGAAGTTTTGGGCAGTAAATGTTGGGGGACTATAGGCAGAGAATACGTAAGGAAACGGTATCAAGACCTAATCATTATGCGGTTAGTTCCTGCACTTTTGCCATTAGATTGCGAGTAGAGAAAGGCTTGGTTAAGTATAAGTCTGCTCCCAGAGAAAGACCCTTTTCAATGTCTGTATCTTTACTCTTGGCACTTAGAAAAACAACCTTAGTTTTGCGTAGATCGCTGGATTCTTTTACCTGTCGACATACCTCATAACCGTCCACGCTAGGCATCATAATGTCCAGTAATACCAGATTTGGTTCTTCTTTTCGGATGATCTCCAGGGCTTCGGCTCCGTCACGGGCAATATAGACCTGATAACCCTCTTTCTTCATCAGAAATTCGAGGGACATCACAATGCCTGGTTCATCATCAACAATCAATATTTTCACGGTTGGTTTCATGTATTCAGGAATGAGCGATTTTTTCGGGTAGGGTGCTCACACGCGAAGGTTCCTGAATGGGTAACAAGATAATAAAAGTGGCTCCCTGACCAGGCTGGCTTTCTACCCAAATGGTTCCCTGATGCAATTCTATGATTTTTTTTGTAATCGCTAAACCTAGTCCGCTGCCTTTTGGTTTACGGATGGTCTGGTTTTCGGCCTGATAAAATTTATCAAAAATAAGTTTTTGATAATCCACACCGACACCAGTACCATTATCTGCCACTTTGATTCTGAGTAACTCATCTTCTACCTGGACTGAAACCTGAATAAGCCCTTTGTCTTTTTCTGTATACTTAATGCCATTGGAGAGTAGATTGATAAATACCTGCATTAGTTTATCCCGGTCGGCCTGAACAACCGGCAAATGTTCCGGCAGGGTTAAGGTAATGAGTATTCGTTTGTCAAGGGCTAGCTGATGTACCGCCTCGAGGGCTTCCTGGGTAACCTGATCTATGCGAATATTTTCCCTGGCAAGAGACTGCTTCCCGGATTCGTACTTTTCCAGATCCAATATCTGGTTGATAAGCCTCGTAAGACGATCTGATTCGCGGGTAATAGTGCTTAGGAATTGTTCTCGCTGTTCGGTATCCAGATCCGGATTATCGTACAAAATTTCACTAAGAGCTTTGATGGAAGTAATGGGTGTACGTAATTCGTGAGTAACCGTCCAGAGAAAATCATCTTTCAGCCGGTCATTTCGGAGCATTTGCTCATTTGCCCGCCGGAGCTGTTCAGTGGCCCGTTCCAGATCGGCCCGCTGCTGGCGGAGTTGTTCGTTAACGGCAATCAGCTGCTGTGATTCTTTTAGTATATCAACAACCTCTTCGACTGAAATTTTCTCTTCCTGAGTAACCGAAGCAACCATCAGGCGGGCCGAGGCCGAGCCTACTACGCCAGCCAAAAGGTTTTCGGCATAATTGACCAATTGGGGGGAAGCTCGTTGCCATTTTATGTCAATTTGATTTTCATCGGCAAAACGCTCAAACAATTGGTTAATGCGTTCTTCGTCAAAAAACTGTTTTAATAAGGTTTGTAAATCCAGGATATAAGCGGTGCCTCGCCAGATTGTAGAACTTTCAATAACTTCGGAATATTTGAAAATATCTACAAATAAAACAGCCTGATTATGTTCCATTGAGGTTTGAGGCAAACGAATGGAGAGCAGCACATAGGAAAGGACGTTCACCAGTAAGCTCCAGAATAAGGCATGTGAAATGCGGTCAAATCCCTGTAAGCCAAATAAGGAAGAAGGCCGTAGAAGCGATAAGCCCCAGGGGCCTTCAACTTCAATAGAGATAGGGAAGAAGCCTGCTTCTACCAGCATGGGTAATACTAGTGTATAAAACCACACACCAAACCCACAGATAAGGCCGATGGCAGCTCCGAAACGGTTACCCTGTTTCCAGAAAATGCCTCCCAGCACTGCTGGTGCTAACTGGGCAACGGCGGTAAACGAAACCTGCCCAATGGATACCAGCGGATACCGGCCTGCCAGTTTTGAATAATAAAGGTAAGCCGCGACTAATAAGAGTAAGATACTAACCCGGCGTGAGCGAGTTAGGAAGTGACCCAGGTTACGCTCAACGCGTTTGCGTAGGGAAGGGCTGGTAAGTACCATCGGCATCAGAACACTATTGCTAAGCATGGTGCTTAAGGCAATGGTTTCGACAATTACCATACTTGTTGCGGCTGAAAATCCTCCCAGATAGGTAATCAGAGCCAGCCATTCCTTATCGAAAAAAAGTGGAATTTCCAGTACAAAATTATCGGCGTTTATGTGCTGGTGCTGAAAAAGAATAGCCCCCCCTAACGTGATAGGTAGTACGAATAGGTTAATCACCAGCATATACAGCGGAAACGTCCAGATGGCTTTATTTAAGTGGCGTTCATCCGTATTTTCTACTACTGCTACCTGAAACTGACGTGGTAACAACAGTATATTAAGCATGGATAACAGCAAATGCCAGAACCAGGTGGCATAGCCCCCATTCGGATCAATTACAAATAATTTGCTTAATTCCGGGCGTTTAGCCGCTTGAGAAAAAACGTCACCAAAACCATGGAATACTCCAAAGGTTACGTAACCACCAACCAGTAGAAAGGCTAATAACTTAACCAGAGATTCGGCAGCGATGGCCGTTACCATGCCTTCGTGTTGCTCAGTGGCTTCGATTTTTCGGGTACCAAATAAAATGACGAATAAGCCCAGACCTACGGCCAGGTAGAGTGTCAGGTTACCCGTGAGGTCTTCCTGCCTGGGAAGTTGAGCTAATACTGCAAAGCTGGTAGAAATGGCTTTGAGCTGAAGGGAGATGTAAGGGACCGTCCCGATGAGACAGAAAAGAGCCACCAAAGCCCCCAAACTTGCTGACTTACCGTAACGAGAAGCCACGAAATCGGATAAGGTGGCAATACGCTGTACTTTACAAATACGGATGATTTTCCGAAGAATAACCCACCAGAGGGGGGCCGTAATAGTAGGGCCGAGATAGGTAGCCAAAAATTCAATACCGTTGGTAATGGCCCGACCAACGGAACCATAATAGGCCCAGGCTGTACAGTAAATACCTAGTGATAGGGAATATACCAGCGGATTTGCAACCAGCCGGCGGGCTATCTGGCTTCGTTCGGCCCAATAGGCAATGCCAAAGAGCAGACCCAGATAGGCAACGGAAATAATAACTACCCAGCCACTATTCATGATTTCGACGAGTCCAATACCAACACATAAGGGCTACCAATGCTGCCCATACTCCAAATAAATACCAGTATAAAGCCGGGATTCCCAGCCAGAGTACCGGACGATTAAAAAGAGAAATGAGAGGATAATTGAGTACCAATGCACAAATGCTACTGATAATCAATAAAGATTGTCCCCGAACTCGTTCATTCATAGCAATTAACCACTGGTTAAGCTACGAAGATACGAGCTATCAATGGTTGATTGTGCAGTACGTTTGCCCGAAGAACTAGGAGTTATATTCGCCTTTCCAGGAATAATAGCCAAACAGGACTAAGCCACCCACAATTAATGGGGTAAGAATCAGCAGAACTACCCAGCCATAAATCTGATCATCCAACTGGGGGCTGGCAATTTTGGTGAGGCTATCCAGGAGGCGATCATAACCGATATAGAGCCCTAACAAAATCCAGACAATCCCTAAGAATTTTTTGAGAGTGTTCATTTAAAATAAGTTTTCATAGTTCTGTTTATGGCTGTTCGCTGGTCTGAACACGTTTTGTGCCAAGTCTTTTTAGAAAACAGCAAGAGACAAATTAAACAATGAAAGAGGTGGAGTCGGAAGCCATTTTTCGAACGGGTGATAAATACAAGGCTCCAATAACAAAACACACACCCGCAACCAGAATAGGGTACCATAAGCCAGCCAGATAAGGTTGGCTGGTACCGGCAAGGCTAGCTTTTTCAACTAATGCTACTGCCAGAAAAGGCGTAAGGCCTCCAAATACACCATTCCCAATATGATAAGGCAATGACATTGACGTATATCGGATATGGGTAGGGAACAGTTCAACCAGAAATGCTGCAATTGGGCCGTATACCATGGTCACGTAAATAACCTGAACCAATACCAGCATAACCAGTGTCCAGTAGTCACCTGAGTTGAGTAGGATAGACCTTTTTAGTTGAGATCCTTTTTGTATTTCCCGCACTTGTGTTCCATCCGTATAGATTAAATCGTTAGTAGTGATTTTGCTGCTACCTGAGCCATTTTCGTGTTGTGTTGAGTGATTGATAATCCTCCCTTGTAAACTGGTATGTTCGTATATGGCTTGGTAAATAGGGCGGTAGGTAAATACACCCAGTAACATACCCGCCAGCATAATGCTCTTCCGGCCAATGCGATCGGATAGCCAGCCAAAAAAGATAAAACCTCCCGTGCCCAAGGCTAAAGCAACCGCTACTAATTCACTGGATTGTTCAAAGTCGATATTACAAACTTTTTGAATAAAAGATAAGGCATAAAATTGCCCGGTATACCAGATAACCCCCTGCCCGGCCGTGGCTCCCAATAGGGCTAATAATACCATTTTCAGGTTTTCTTTTTTTCCGAATGACTCAGCCAGTGGATTCCTGGAAACCTTGCCTTCGGCCTTCAGTTTTGAGAACAGGGGCGATTCTTCCATTTTTACCCGAATAAAAATAGAAACGCCAACAAGCAGGATGGAAGCCAGGAAGGGTATTCGCCAACCCCATTCTTCAAAAGTTTGTACACCAACAAGCTTACGTGTAGCGACAATAACAGCTAAGGATACAAATAAGCCTAAAGTGGCCGTTGTTTGAATCCAACTGGTAAAATAACCCCGGCGGCCTTCGGGAGCGTATTCGGCTACGTAGGTAGCCGCCCCACCATATTCACCTCCGAGAGCAAGGCCCTGAACAAGTCGAAGGATTAACACTAAAAGAGGAGAAACCACCCCCAAACGCTCATAACCAGGTATTAAGCCAATCAGAAACGTTGAGCCACCCATGAGCACCAGCGTAACCATGAAGGTATATTTTCGGCCAACAACATCTCCTAATCGTCCGAAAACCAGAGCCCCAAAAGGACGCACAATAAAGCCTGCTGCAAATACCGCCAAGGCAGATAATAATGCTGCGGTGGGGTTATCTTTCGGGAAAAATTGTGTTGAAATAATGGCCGATAAACTCCCAAAGAGGTAAAAATCATACCATTCAATGAGTGTCCCAACCGACGAGGCGGAGATGACACCGAAGAGTTTCCGGGTCGTTAGAGGTGACGACATGAATGAAAATAAAATAGGTTTAGAGGAAAGGGATGCGGTTGAGTAAACCACTTAATAGTACTAAAAACTGAAATAATAGGACTACTGGCAGCGAAACTGAAGAAAGTATGTATACTGTTCAAGTATTCGGTATCGTTTTGCTAAGAAAAGATAGCCCAGCGGCGGAAATGTAATGAGGGAATTAATCTTTAAAACGCTCCCATTTGATGAGCATAAACTTGTCACCGAGTTCAGTTACAATCAGACCTGAGCTTCGCAAATTTTCCCGATTTGTAAAATATTCGGCTAATTCTTTGTGATTCAGTATCTTATAGGTTGGGTGATATTCGGTGTTTTTAGGAATTTTAATCTGATATTTTTTTACCCAGTTCATTACTGATACGTGGCTAACTCCTAATAATCGCTCAATTTCACGGTAGCTTACTCCCTCAATATACAGCTGTAAAGCCTTGATAACGTAGTAGGTGCTGATGCCTTTTCCGAGTTTATCAACGGTAAAATGGTATTGACACGCCTTGCAATGGTACCGCTGCCGATCTTTGATAATACCCGATTTCGTTACATCAGAAGAAT
>JASGGE010000184.1:0-5922 GCA_047605205.1 Siphonobacter sp.
GTTTAGATGTTCTGCGTATGTTTCAGCAAATAAATGATACCCATTTAATGCCGGGCTTGCACAAAAATACATGTATTTGTGATGCTCTGCGTTTAGAACGGCTTTAACCGAAGAATCTTCTGGAATATTAATCGGGCCTGGAGGTAAGCCATGATTGATGTAGGTATTATAAGGTGATTTAAACAATAACTGACTGTTTAACAGACGCTTAATTCCAAAATCACCAATGGCGTAAATAACCGTTGGGTCAGCTCGTAAGGGCTCATCTGCCGCCAGGTGGTTCAGGTATACGCCTGCTACACGAGGTTTTTCGTCATTTTTTTTTGTTTCGGCTTCTACGATACTCGCCAATGTAATTACTTCTACGGGTGTTAAACCCAACGCCTTTGCCTGACTTTTTCGCTCATCAGTCCAGAATTTATCGTATTCACTTTTCATTCGGCCCATGAATTTCTGAGGTGTAGTATTCCAATAGACCTCATACGTATTCGGGCGGAACATGGCAATGATTGTCTCTGGCGTAAATCCATAAAACGTACAAACCGAGTCACTATTAAGCAGATTGGCAAACCGAAGCGAGTCGAATTCAAAGCGACCTCCAATCTTTTCAACCAGGTCTTTCTTCAGGCGGATGTTATTAAAGGTGAGCCGAACAGGTGTTTGATCCCCCGAACGTAGCATCTTAATAATTTCATAATTACCAGAATTAGATCGAATCCGATACCGACCGGGCTTCACGTGTTCCGGATATTTCAAAAGCTTCGCCAGAAAGCGAAAATACATTTCGCTATTCATCATATCGTGCTTATGAAGACTGTCTAAAACCGTTTCGTAAGTTGCTGATTTAGTAGGAATCAGTAAATAGAAATCTTTCTGACTCTTAACATTTAGGTTAGGAGTATACAGAATTTGCCAAACATAAAAGGTAACGACAGGAGCTATAATCGACGCGACGATGATAGCATACTTTAAAAATTTATTACGAACCATGTATTCGTGATGAGTTTAAACTTGTCTTTTGAGTTCGCTTACGTTAACTCCCAACGGGCTACTCCATTTCAGTTGGGAAAGCGATATTAAACCGATTTCCTAATTTCTGTAAATCTTCCATAACCGGCTGTAACAAAGGAATGCCAAGTACTTTACGCTGGCTTTCCATTTCACGTTCGGGGTCACCCGGAATAATTACTTTTTCATTATCCAGGGCTTCTGCTGCCCGGAATCTTCTAATCCATTGATCCAGATGCTGTTTAAATTCATTGGCGGGTCGAAAGGCATCCACCCGCATCGCACCGAGAAAATGACCCGTTCCTTTCCCTACACCTTCATCAGCAGACATAAATCCGGCGGTTGCAAACGGCGGCACCCAGGGCCCGTAATTAGCACCTGATAATACCCCTGAAAATAAATCCACCATGGCACCAAGGCCATAACCTTTGTGGCTACCGTGCTCGCGGTCACCGCCGAGTGGCAACAAAGCCCCACCTTTTCGAACAGCGTTTGAATCGGTACTGGGTTTACCTTCGGCATCCTGTACCCAGCCTGTTGGTGTGTCCAGGTTTTTACGTTGCAAAATCTCTAGTTTGCCATAAGCCGCCGTTGTGGTGGCCATGTCCAGCACAAAAGGGGGTTCTTCTTTCGCGGGCATTACCACGCAAATGGGGTTTGTACCTAATAAACGTTCTTTGGAAAAAGTTGGCGTAACGAGTGGTCCGGCGTGTGTCATGGCCCAGCCAATCATATCGTGCGGTAAGGCCAGAGACGCATGGTAACCCGCAATACCAAAATGGTTGGAATTCCGAACAGCCACCCAACCAGTACCTACCTGTTCGGCTTTCTGAATGGCAATTTCCATAGCCTTCGGAGCCACTACCAGGCCTAGTCCGGCGTCACCATCAATCACTGCAGTAGATGGAGTTTCATGCACAATCTGAATAGTGGGATTCGGATTCAATCTCCCTAAATCCATCAGGCGAACGTAACCCGATAAGCGGGCTACGCCATGTGAATCAATGCCGCGTAAGTCAGCAGAAATCAGGACATCAGCGGCCAATTCAGCAGCGGCCTCTGGGCAACCCATCGCTAGGAAAATCTCGCGAACAAACGTTTTTAGAGATTGGTAATGAATCATTCGACTGTAATTAAGCAGTTTAACTAAAATAACTTACTGAAAATCAACACATTGTGTTTTGATTTTCAATTCTCTCTACACTGCTTAAGTTTTGTTTATACCAGTTTAGAGCGACTTAAGCTGGGTTTGTACGAGCAAAACTACGAAACTCCTGTCATTTCAAACGTTCTAAGAAGGCAAGAACCAACGCAGCAGAATTACGAGCGGCAATAGCACCGTAGGCGTTCATATCTAATTGTGCTGAATGATTGGCCCGATCTGATATGCTGCGAATAATCAGGAAAGGCACTTTTTGCTGATAACAAAGCTGCCCTACGGCGGCTCCTTCCATTTCTACGGCATCGGCTTTCATGGTTCGATGCAGGTTTTCAGAGCCTGTAGTTGACGACATTAACACATCTCCGGTTGCTACAATTCCAGTCCGGACAAGAGGCTGGTAATCCCCTATCTTTTCGAGTTTTACTCCTTTAATCAAAAAACTTGCGAGCAAGAATAATGACGAATCAGCATGAAAGTAGGTCGGATTCTCGTTAAACTGGTAAGGATCCCGCGTAGGGCCTACCATCATACCCGAGTCCTGTACGCGTCCGTAATCGTGATGAGCCACTTCAGTAGCCAGTACAATATCACCTGGCTGAACATCGGGATTAACGCTTCCGGCTATCCCAGTGAATAATACCTCACGAGGCCTAAAATGCTCTAACAATAAAGTAGTTGTAAAAGCGGCATTTACTTTACCAATTCCACTACGTACTAATACCACCTGCCTACCTTTGAGCTTCCCGATATAGAAAGTCAACCCCTGAATATGCCGCTCGTGGCGGTTAAGCATCTTTGCCTTCAGTAATTCAATTTCATCCTGAAAAGCCCCGATAATCGCGGTCTGATTCTTTGCTTTAAGTGGGAAGACCGATGTTTTTTCTCCCTCATTTGTTAGCTTGAGTTGAGCCATTCCGGCATTTGTCAGGCCCATGTAAATCACAATCCAGTACAAATATTTCATAATCAATGCATCATCACAATTAAATAGTTGAACCAGTAATCCGGCAAAATCAAGCTGATACTTTGAGAAGTCAGATCGCTGAACCAGATTACAGAGGCATTCGTCAACCTGATCGCTTTACAGGCTTGGTAAAAGTTCGTACCTCTTCATCAAGAATCATTCCATGCTATTCAAGTATCAAAGCCAGTATAGATAAACCTATAATTAACCACAGCGATAGAGAAATATCCCGGACTTTACCGGCGGCTATTTTCAAGAAAGCATAACTCAAAAACCCCCAGATGATACCTTGTGTAATACTATACGTAAATGGTATTAACACCATAGCCAGATAAGCCGGAACCGCCTCATGCCAGGTATCCCAGTTAATTTTTAATACAGTAGGAATCATAAATACGCCAACCAATACCAAGGCTGGAGCGGTGGCAACGCTTGGGATAATACTTAGAATGGGCGAAAGGAATAAACAGGGTAAGAAACACAAAGCAGCGGTTATGGCAGTCAGACCCGTTTTTCCACCGGCTTCAATCCCAACCGCCGATTCGACATAGGCTGTACCGGGGCTACTTCCTACCAAGCCTGCAATGGTAGTAGAAACGGCATCTGTTAATAATGATTCTTTTAGCTGGAGTGGCTCACCATGGGCATCCAGTCGACCCGAAGCCTCTGCTAACCCAACAAAAGTGCTCACACTATCAAACAGATCCGTGAAGACAAAGGCAAAAATAATGGGTGCCATCGACCAGCTTAACGAATTTTTCAGATCCAGAGCAAATAACAGACTAAAGTCAGGGGCGGCAAAAAAGCCCTTCCATTCAATAAGAGTTTCTTCTCCCCACAGTCGCCCCTGTGTAGAGGCAATCAACGAGGTAATTACGATTCCCCACAAAACTGCCCCGGTTACTTTTTTTTGAATGAGAAAGGCCGTAAGAGCTAAGCCCGCAAGAAAAATAAGCACTCCGGGCGTAAGTGGCCCAACACTTAGTAATGTAGCCGGATTGCTTACAATAAAATAGGCATTACTTAGCCCAATCAGCGTAATAAATAAACCAATCCCGGCGGCCACACCATACCGTAACGATTTCGGGATAGCCTGTACGATCAGTACCCGAACGTTGAAAACAGAAATAAGTAAGAAAAATACCCCCGACCAGAAAACAGCCCCTAAGGCTACTGTATATGGAATCTGCATGCCCTTTACCACCGTGAAAGTAAAAAAAGCATTAAGGCCCATACCAGGTGCCACTACATACGGATTGCGGGCATATACGCCCATCATCAGGCTACTAAAGAAACAGACTAACACGGTAGCTGTCAGCACGCCCGAAAAAGGCATACCGGCCTGTGCCAGAATAGAAGGGTTAACAACCACAATGTAGGCAGTAGCCAGAAAACTGGTAACACCGGCCAGGATTTCAGTTGACAGGGAATTCAGGGAATAGTCTGCTGGGAGGAGCTTCATATCCCTAAATTCCGTGAAAACTTGTTAACTCTCAAAAAAAAGCGTTCAATTTCTAAAGATACTTACGCAAACGGCTCAGTGACTCAGGCGTAACCCCCAAATAGGAAGCCAGGTGGTATTGAGGGACACGCTGAATTAAAGAAGGATGATCTTCTAGAAGACGTAAATACCGACGAGCTGCATTATCTGCAATTTGAGAGTCAATACGTATTTCCATATCCTGAACCGTACGCTCTAACATCATCAAAGAAAAACGCTGATAGGCAATGGATCGGTCGAATAGTTCCTGGCGTTTTTCGCTAGACATTACCAACAATACAGAATCTTCTAAGGTTTGTACAGAATAAGGACTTAAGCGGTGCCCCGAATAGCCTGTAACGCTGGTTACGAATGAATTCTCATCCCGAAGAAATAAGGTCACCTCTTTACCTTTGCTGTTACGAAATACCCGGAGTACCCCTTCGCTAACAAAAGCAACTTCATTAATATGGTCTCCCTGGTGAATGAAGAAATCACCTTTCTTGAGTGTTTGAACTTCATAGGCGTTACGAATCGCTTCTAAATCCTGTTCAGATAGTTCTACGTACCGACGTATGTATGACACAAGTGGTAGTACCATTGATTCATTAAGCATAATTAAAAGAATTGTTGGCGGTTAATATTACCAGCAAAGTAAATCTTTTCAAGTAATAACTGCATCGACAAACGTTAATTTAAAGGCTTTTTTTGCCCAATACCTAAAAGAATATTAAAATTAAGAATTTTAGTCTACTTTTCTGCTTAGATATAAACATTTAAATAGATCATTCATCCCGGTAAAGAGTACCGGGGCTTTCTGATAGCCATAAACGGCGGCCAAAGATTGTGTTTTGTTATTATCACCAGCTGAAATCTCGACATCTTCCATTGTTACCTGGCAGGGGTGCTCATATCCACAGGCATGGGTAATATCCAGAATTTCTTTTGAAAGCGTTTTGATGTAATTATAAAAACGAACACTCTTCAGGGCAGGGTCCAAACCACTTTGCAACCACTTGTTTTGAGTTGCCACTCCCGTCGGACAACGATTGGTATGGCAGAGCTGAGTCTGTACGCAACCGATTGACATCATGGCTTCCCGTCCCACATTTACCATATCACAGCCCAGGGCAAAGGCCATGAGAGCGGTGTCGGGCATTCCTAGTTTTCCTGAACCAATAAATACAACCCGATTGGTTAACCCAGCCTCTTTAAAAATCTGATAAACTTTAGTAAAGGCAAAAACAAAGGGTAGTGAAACGTGGTCAGCAAAAACGGGTGGTGCGGCACCGGTGCCGCCTTAGCCTC
>JASGGE010000185.1:0-5834 GCA_047605205.1 Siphonobacter sp.
TTCGAACCCCAAACCTTCTGATCCGTAGTCAGATGCTCTATCCAATTGAGCTACGCAACCGGGTTCCTTTCAGGGTTTTGTAATTTCTTAACTGCCCGATTGGGAATGCAAAAGTAGTGTTTCCCTGTATGTTTGTCAAGGAATATAACTGCCTTTTTTTGAAATTATTTTACTGTGGACTGAGTCTCAGGGTATTTTGATAGTTATTTAAAACACGTTTGCTACGTAAATATCGGTTTACATTATAGTCATCGTAATTCTCTGCCTTGGGGTCAACACTACCGATTTGCACGTAGTTGGAAGAATGGATAAACTGATTGTTCCCAATCCACATTGCTACGTGTACGACCTTTTCGGAACCGTCGTCGTTTTTCTTGCCAAAGAAAAGCAGGTCACCTGGATGCAAGTTTTGCCATTGTTTGGTTTCGTCTACTAACTCACCTGAATGTACCTGTTGAGAGGCATCACGTGGTAATACTACGCCATTCAGAAAATAAACCGTTTTCGTAAAGCCGCTGCAATCTACGCCTTTAAATGAGGTGCCGCCCCAAAGGTAGGGCAATCCCATGAGGCGTTTTGAGGTGCTGACCAGTGAATTTTCGCTAATTTTAAGGGAGGCTAGCCATTCATTATAGA
Organism: Siphonobacter sp.; assembly: GCA_047605205.1. GTDB lineage: Bacteria > Bacteroidota > Bacteroidia > Cytophagales > Spirosomataceae > Siphonobacter. The sequence continues at coordinate 637 of JASGGE010000185.1, forward strand.
AACGGGTATCCCTTTTGCGAATAAAAGCCTTGCGTCCGTCGGGATAGGCTACTTCGTAGAAATCTTTTCGCTCTCCTTTATATTCGACCAGATTCCCCGCTACAAGATCAGAAACGGTTTGGCTTTCTGTATTGGGTTCACTGTAGGAGAAACCATAGGGCGATAAATAGATCAGTTTACGAACCTTTTGCCAGTTTTCAGCTTTTGCTGGTGTTACCAGGTGAATGGCTCCCTGGTCTACCCAGGCAATGTATTGGTCAGGTGTTTGCACACGGTACCAGCCGTTATCCAGCTCATACACGGTTAATGGTGTTCCTAAAAGAGCCTGAGTGGCCAGTTCAGCGGAGTGTTTTGGAGCCGTACGTATATTGCAAACAGATACGCTAACAATCGCCTGTGTTTTTTCGCCTAGCGAAGCGTCGGGCAGGTTTCTGATTTCATCTGTAATTGTCTGTCCGTTCAAATGATCCAGTAATTCCTGATGAGCTTCGGGAAGATTGGTTTTGCCAGTTAAGTGCCCATCCGGGCTTAACGCCACCTCGAAAATGGCCGTACGTTTATCCGGAGCATATTTTTTCTGTATGCTGGTAATTACCTCATTCATAGGGTTATTCTGGGTAAATGCTGAATGAATGGTCAGGAGCAATCCTAACGTAAGCAGGTATTTCATTTGGAAGGGTTCAAGCGGGTTTTGCTTTATACGAAAATACGATTTACCTCTTAATGTGCTAAACAGGCCGACGCGATTTGTCGTAGGTCGGACTCCGTATGTAAGCTGCTAATGACCAGACGGGTAATGGCGGGATCATGGGGGCCAGGGTAGGGGAAACAGGCCGTTAAAATGTTTTGTTCAATTAAAAATTCGTGCAATCCCGGTTGTGCCGTTGTAAAGGCTGGATAGCGTTCGGCCCAGTGAAACGCAGCCAGGCCAGCTCCTAATTGCTTTGTGAATGATTCCACATTTTGCAATAGTTTGTGATGAGCTGACTTATATAAATCGAAGGAATGAACCATTGCCCATAAATAAGCCGGACTGGAAGGACTGCTTCCACTAAACATTGAAAAATGGCGTATAGAGGCTAATAGATGCTTTGGCCCCAGAATAATACCAGCCGGAATACCCATAGCCTTATTAAGCGAAGCAACCCCGATTAAGGTAACCTGATCGGGTGGCCGGAGGGTTGAAAAAATACCTTTGCCATCACCAAAAATGCCTAGTCCGTGTGAATCGTCTATGACCAGGATTATTTCTTTGTCGGTGGGTAACTCCTGGATCCATCGAAAAGGAATCGTCGAGGTATGGGGTGAACCCACGGAATCTGTAACGATGATAATGCGTCTGGCTGACGTTTGGGCGATACGTTCGGGTAAGGCGGTAAACCATTTCTCGTAAGTTTCTGATGTTGGAAAGAAAGCTTTGCCCCGAATAGCCGGATGGGCGTTCGGAGCATAAAAGTAGGTAGCTTCCGTTTGGGCCAGCCATTTCATTACAATTTGCCCGGCTAACATACCCGAAGAAACGGTCAGGGCGGCTGGGGCTCCCATCCACTGGGCAATGGCACTCTCGGCTTCATCGTATACCTTCAAACGCAGGGTGTTATTACGGGAGCTTCCCCAGTTGGTGCCTACGCGTTGAAGACCTTCCATAATTCGTTCGACAAACGCTGGATTTTTACTCATTCCCAGATAAGATGTACCACTACACCAGAGAAACTCCCGGTTATCGATTTCGACGGTGCGGCCCGGGAGTTCAGTTGTGTAAAAGGTATCAGGGGTATGCTGAATCATCGTAATAAGCGGGCTCCCGTACCATTTTCCTTGGCGTAGTACACTGTACCATATTCGATGGTCACACCAGTAGACAGGTCATCGTCCACCAGAAGAATGCCATCCATATCTACGTAGTCCAGTAAAGGCAGTAAATGGGCAATGGCTGAACACCCAATATTAGATTCGGTCATGCAGCCAACCATTACTTTCAGGCCTAATTTGCGGGCATGGGCAATCATCCGGCGGGCGGGGGTAAGGCCGCCACATTTCATCAGCTTAATATTAATACCATGAAAGAACCCATAGCACCGGGCTACGTCGGCCTCTACAATACAGCTTTCATCTGCAATCAGTGGTAAGGCCGATTCTTCATATACCTTTTTCATACCTTCCCAGTTCGTGGCTTTCATCGGTTGTTCGATGAATTCAACGCCTAGTTCTTTTAAAGCATAAGAATTGGTAATGGTTTCTTCAACATCCCAGGCCGTATTGGCATCAACCCGAAAGATGGCTTCGGTATGTTTCCGTAATTCTCTGACGATCTGAATATCTTCTTTCGTGCCCAGTTTAATTTTGTAAAGCGGGAAAGGTACTTCCTGCATCTTATCAACCATTTTTTCAATGGTATCAATGCCAATGGTATAGTCGGTAATGGGGTTATGAGAAGGATCAAGGCCCCATACTTCATATAGAGGTTTGCCTAGTTTTTTGGCATACAGGTCATTATAGGCAACGTCTAAAGCACAGAGAGCAAATGGATGTTCGTCCCGAAGGTGGGGTTCAATGAACTCATAAAAAGCCTCTGGTGTGCCGTCTCGGTATGATTCAATCATGGAGCGAACGGCTTCGAGCTGGGCGGTCATGCCTTTAATAGAAACTCCGTAATAGCGGGTTTCAGTGGCTTCGCCGTAGCCTGAAAAGCCTGCGTCACGAAGCTCAACAATCAGGGTAGGCTGTTCCGAACGCGTTTCATGCGTAATGGTAAACGGATGACGCAATCGCAGGGTGTGTGTGTGAAGAAGAAGTTCCAAGTCGGTATAGAAGTGTAATGAGTCAATATAGAAATGTAACTTTTTGAAGAGGAATGCCATCTGGATATACGTAATGAAAGGCAGGTTCCTCAATCAGAAAGTTCGACAAAATTGTGCATTTTTACGTAATGACGATTATTTATAGGGCCGATCCTGAAAATATTATATTCCTTCTTTTTGATGTTCTGTTTCAGGAGCACCTGAAAATGATGAGAAAACGTTACAACCTCTAATTCCCAGCTAATATATATGTTTTATAATTCTGCCAAACGGTAACTAACGAGTGAAAACATCCACGATTTCTATATCCCAGAAAACTAAAAAGCGTATCGGTATTGTTGAATTAGGTTTGTTAGTAAGTGTTTGGGGTTTGCTGTTGGTAAGCCTTATCGGAAGACTTGGTCAGTATTTTTATCTATTCGAATTGTTCAGCCATTTTGCCGTTCAGTGTTTAGCTGCGGGTATAATCCTTTTGCCCATAACGTTGGTGATGCGGAGCCCGTTAAGTATCCTAACCGCTGCTGCCATTGCGATTAATGCCTGGCAGGTTATTCCCTGGATAATGCCTAAAAGCCAGGTAATTAATCAACGGGCAGATTTACGTGTAATGCATACCAATGTACTATTTACGAATACCGATTGTCAGAAAGATATTAAAATTATTAAACAACAAAACCCTGATATTCTTTTGGTTGCTGAGGCTACGCCATCTTTCTTCCAGGCATTTCGTAAAAATCTGCATCAACAGTATCCTTACGAATACATTGTGTATGCAAAGTCACATTGCTATATGTTGATTGGTAGCCGTACGCCGCTGACGGTTTTTCATGAGGCGGTACGGGCAAATCGTATGCTACATGTACGTACTCGTATAAAAGGGAAAGAAATTGCGATTGTGTCCGTTCATCCTCGGACACCCTTGTTTGCTTCCTGGTATGCCATTCGTAATAATCGCTTGAAAGGTGCTTTTCAGGAAGCGAAGCAGGAAACCTTACCAACCATTCTGGCGGGCGACTTTAATATTAGTGTCTTTTCGCCGGTATATCAGTCGTTTATGGCTGAAACGGGGCTTGACGCCGCCCGTAAGGGCTTTGGTATTGCTCCGACCTACCGGAATGGTTATGGTCCATTCATGATTCCAATTGACCATATTTTAACGAAAGGATTTAAAACCAGTAATTTTTATACGCTGGATATGCCTGGCTCGGATCATAAGGCGGTTGTGGCTGATTTGAAACTTGATTAGTTTTTAGTTTTTGAATATCGAAACGTCCATTCTTTGCATTTCTGTCGGGTTATGTGTTTCTCTTCCGCAAAGCTTCCATTGTCCCACAGAAGAATTAAATGGTTGAATTGAGAATAAAAAAGGCTATACGTAAAAAGTAAAAGAGTGTTACCTTTAGTAAAAAAACGGATAATGACACCGGCAATTAATTACCTGAAGGGTTTTAGGTTATTGAAGTAATAAACATCGGTCCGTAGTCTTTACATACTATAAGGTATCAGAAACCTTCGTTCTGGCGAATACTTGCGGGAATCTGGTATAGGGGCTTGGTCAATGTTTTTACAAAGTTGCGTAACTACCTCTGTTTCATGCCGGAAAAGGATATTTTGCTGTTTGGTGACTACTCAAAATGTTTTTCAATTTTTAGGTATTAACTTGTCCTCATGACGAAAAGAACCGATTTTGTACACAAAGACACTAGCGAGCCCCATCGCATACGTACGAGAAAAATTTTAAAGGAACATCCAGACATTCGCCGGCTTATTGGTAAGAATCCGCTTACTGTGTGGGTGATTATCGGAATTGTCTCACTACAGATTATTCTGGCTGGATTATTGAAAGATCAGTCCTGGTGGCTGATTTTCGGAACGGCCTACCTGATAGGAGCCTTTGCGGATCATGCCTTATTCGTGATGATTCATGAGTGTGCTCACCGCTTATTATTTAAAAGTACAAATGCTAATCGTCTGGCGGGTATCGTTGCCAATATGCCTCAGATTTTTCCAAGCTCAATATCATTTGAACGGTATCATATCAAGCACCATTCTTTTCAGGGGGTACACGAACTGGATGCCGACTTGCCTAATTACTGGGAAGCAAAACTGATCAATAACTATTTTATTGGTAAAGTTATCTGGTTGCTGTTTTACCCGATTTTCCAGTTGGGCCGGGTTTCGCGGCTGAAAGAAATCGTGCTGTTTGATAAATGGGTGGCTCTGAACTGGGCCGTACAAATTGTCTTTTCAGCGGCTATTATTTATTTCTTTGGGATGAAAGCCTTTGTGTTTTTACTGGCTAGTTTCTTCTTTTCCATTGGGCTTCACCCACTGGGTGCCCGCTGGATTCAGGAACATTACCTAACGCACGGCGAGCAGGAAACCTACAGCTATTAT
>JASGGE010000186.1:0-5687 GCA_047605205.1 Siphonobacter sp.
GTTTAATGAACGCTGTATGATTATGCTTTTAGGGGATATGCGTTCCTACAACTTCGTGATTCAGATTACACCCGATTTTGACGATTTCCAGTTCCGTATTCGCTGTATTGATTTTGATCAGCAGTTTTACGAAGGAAACCGTAAAGTATATATGCCTCAGTTTTTTAAGGAAAACCTGCCCTATGTAAAACTGGCGATGGAACACCTGACAGATAAAACAGTCTGGCAATACCAGCAGGAAGAGCGTTCCATGCTCGTGCATCGTATTAAGAGCGAACGCCACCGTATTGCTCACCTGCGTGATGTAGCAAACCGGGATTATTTATCGAGTCAGGAGAATATTGACGAATTGAAAACCGGGCTGGCCGACTATTATCAGGATACTAAATACCTGAAATGTCAGAGTATGGTTGATATCGTAGAACTGAACTTGAAAAATGTAATCCGTCAGGTAATTGGTTAGCTTAATTTACCTCTTGAAAGAAAACGATCCAGCAGCCAGGAACACGTTTGAGTGCTATATAGAATGACAAAAGGCATTGCCGGAATTATATAGCGAAGCAAGGGAATGATGAGAATAGTCGTTCCCCAGAAGAACAAAATTAGCCAGGCAGGCAAAAGCAATATGGCTGGGTACATGGTGCTGCGAATCATCTGAATAAACCCGATCAGGCATAGAGCCAGGTATATAAACTGGATTTGTTTGGTGGCTTTTTCCAGTGGGCTCATCCATAAACCATACCAGCTTCGTAAGCTTTTATAAGTGAGTAGCTCACCTAAAGTTTCTGGACTGGAATGCAGTAGTTCGTTTGCCACGGCTGAAAGTGAAGCCGGAGCCTTTGCAATCCGATCCATCAATTCATGGACTCTGGGTGTTACTCGAATGGGGTTCCCTGAATAACTTTTATGCCCAAACAATAGTCCTTCCCGGATTACTAATAGTGATTTACCCTGAACCGGAATCCACTCATGGTTATGTTCATAAACATAGAGTTCCCAGGGTAAAATCACCAGTAAAAAACCAGATAGTAACAAAACGGCGGCCTGCCATTTTTTACCTTGCGTTAGTATTCCTTTGGTAAACCACTTCTGCCCATAAAATAATAGATACCCTGCCAGAGCTACGCATAAGAATAAGGTTATGGGGCGAATCAGGCAGGAAATGCCTAAAGCAAGACCCGCTACCCAGGTAAGGTGCAAATGCGGAGAACGCAAGTACCTGAAAACAAGAAGAATACCAATAAGGAAAAAAAGCAGGAAGGGTACTTCGCTGTTTGGTCTTAGAATGAGGAAAAGCTGAAATGGATAGGTGAGCCAAAGCAAGGTGGCCCATTCGGCTCGTTTATCATAGAAAAAAGCCTGAGCAATGGCTCTGAAAACTAATAGGGTAACTGAGTTAATTACTATTCCTGCCGAAACAATCGTCCAGAACCGGCTCCAGTGGAAAGCATCTGCCAGTTTGTGTAAAGGATATAGGAAAACCGAATAACCGGGTGGGAAAAATGTAAATACCTGATCCCCCTTACTGGTTAAGTAACCTTTACTGAGCTGGTCTGTCATATAACTGTACGTGAAATAATCTGGCGGAGGGATATGGTCATACGGAAACCACCATACGAACAGTACTTGTAAAATCAGCGAGATACTGAACCAATAAAAGAGCTTACGCTGCTCAGTCATGAGCGAAAGGGGGATGATAAACAGACAAAATAAAGATTTGATAAGATAGGAAACAAAAAAGGCGATTCAGCTGAATCGCCTTTTTTGATAGGTAACCCCAATGCTTATTACTTGGCAAAGGCATCCGCCAGTTTATTCAATTCGGTATCAGTGACTTTCCCCGACGAAACGACCACCCGGTAGCGAAATACTTTTGCTTCTCCCTTTTTAAGTTTTAAGTTTAGTGTTTCCTTCCCATTGGAGAATACGGCTTGCCCTAGTGGATTTAAGGCAAACAGGCCATAGTCACGGGCATGCCAGTAAGTCGGATAGCCCACGTTACGTGGGTGATCAATCAGGGCAATAGAAACGGCCTCCCCATCGATTTTACCCGAAAGGTTCATCCACCGGCCACGAGTTGCCCATACTTTAACACCTTCAACCCCTTCGCTTGAGCGGTAATTGCCCGTCACACCGGTATTATCCAGTTTGGGTACGTTCGTTACTACCCCGTTGGCATCGGTATAGACCTCAGCTTTTGTGGAAGGAAGCTCTAATTGCCGGGCCACACGAATAGCAAACATCCCGTCTTTTACGTCTTTAAAGTGCACATCTTCGAGGGCCTTCAGTGTGGTGATTCGGTCGATAATTCGCTGATTTTCAGTGCCATAGAAAAAGTAAGTTGTTTGTTCAGCGATCACTTTTTTACCCTTGCCATTATCCTCAATCCAGTCGGCGGTTACGGTCAATTCGGCTCGCTTGCCATCCTTTTTTGCTTTAATACCTGTATGGCGGATGGTACCATATTTTGCTTTTGGATTAGGCGGAGTATTGGAGTTATTCCAGTAATCATACCCATTTACGTCCTCATAATTAAACCAGATTCCTACGTGATGAGGGTGGTCAATGCGTTCGCCCGGGCGTGGGTCAAGGGGCCAGCCACGAGTTACCAGGTGGCCTTTGGGGGAATAAACGGGATATAAAACGGGCTTTTTTAGTATTTCTTCACCGGGATAGAAATAGCTGGTGAATGGTTTTCCACCGACGATAACATCTACCTTTTTATCTTTCGAAACCAGCTCAACCAAAAGCGGTTTCTGAGCGGATACAGTAAGGCTGGCCCCAATGAATAAAGCGGAAAGGAAACCTGAAGATCGTGATTGCATAGGAATGGATTTGAGGTCATCAAGGGATGATTTGAAACAAGACTTTGCAGAATACCTTTTACCCGCAAAAAATTGAGCACTTTTCAGAGAAATACGTACGTCAGGCTTTCTGCTGAAGTATCTGTTGTGCATAAATAGCACGATAGATTGTAGGTTGCTAGAGTAACCGTCTAATCTCTGAATAAATTTCTCCCATGAAGGTATGCGTTTCTTCTGTTAATCGGGCTAATATTGATGAGCAGAGGCTTTGCCCAAACACCCGAAAAAACCGTTTCATCCAAAGGACTACTGGCATTAGTCTACATAGAATGCGTAAAAACAATCAGACACGTGAACGGTCCCATAAAGCATACACCAATTCCACCACCTCGTATTAATGGGGGGATTATGCCTGGAATCTTTCACTGAAAAATAGAATAATACGCTTGTTTCGTGTGAATCAACAGTAAATTGCCACCCATTAATACCTCTAAATACCATATGACTAACCGAAGGACCTTTTTCTGCCAGGCAGGGAGTACTTTTGCCTTAACCTTATTACCCGCCGGCGTGCATACTGCTTTTGCAGCAAAAGAAGGCGATCTTTTTAAGCTAGGAATAGCCGGATTCAGCTTCGTTAATTTTAAACTTGATCAGTCTTTGGAGATGATGAAGCGTTTGAACGTAAGGTATCTCTGTATTAAGGATTTTCACCTTCCCTATACCAGTACTCCAGAGCAAATTGCGGCATTTCACGAGAAATTAAAACAGTTTGATGTGACGGGATATGCGGTGGGGCCGATCTACATGAAAACCACCCAGGAAATAGACAATGCCTTTGAATATGCCAAACGGGTGGGAGTAAAGTTAATGATTGGCATTCCTAACCCTGACCAGCTCACCTACGTTGAAAAGAAAGTGAAGGAGTATGACATTCGCTATGCAATTCATAACCACGGCCCGGAAGATAAACTGTACCCGACGGCTGCCAGTGTTTATAATCAGGTGAAAAATATGGACCGACGCATGGGGCTATGTTTTGATATGGGGCACGATATGCGTTTTGGCGATAATCCGGTGACGGATCTGTCAGAATATTCAAAGCGTATTTTTGATATTCACCTAAAGAATGTTACAGCGGCAACAAAAGACGGTACTACCTGTGAATTAAGCCGGGGCGTTATTGATATTCCGGCCTTTGTAGCGATGCTTCGTAAGGTGAAATATGCGGGCTGTTGTAGTCTGGAATATGAGAAAGACATGAAAGACCCACTGGCTGGCCTTGCCGAATCAGTAGGGTATTTCAAGGGTGTTTGTGAGGGCTCTCGCTAAAATTGGAAATCAAAAACAATAGATAGTTAATGGAATCGTCCAGAAGAGAATTTATTAAAAAAGCTGCCCTCGGAGCAGCTGGTGTGACCTTTGGAGGTATTGCCAGTGGAATGCCCGCGAAGAGTTATAACAAAATTATTGGTTCAAATGAACGCCTGAACGTAGCGATTGCGGGCCTGGGCCGTCGTCTGGAAGCCTATTACGAGCCTATTTCCAAGAAGAATAGTAACGTTGAGCTCGTGTATCTGTGCGACGTTATGAAGAAACAACGTGAGGCGGCCGTTCAGAAATTTTCAAAGTATATCGACTATACCCCCAAGCTTGAAAATGATATTCGGAAGGTAATCGCTGACAAACAGGTAGATGTATTAATTAATGCTACCCCCGATCACTGGCATGCTCCAGGCACCTGGCTGGCAGTGCAGGCAGGAAAGCACGTGTACGTTGAAAAACCATGTAGCCATAACCCCTATGAGGGTGAAATGCTGGTAGCCTTTCAGAAAAAATATAACAAGGTAATCCAGATGGGAAATCAGCAGCGGTCGGCTCCTGAGTCTATTGACATTATTCACCAGATTCATAATGGTGTAATCGGTACGCCTTATAAAGCCCTTGCCTTTTACTCAACAAACCGCGGAGCCGTTCCGCATCAGAAGGTGGCTCCGGTTCCGGAAGGATTGGATTGGGATTTATTCCAGGGGCCGGCTCCGCGGCGTGCTTATACCGACAATACCTGGGACTATAACTGGCATTGGTATGGCTGGACGTATGGAACAGCCGAAAGTGGTAATAATGCAACGCATGAATTAGACGTGGCTCGCTGGGCTTTACAGGTTGATTATCCTGAATATGTCATAACTGAAGCGGCTAAACGGCATTTCCCTGATGATGGTTGGGAGGTATACGATACGATGGAAGCAACCTTCCGTTTTCCGGAAAATAAAATTATCAAGTGGGATGGAAAAAGCCGCACAGGCTACGAAACCTATGGCTCTTCTCGCGGAACAGTAATCTACGGAAGTACAGGGACGGTATATGTCGATCGGGACGGATATAAGCTTTATAGCCGCGAAGGGAAACTGATAAAAAACAGTAAAGCTCAGGGCTCTGAAGCCGGCACAGCCTTGGGCGGCGGCGGAGACATGAGTACACTTCACGTGGTAAACTTCTTTGATGCTGTCAGAGGAAAAGCCAAACAAAATTCACCAATTGACGAAGGAGCCAAAAGCGTATTACTTTGCCACCTTGCTAATATTTCATACCGTGTTAATAAGCCATTTGCGGTTGACACTTCTAACGGTCATATTAAAGACAGGGATGCCATGAAATTATGGAAACGTGAGTATGAAAAAGGTTGGGAACCCCATTTGTAATAGGGTTTATTCTGTTGTAAAAACAAATAGCGAGGGAGATTACCCCCTCGCTATTTGTTTTTACAACAGAATCATAACAACCAAAAATGTAGCAGACTAAATCTGGGTATATACATGTTTATTTGAGGGTGTTAACTAAAGATAGATAGAACTTTTTTGTAGAAAAAATAGGATCAAT
>JASGGE010000187.1:0-5424 GCA_047605205.1 Siphonobacter sp.
TTGCTTACTTTTGCGTTCCGAATTTGAACAGCACATAAATGGCAAAGAAAAACAGCGGCTTAGAGTTTCTGGAGAGTCCCGAAGGACTTGCAGGAGAATTTGGAAAAGCCCAGTCTTTTTTTGATAAAAATCAAAAACTAGTTTACGGAGTATTAATCGGCGTAGTTGCAGCGATTGGCCTTTTCCTGGGATATCAATGGTGGCAAGGTAATCAGAACACTGATGCGTCTGAAGCTTTGTATCCTGCTATTAATGAATTTGAGTCTGATTCACTGAATAAAGCTTTGAAGGGAGCTCCCGGAGTAGACGGCCTAACGACTATTGCTGATGAATATGGTTCTACAAAAGCTGGTAAACTTGCTCATTTTTATGCAGGTGTTGCCTTGTTGAAACAAGGTAAATATGATCAGGCTATCGAAAACCTGAAAGATTTCAGCAGTGATGACTTACTGGTGCAAGCCCGTGCGTATTCACTCATTGGTGATGCGTACATGGAAAAGAAAGACGCAAGTAGTGCCATTGATTACTACAAAAAAGCAGCTGACTACAAGCCAAATAAATTCTTTACTCCAACGTATCTGTATAAGCTAGCAACGGCTTATGAAGTAGCTAAACAGGATAAAGAAGCAATTGCTACTTATTCGGAAATTATTGAAAAGTATCCTCAGTCGGCAGAATACCTGTCTGCTAAGAAATACAAGGCCGAACTTGAAGGGCCAGCTTCCGAGTAATTAGGCATTAAGCACTGATAATGAAAGGGATGTGGCCGGGCGGTCGCATCCCTTTTTTGTATCCATCAATTTCCGAATGTATGGCATCTGAACTTAAAAATCTGAGCGTTTTTTCTACCGACAACTTACCTGATATTAGTGAAAAACACTTCGCTATTCTAGTAGCAGAATGGAATAGCGAAGTAACGAACCAGCTTCTAACAGGAGCTTACCAAACGTTACTTACCTATGGAGCCCGTGAAGAATGTATTCACATCCGCTCTGTACCAGGAAGTTATGAATTAAGCTATGGAGCGGCTCTGGCGGCACAAACATCGTATATCGATGCGGTTATCTGCCTGGGCTGCGTCATTCAGGGCGAGACCAAGCATAATGACTACATCAATCATGCCGTTGCTCAGGGGCTCACCAATGTCAGCATTCAATATAAAAAACCCGTCATTTTTGGTGTCTTAACACCTAATACATTGCAGCAGGCTTTAGACCGTTCAGGTGGTATTCACGGAAATAAAGGAGACGAAGCAGCCATGACAGCCATCAAAATGCTGGGTATCCGTTTCTAATGGTCTAGAAGCGTTAGCCTTTGTTCAGTGCTAACCTTAACAAACTTAAACTTTAATACCTCATGCAAGTCTGGAAATTTGGGGGCACCTCGGTAGGGAAACCGGAACGTATGCACTCCATTCGAAATCTGATTACTGCCGATAGTGGCAAAAAAATAGTTGTTCTTTCGGCTCTTTCGGGTACTACCAACGCATTATTATCGATGGGAGAATCTGCCAGGGCTGGTAATGAAGAAGAATTAATTCAGAAAATCGCGGCATTACGAGAGCATTACGATGCTTTTCTACAGGATCTCTATCAAACTCCAGAAGGGTTAGCTTCCGGACAAGCGATTGTTGAGAAAGAGTTTTCGTTTATTAAATCGGTTACTTCTATTCGTCCGTTCACCCTGAAGCAGGACAAAGAACTGGTTGCCGAAGGAGAATTATTGTCTACTCAACTTTTTCAGTCGTATCTGAAAGAGCAGGGAGAGAATTCAGTATTATTTCCAGCTCTGGATTTCATGCTGATTGATGCAGATAATGAGCCTGTCCTTTCCTTCACGGAAGAAATGCTAGGACAAATGTTGCTTCAGCATAAAGAAAAACAAATCATTATTACACAGGGTTTTATTTGCCGAAATCCCCGTGGTGAAGTGGATAACCTGAAACGTGGCGGTTCGGATTATACGGCTTCGCTAATTGGAGGTGCTATTAAGGCCGACGAAATTCAGATTTGGACGGACATTGACGGGATGCATAACAATGACCCCCGAATTGTAAAAAGGACTTTCCCCATTCGGGAATTGACCTTTGAAGAAGCTGCCGAGTTAGCGTATTTCGGAGCGAAAATTTTGCACCCCAGTACAATTACGCCGGCAAAACTTCGCGGGGTGCCCGTCCGGCTGAAAAATACAATGGAACCAGAAGCCTTTGGTACGCTCATCGCTACCAAATCGAGCGATCGTGAGATTAAAGCCATTGCGGCTAAAGATGGTATTACTGCCATTTACGTTCATTCTACTCGTATGCTGAATGCCTATGGATTCCTGCGGAGAGTATTCGAGGTGTTCGAAAAATATAAAACCCCGGTCGATATGATCACTACCTCAGAGGTATCGGTATCGATAACTATTGATAATCCGGAAAATCTGGAAGCGATTACTGCTGAATTAAAGCAATTTGCAGACCTGGAAGAGCATGATTACAATCAGACCATCATTTGTATTGTAGGGAATTTTTCAGCTGACAAAGAAGGCGTAGCATTGAAGGTACTGGAAGCCATGAAGGCCATCCCCATTCGTATGATTTCGTACGGTGGTTCGGAGCATAACATTTCGATTCTGGTTGATGGTAAGTACAAAGCTGAGGCCTTAAATGCATTGAACGAGCGTTTGTTTTATTATGAAGATGCTATGAAAGGTATTTTCACAGCACCTTAACATCTCCGGTTAGTGACCAACTTATTCTATGTTACAGATTCCTTTTATCCGAGAAAATAAAGAACTGACAATAGCAGGCTTAAAAAAGAAATACTTTAAAGATCCTGAAAATGCAGTAGATCAACTCCTTACCCTCGATCAGCAGCGGCGTGAGCTACAAGTTGAGTTAGACACTACATTGGCTCAATCGAATGCTCTGGCTAAACAGATTGGCGGCTTAATGAAGGAAGGAAAAAAAGAGGAAGCCGAAAGGGCTAAAGCTCAGACCACTCTTTTAAAAACCCGTTCGAAAGAACTGGAAGAACAGCTTCGTCAGACAGAATCTGTTCTTCAGGATGAATTAGTGAAGTTGCCCAATCTTCCTCATTCTAGTGTCCCCGAGGGGCGTACACCCGAAGAAAACCAGGAAGTATACCTCTGGGGCGACAACCCTGAGTTACCCGCAACAGCACTGCCACACTGGGAGCTAATTAAGAAATACGATATAATTGATTTCGAGTTAGGAAATAAAATTACTGGTGCTGGCTTCCCGGTATATAAAGGAAAAGCCGCCCGTTTGCAGCGGGCCATGATTAATTTTTTCCTGGATGAGGCTTCCAAAGCGGGTTATACTGAAATTCAACCCCCTATTCTTATCAACAAAGAGTCAGGCTTTGGCACGGGTCAGTTACCTGATAAAGAAGGACAAATGTACTACGCCAGTGAAGATGATCTCTATCTGATTCCTACGGCTGAAGTACCCGTTACAAATATGTATCGGGACGTAATTTTATCGGAAAATGACCTCCCCGTTAAGAATACCGCTTATACCCCCTGTTTCCGTAGAGAAGCAGGCAGCTGGGGAGCTCACGTACGTGGCCTGAACCGTTTACACCAGTTTGATAAGGTTGAGATTGTTCAGATTCGTAAGGCAGAAGAATCATATCAGGCTCTGGAGGAAATGGTAGAGCATGTAAAAAGCCTGTTACAAAAACTAAATCTCCGGTTTCGCATTATTCGTCTTTGCGGAGGTGATATGAGCTTTACGGCTGCTTTAACGTACGATTTTGAAGTATGGTCAGCGGCTCAGCAGCGTTGGCTGGAATGTAGCTCTGTATCAAACTTTGAGAACTATCAGGCAAATCGGTTAAAGCTTCGTTATAAGGCAGAAGGTAAGACCCAGCTTTTGCATACGCTGAACGGCTCAGCTCTGGCATTACCTCGTATTCTGGCGGCCTTACTGGAAAACAACCAGACTCCCGAAGGAATCAATATTCCAGCAGTATTGACCCAATACTGTGGATTTGATCAGATTAACTAACCATTTTTTCATTCATAAAAAAGCCCTTTAGCCTCTTTTTTATGAGCAAAAAAAGCCCCGAACCAGTTAGTTCGGGGCTTTTTTTGAGAACTAGTTACTCAACTACTAGGGAAGGAATCGCATTTCAACCCGACGGTTCTTACGTAATCCCTCTTTAGAAGAGTTATCAGCAATTGGCTTGAAAGAACCGAATGAATCAGTCAGGATTCGGCTTGGGTTCGTTACACCAGCATTGATCAAGTATTTCTTCACAGCTTGAACACGACGCTCAGACAGAGCCATATTGTAACGATCTGAAGCACGACGATCCGCGTGACCAGTTAATTGCAGACGGCAGTTGGTGCGGTTCAGCAGATCAACAATCTTACTCATCATATCTTGGTACTCAGGCTTGATCACACTCTTATCTGTATCGAACATTACGTTTGCGAAGATTTCCATGCAAGCCTGACCTGGGATGAGTGAGTTAACCACTTGTTCGAAATCAATAGCTACCCCAGAGCCTGAAACGATACTACCAGCTGGCGTGTCAGGTTGTTTATCGAAGTAATCAGATACACCATCATTATCTGAGTCCATCAGCAAACGAGGATCAATGTCTTTTGGACGGTTTGCTTTGGCGATCGAGTCAATTTCTTCCATTGTCAGGATCTTCTCAGGCTTTAGCAACAGTTTAGGATCGGTATAACGCAGGTGATACGTTCCGCTACTGGCATTCCAGACTTTGTCACGACCAACTTTTGTAGCATTCTTACCAAATTTGTAAGTAAGGCTGATGTAAGGCGTGGCGTATTTATCTAAATCAGAGTTACCTTTTTTGTAATTCTGAATATCCCCGCGGTTACCACTTGCATCATACATGCTCGTGTTGTCACCACCAACGGTGGCATCCAGTTTCTCGGTAGTAACGTTATTCAATGCGATGTCTAAGCCTAAATCTAAACGCTTGGTCAATTCATAATGAATACCTAAACCTACTGGGAATACCAATTCGTTCGTGTATTTGTGAGACGCCGCCGTTAAGTCAGAATAAGCAGAACTGCTGTTGATAACCTCCTGAGTGATGTTCGACATACGCTTAATACGGCCTGTTCCGATTTCGTATGCAGTAGATTTAAACCAGATGCTACCTACCCCAGCGTAAAGATCGAATTTCCAGCGATTCAGCTTGCGAGGGCCGAAGAGAAGGCTTTTCAGGTTAATTCCACCAACTAAAGCCGCCTGATAATAATTAGCTTTGAAGTAAGAGTTATAAATACGAGACTTTGCACCCTTCAAATTACCGCCGTCTAATTTCAGGCTTAAGTCGAATAAATGCGAAAGTTGTTTATTAATGTCAACCCCGAAACCAAATGCACCGCGTTCGGAAGCTGCACTATATTCTTGTGGGTGGGGAGCTGGCCAGAAAT
>JASGGE010000188.1:0-5422 GCA_047605205.1 Siphonobacter sp.
TTCAAGAAATGATAGAAGGCTCCGGCGGCATTTGATCCTCCTCCTACGCAAGCAATTACATAATCGGGAAGCTCTGAGCCAGTTTTTTCAGTTAGTTGCTGACGTATTTCTTCAGAGATTACCGACTGGAAACGAGCCACCATATCTGGGTATGGATGAGGCCCTACTACACTACCTATTATATAATGCGTATCCACGGGATTATTGATCCAGTGCCGCATGGCTTCATTGGTTGCATCTTTTAAGGTGCGGGACCCGCTCGTGGCCGCCCGGACTTCGGCTCCAAGCATTTTCATACGAGCCACATTGGGAGCCTGCCGTTCAATATCAATTTCGCCCATGTAGACGATACACTCTAGCCCCATCAAAGCACAAACGGTAGCGGTAGCAACACCGTGCTGGCCCGCTCCGGTTTCAGCTACAATTTTTTGTTTGCCCAATCGCTTCGCCAGTAATATCTGACCAATCGTATTGTTAACCTTATGTGCTCCGGTATGACAGAGGTCTTCCCGCTTGAGGTAAATCTTAGTGTTATATTTCTCGGAAAGACGCTGAGCAAAATATAGCGGGGTTGGGCGGCCTACATAATCCCGAAGCAGGTATTCAAATTCTTGCTGAAAAGCAGGGTCAGCCATAATGCTCAGGTAATTTTCTTTTAATTCCTGTACATTCGGATACAGCATTTCAGGAATGAATGCTCCCCCGTACGGTCCGTAATACCCGCGTTCGTTTACCTGAAAAGGACTATTAATCTGTTCTGAAATTTGCATCGTTCTGAAATTTTAACAATAAAAAACCCGCTGTTCGGTTGAACAGCGGGCGTGTATGATATCAGATCAAATCATTACACAAAAGCAATGCTGCTCAACCGAGATACCCCAGTTGCCACCACCAAGCTTTTGCGAATAAGTTGTTCATATTGCCTATGTAGAATTGAGCAACAAACTTAGGAAACATTTTTATTTGATTAATAGCCTCTGCTATAAATTTTAAAATCGCCCCCCTGTAGTAGGTCCTTTTGTTTTTTAAGGATATGCCCGAATTTCCATTAGTGACGCTGGAACATTTGCAGATGGATGCTTCAACCGGATTTTGAGCTGACTGGTTTCCAGCGGCGTTTCAAATGAAATGGTTCGTAAAGTCTGATGGTTATCTTTTTCTTCAAAAATAATACGACCAGACTCATCCAAAATTTGAAATTCCTGTACGCAGAAAGGCATAATGTATTCTGGGTGATTCATTAATACATTTTCCATTGGATGATCGAAATCCGTATCAAAGCAAAGTTCTATCTTGTTAATAGCCTGCTTTTCGTCCCATTGTAACATTATCTCAGGAGCTGGATCTATTAAATCTGCCACATACCCATTAGGATGATTGGTAGGACGCTGTAACCCATTTCGCAGATTTTCAACGGCAAACGCATTAAGGCCTTGCTCTATTTTTAACGCTATATTCAAACCGGCTGGCCGGCGTTGGGGGCACCAGAATTCAAAGCTATCTACGCCAATATCTTCCGTTGGTTCCTGTTTTCCATAATTAGATACTGCTGCATTAACCAGATTGAAAACAGATAGAACGCCCGTAATTCGAGTATTTGAATAGCAGAAGGATACTTTTTCGTTTTTCTGAAAAATCAGAAATGCATAAGCAGGTTCTGTGATTACCACGTCAAACTCCAGTTTTATACAATTACGACCTGGCTGGAGCGATAAGGTTTTCTGAGCAACTACTACATCAGGTGTATGGTTATCAGGGCGACTACTTAGCCGAAGTTCGACTTCCAATTCTGTTACCTCATCCGAATAAGGATGTACAATAATCGTTGGGAATTGGCCAGCCGCGACAGGAAGCATCTGGCCAATGGAGTAAATCATTGGGCGAGGTTCGGTATCTTCCCTGAATTCCGTTAACACTAATTCGGAGCTTGCCTTCAGGATAGCTTTTTGTACCAGATCATCTTCGTCTTCAAGGTGTAGATTCGGTATATGCTGCCCGCGTTTTTGTAATTCTTTCTGTAATACAGCCACCCGTTCAGGGCTAGACAACTCTTGGGGGAGTATGTTTTGCTGGGTACATAATACTGCCGCCATTCCTACGGCTTGCCCACCATAGGCACTCGTAGCCATTACCCGGGAAGAACCAAACGCAACGTGACTGGCGGAAATGATACGTCCGGTCAGAAAAAGATTCTTTATGTTTTTTGAGTAGTAGCTTCGGTATGGAATTCCGTAAATGCCTTTACTATGCCACTGATTACAGCCAGGTTTCTCACTAAATACCCCATCAGCAGGATGTAAGTCAATACTCCATCCACCAAAAGCAACATCATCGTAATGAGAACGTTGTTCAACAATATCCTGCTGAATCAACATATAATCTCCTTCGAAACGACGACTCTCCCGCTTACCAGGTATGGTTCCGACCCACTCCAATGTCATCGTTTCGGCTTCCGGGAACTGCCCTGAGTTTTTAATATAGTCCCATACGCCATACACTACTTTCCACAATTCCCATTTGATTTTTTCGGTATCATGAACCGTATCCAAACGTCCGCCGTATTCTAACCACCAGAGTTGGCAACCTTGCTCCATAGCCGTGAAACGACGAAACCGTGGGACTTCTTTGGTCACATCAATGGCATAACCCGGTGGAACAAAACGAACCGGCTTACCCGTATCCTTCGAATAGAAGTACATGGAGTGACCTAATAATTCACCATATTCTTCAGTGGGAGCAAACTTCTCGCCAAATTCTTCAGACGATTCAGCTCCCATCCGAAAGGCTGCTCCCGCCAAAAAGCCTACTATTCCATCTCCTGAAGCATCGCAGAATAAAGGAGCCGAAAGCTCATAACTCGTTGAATTCTGGCTACAGAAAGCAACGAGTTTAGCAATCGTATCAGGATCTGACTTTTCCAGGTCATGGACAGCCGTATTGAGTAACAGGGTAATATTAGGTTCATTGGCTACTTTTTCCAGAATAACTGTGTCAAAGATTAATGGATTACCTTCTGGGTTACGATACATATTCTCGACCAGCAACTCGTCCAGAACCCCTCCCTCACGAGCCCAACGGTTATTGTTCCCCATGTGTGAAGTTGCTCCTAATACCCACAGTCGAACCTCACTAGAAGCATTTCCGCCCAAAACAGGGCGATCAGTCACTAAAATTACTCGAATACCCGCCCGAGCAGCCGTAATTGCACAGCAGGTTCCGGATAGCCCGCCACCCACTACTACTAAATCAGCAGTTAATGGAATGGTTACGGGACTTCTTTTCTCACTTACGTCGGATCGGAGCATACAATAATTTTCGTTTAGGGTTGTCAGTTTTCAGACCATACAGAAAGGTCATTTACAACTATTGCTTTTCAGTTAAGAGAATGATTTCGGACAGAATCGGTATACCGTAAGGTTTCAATACTGCAAGCTCAAGCGTCTTTTCAAAGCTCAAAACTGGAATCTCTGCAGATTCTCCCGGCTTTAGCTTCTGAATTACTATGCTCTGTTTTGCGGTTTTTAACTGGTGATTTCCAAGTGTATACCAACCTTTTTTTCTCCTATTTTTCGGGTATCCATTGCAAACATCCATTTGCCGCCCAACGGAATCGCATTTGGGTAGCGAATGGTATATTGACCTGATACGCTGAAGAAAAGGAGGGACAAAAACTGTTTCATTATATGTACAATCTTAATAAGACAGAGGTATTAGTGAACTTCGGCAGGAAGCCCCACTTCCGGGAGCGTAATTTTTCTTGAAGCCATCCACGGAATAAAAGCTCCTAACAAAATGACTCCTGCTATGCTGGCGGTAACAACTGTTCCGGATTGGGTCAAAAAACTTAACACAAACAGTACCAATGCCACAAATACAAGTGAACCAGCAATGACCTGTAGACCAAACTGATTTTGTTTTTTTGTTTCGTAAGATTCTTCATCGGCTTGAGCTGCCGCTTTCTTAGCGTAGCGAGTAGCCATATATCCGGTATATTCTTCAGCAATAAACCCCTTCGAACGAGCGTAGAGTTCGTATCCGAGTAGTAACAGTAGGGGCAACCCTATCCCAATAATGGTTTCGGAAGCCCGGCTTAGTTTATAGTGTAATATGGCTGGCGAAATAACTTTGAAGTACAGGTTTACTGCCAAGCCCACGAGTGTTATCCAGAAGGTGGCTTTTCCATTAATCCGTTTAGAGAACAATGCCCAAAGTGGAGGAGCCAGCAAAGGGCCACCCGATATGGCTGAGATACTTAAGACTACCTCAACAATACCACCAGCAGCGGGTACCAGAAGAGCAATGATGATCATACCGATACCAAAACCCCACGAAGAAAGGCGGGCAACCTGAATCAGTTTTTCGTCGGGTGCGGTCGGGTTAATGAATCCTTTATAGATGTCGTTTGTGAAAACCGCCGAGACAACATTGAGCGTAGTATTAGCACTAGCAGAGGTTGAGAAATACATCCCCGTCAACATCAAACCCAATAATCCAGGAGGTAATACCAGCTTACAGATCATCAAATAGGCATTTTCCGTATCCAGACCGGTTAAGGTTGGGTTAATGGACTGATAAATCATTGGCGGCAGCATCCAGATCATTGGACTGATCAGGTATAGAGCGGCAAACAGAAAAGCTACTTTGCGGGCTGATTTGGGCGAGTCGACACTGGTATACCGCTGTACGAAGGTCCAGTTCCCACCGATATAGGCAATGTGATAGAAGATAAAAGCCATCACAAACCCAAAGGTGTATTCCCCGTGCAGAAAATTGAAAAAGTCATCGGGTACCTTTTGTGTGAAGATTTCGAAACCACCCGCTTTCTCCAGCGATAGAGGTAATAAGATGAAAACTGCGGCGGTCAGGATAACAAATTGCAGAATATCCGTCACCATTACAGCCCAAAGCCCCCCGACAGCTGTATAAGCAATCATAAAGATTCCTAATACAATGGTGCATTCGGTTAGCGGAAACCCTAACGACACGCTTACCAATTTCGCAACCGGATATAAAACCGAACCTTTAATGAACAGTGATACCAGCGTAAAGATGCCGATATAGGTTTTTTGCACTCGTTCCCCTAATCGTTCGCGAATGAACTCCGCCGCAGTTAAGTTACCCGTTGCTTTCCAGCGGGGAGCTAAAAAAAGCCCCGTTACCAACGCTCCAATGCACATAGTCCATTGAATAGTTACGGCAACCCAACCGTGTTTATAGGCAATAGAGCCCCAGGCTACGAACGTCCCCGCCGAGAAAAACGACATAAAAAGCGATAAGCCCCCAATAAACCAGGGCACGGCTTCGCCACCAGCAAAGAAGGATTTCAGGTTACGCCCCGTTCGGGCAAAAAGTAATCCGATCCCCAAGACAAAGGCTGAGAAAACGAATATGACGGTGGTATCAATAACTGAATTCATAGATT
>JASGGE010000189.1:0-5366 GCA_047605205.1 Siphonobacter sp.
CCTACGTAATACCTAACGCATGTGCGTGGTGCTTAACGCTTTTTTTGTTTTCTGAGCATTGATTAGCTGTTGCCAACTTGCTAGGTTATAATTACCTTTGCAAAACTTCACAAGAAAGATTTTAGGGTTATGTCTTCTTCCGGAGCACGCCAGACGCTAGCCTTCATAGACGTGATTACCGGCCCGTAACTCATCCACAGAAAAACAACTCATACGATTGAAAGAATACGGCAGTAATATCCAGAAACTGGTAGACTACCTCGTTACCATTGAAGACCGCGAAAAACGGACCAAGCAGGCTTATGTGCTTATTGAGCTGATGCGTCAGATCCACCCAAACATGAAAGAAGGGCAGGATTATACAAATAAGCTCTGGGACGACCTGTACATTATGTCTCGTTTTCGTCTTGACGTTGATAGCCCCTTCCCACCACCATCGCCTGAAGCGATTGGTAAAAAACCGAAACGGGTTGGCTATAATACCCATCAATTGCAGTTCCGTCACTATGGTCGGAATCTGGAAGTCATGGTGGAAAAAGCCATTTCCTTAGCCAATGAATACGAACGTTGGGCTTTCGCCAGCTACATCGCTAAAATGATGAAAAGCTTTTATACTACCTGGAATAAGGATAATGCCGATGATTCAACTGTACTTGAGCATCTGCGTATTATTTCAAAAGGTGGTTTGAATGCCGAAATAGAGCGGATTCGTAAAGAAGGATACCTGGATATTGCCCCGCGTGACCGATATTCGAGTAATACTGGCAGTGGGAATGGTACACCCCATTATTCACATCAGCACACGCCACGGCCCCAGCAACAGCGTCCGCAGACGAATAATTTTCAGCGGCGTAACAACAATAACAACCCCCAGAATAACCGTAACAACAATCACTTCAATCGTAATAACCGTAAAAAATAGGTTATTGGACAGACTGACCGGGAGATTCTCCTCTTTCACGTCCCAATAATCTGTTCAATTGATTCAATGGCCTCATTTAAAGTTACTGGAGGGAAAAAACTTCAGGGAGAAATTATTCCGCAGGGTGCGAAAAACGAAGCCCTGCAGATTATATGTGCCGTGTTACTTACCAAAGAAGCCGTCACCATTCACAATATACCCAACATTCGTGATGTAAATGCATTAATTGATCTATTGGGCGATATGGGTGTAAAGCGGATCCGGCTTAATGAATCATCGGTCCGTTTCCAGGCAGATGATGTCCATCTGGACTATCTGGAATCAGAATCCTATAAGCAAAAAGCAGCTTCTCTCCGAGGATCAGTAATGATGCTGGGGCCGCTATTGTCACGTTTTAAAAAGGGTAAAATTCCCAGGCCTGGTGGTGATAAAATTGGTCGCCGCCGACTTGATACCCACTTCCTGGGTTTTGAGAAATTAGGGGCAAAATTTGATTTTGATCCAGAAGACGGCGGTTTTTATAAAGTAGATGCTTCGAACCTGCGTGGCACCTATATGCTACTGGACGAAGCTTCCGTAACCGGAACAGCAAACATAGTAATGGCTGCAGTATTAGCCGAAGGGATTACCACCATCTACAATGCTGCCTGCGAGCCTTACCTTCAACAGTTATGTAAAATGCTGGTACGCATGGGGGCAAAAATTTCCGGAATTGGCTCGAATTTGCTTACCATCGAGGGAGTTGAAGAGCTAAAAGGTACCGACCATACCATGCTTCCGGATATGATTGAAATTGGTTCATTCATTGGCTTAGCAGCCATGACTCAGTCGGAAATCACAATTAAGAACTGCTCGATTCCTGACCTGGGAGTGATTCCGGGAGTATTCCAGAAATTAGGTATCAAGCTTGAATTCCGGGGTGATGACATTTTTGTACCGGCTCAGGATCATTATGAACTTGACACCTTCATTGACGGTTCGATGCTTACTGTAGCCGATGCTCCGTGGCCAGGTTTTACTCCCGATTTGCTGAGTATTATTCTGGTAACAGCAATACAGGCAAAAGGTACGGTTTTGATTCATCAGAAAATGTTCGAAAGCCGCCTGTTCTTTGTCGATAAGCTAATTGAAATGGGAGCTCAGATTATTCTGTGTGATCCGCACCGGGCTACGGTAGTTGGTCTGAATAAGGCAATCAAATTACGTGGCATTCGGATGACTTCTCCTGATATCCGGGCGGGGGTTGCTTTACTAATTGCAGCGATGTCGGCTCAAGGGGTTTCCATTATTGACAATATCGAACAAATTGACCGTGGGTATCAAAACATTGATACCCGACTCAATGCCATAGGTGCTGAAATTGTACGCCTGTAAATAATCCTTTATCTATGCAAAAAGCCGTCTCACGCAATGTGAGACGGCTTTTTATATAACACAGAGTTGACTTATTTTAACGGAGAAAAATCCGTTGGGATCAAATAAATGGCTCTCACCCACTCCGTTAAAGAACCATTTGCTAATTTTTCAGAAGCCGTACGGACAGCTATCCAATCCGGGTCAGCCCGGAAGGCTTTAAACTCTTCTTCTCCTGCCTGCCTGGATGGGTGAGCCAATAAGTAAACCAGCATATCATTGGCATCGTCCCGTGTCCAGTAAATAAAGTTGGTCATACCATGTTTTTCAAACAACTTAACAGTATGATTACGAAAACGAGCTAATAACAATGGCAAATTATAAGGCCCTGTTTTATAGGTACGTAATTGAAATACGCGGTTTCCTTTCTGACTAATTTGCAAAGCAGGCGAGAAATCAGTGGTATGCAAAAAATAGCTTTCCACTTTTGAAACAATTTTTCCATTTTTTTCCGACTCCGTCGATACTCGCTTCCATTCAGGGTCATTATTAAACGCTTTCCAGCTAGAATCGCGAGCCGCTTTATTGGGATAAGACAAAAAATAAATCAGACAGCTGTCTGGTTTATGTTCTGGTACGAAGTATCCCACGTTAGTCATACCGTGCTTTTCAAAGAGTTTGGTGGTATGATTTCGAAAACGGGCCAAAATATCAGGGAATTTGCCTTCAGGAGAATAGTATACTCTCATTTCATAAAGGCGGCCATCAGGGGGTGTCGTAAAACCAGATAAGAAAACAACAGCTAGTAGCAATTGTAAAAAAACTCGCATGAAAACAGGAGGTTAAGTACCCTGCAAAGGTGCTTATATTTTTCGGCTTCTCCTCTAAGGGTTTTTCATAAAAAAGGAAGCCAGAGTAAATTCGGCTTCCTTTTACGTTACTATCCTTTTTTACTTGATTGAAACCCAATCAGCTATAATGCGGCAGGTTTCTTTCAACTGGGCATCATCCTTAAACTTGGCAATGAAGTTTTCTTTCATTTTCTGACGTGTATCCGCCGAAGCAACATCCTGACCCGGCATACCACCCGGACTGTTTCCTAATTGAGTTAGTTTATCACCCAATAGTACTACTTCATACGGATTCGATTTGCCAGCTCCAATCTTGGCCAGTTCATCTTTACGCTTTTTGGCATCTTCCATTTCCTGGCGGCGTTTTGCCTCATTCAATGAAAGCAAGGTTTTGTCTTTATTCTTTTCAAAATCAGAGACTTCTGCGGTTAAACGCAACAGGTCTGGATCTGACTTCAGCCGTTGTTCATAATTATCATGCAGTTTAGTTAATTCCGAACCGGTTATCTGATTAGACATGACAAACTGAGTCGAGCGGATTTGGTCCCAGGGTAAGGCAGTTGGTTGGGAGCTTTCGCCAAATTCAGCCGCACTGAACCGGGAAGGATACTCAATGTCAGGCGTGACGCCTTTGTGTTGCGTACTACTACCCGTAACCCGGTAAAACTTGGCACGGGTCATTTTCAATAACCCTACACGGTCACCTTCACCAGGCATAAAAGGACTTAAATCCAATAATTGCTGAACAGTACCCTTACCGTAGGTGTTCTCGCCAAGGATAATACCACGTTTGTAGTCCTGAATAGCTGCAGCAAAAATTTCAGAAGCCGACGCACTGAACCGGTTTACCAATACAGCCAGTGGCCCATCATATACCTGTTGTGGGTCTGGGTCTTCGTCTACACTGACCCGGCCCATTGCGTCACGAACCTGAACAACTGGCCCATTTTTAATGAACAAGCCCGTTAGTTTTATTGCTTCATCCAGAGACCCACCACCGTTATAACGTAAGTCCATAACAACGCCATCTACTTTCGCTGCTTTGAAATCATCGAGGAAGCGTTTTACATCGCGGCTGCTTGAAGTATAGTCCTTATCACCACGTTTCATTTCATCAAAGTTCTGATAGAAACCAGGCAAGGTAATGACTCCGATTTTGTATTCTTTTTTATTATACGTAATCGGTACGACTTCTGCTTTTGCGACTCCTTCTTCCAGCTTGATTTTATCTCGCACGAGTTTGATTTCTTTGGGTAAGCTTCCGGGGGCGGCATCTGGCTTGAGAATATTCAACCGAACGGTAGTGCCTTTAGGCCCACGGATTAACTTCACTACATCATCCAGATTCCAGCCTACTACGTCTACCATAGCCCCTGACTCTCCCTGAGCTACGCCAACAATCCGATCATTGGGCTGGATCTTTCCACTCTTCATGGCTGGGCCTCCAGCAGACAGCTCGCGTACTTTTGTGAAATCATTATCTGGTGTAAGAGTAGCTCCAATCCCTTCAAATGACTGAGCCATTTCTTGCTTGAACTGGGTAGCTTCCTGGGGAGCCATGTAATCCGTGTGGGGATCCATCTCTTCAGCAAAAGCGTTCATGAAGGTTTGGAAAACATAATCGCTCTTAACCTTGCCAAATTGTTTCTCCAGGTTTGTATAGCGATCTTTCAGCAAGCGATTAATTGCGGTATCCTGCTTACCCTGAAGTTTATACTCCAGAGCCTGGCTTTTCACAATTTTTCTCCAGATCTCATCCAGTTCCTGCGGACTTTTTGCCCAGCTTGCCTTGTCACGATCGGTCTCATACGATTCGTCCTTTGTAAAATCAAAAGGCTTATTTGTTACCTGACGGACAAAATCCATTCGTTCATGAAACCGCTTCATGAATAGATTGAACAAATCATAAGCCGGGACCAGATTTCCATTTTGCAGAAAATCGTCCATCTGATACCGATATTTCTCAAAAGAGTCAACATCAGAAGCTAATAAATAGACTTTACCGTTGTCTACCGCCTTTAGATAATTGTTCCAGATTTTCGTTGATAACGAATCATCTAGCGATACACGCCGATAGTGATAGGTAGAAAGAATCTCTGTAACCTTTTTTTCAACTTCTTTCTGCGTGGCTGTTGGAGCCAGCACGACTGGTTGGTCGGTATAGGGTTGCTCAACTACTGAGGGGTGTTCTGACTGAAATCCCAACAGTACCAGAGGTACAAACGCGAGCAAATAGCTTT
>JASGGE010000190.1:0-5358 GCA_047605205.1 Siphonobacter sp.
CACGGGCGTTACCTTTTAGTACCGCCGGTCCCCGATTCATTTTAATAAAACACATTTACTAGATGCTTGCCTGTAAAGGACTATCTGATTTCAGGATGATTTTAATATCCTGAAACGGAATCAGTAGCTCAGTTGGGCCTTCTGCATAGGCTTTTATTTCATATGGATTATACCGGAAAAGTAAGCCTTCCTTACGAATCGTAAAGTTATTATTTAATAGAAAAGCATCTTTTGGAAAAAAATACTTGCCGGCATAACTGTCTCCGTCTTTTAATCCTTCCTGTTTACGAAAGACGTTCTCTGCTATTGTTGAGAGTTGTTTTTCGTAGTTGGGTTTGAGTAAATCACTCAGGTTAATCCGATGGCCATCGGGCGTATAGTTTGCATATAATTCGTTTGTAATGGGATGAGCTCCCCCTGAATAGTTAAAGCTAAATACCGACAAACAAATAATTTTGGAAGTTTGACGAATTACCCGTGCCTTCACTTCTGTTGACCAGTTTCCACCCAAAATAGGCTCATTTGGAAACCGCTTTTTCTGATCGTTCACGAATTCATCGAAGCCTTTTACAAAATCCTGAACCACCTGTTTGGGCGTAGTAGGGGGAAGTTGCTTAGGATCTTCGCCATCAAAATAACCCGAATAAGCAATAGCATCTCGAAGAATACTGTCGGTCAAAGCCTGCTTGTTTTCAAATACCGGGTATAAAAAAGAGGCCGTGGCACAAAGTGAATCGGGGCGTATACACGTAGAGCTTCTTGCAGAATCACCTTTTATTTGATAAGCTAACGTATCAATTGTACTAGCCTGTTGGTGTGTTTGTTCCGAGTGCTTCGATTCGCAGGCACTAAGTAATAACAGACCTACTAAGCCGTATATACTAATTTTCATAAGTAGTTGATGGTTGGGTGAGGGAACCTTGTATTGCTGGTAATGATGGAAAAATTCGTACCCAAGTGGTGCGAATTTGTCACTTGGATCAAAGTGACAACGCGTCACTTTGATCCAAATAAGGTTAATAATTCATTCGCTTTGTTAATAATTGCCTGACAACCTTCTTCATCTAACGAGCCTTTTACCAGCTCACGAAGCTCTAATTGTGTTAATTCAATCTGGCTTTTATTCGATAAAAGGCTTTCCTTCTGAACGGAGTGTGTCTCGATAATTTTCTCTACACTATTGATTGGTTCAACAGTATTCGTTTTTGCAATGGCCGTAATGGCTGACTTGGACAGTTTTTTCTTCCCGGTTAAGAGTTCATTTCGAAGCTCTGGTTCGAGTTTTTCCAGACCCATCGCAAAATCGCCATCCCGTTTGATGGTCCGACTACTTACCCCGTATTCTTTCCCAAGTGCCAAAGAAACGTCAATCTGCGAACCCATTTTATCTCCACCACGTCCTGACTTCTGCTGTAAATATCGAAGGCCCCGCAAGTATGACTTTTGCTCGGCGGTTAGGTTTCTTCGACCTAACTGATAATCGATCATGTAGTCATTTACTTCCCGTAGCGAATTAAAACGAACAATATTAATGCGAAAATCCAGCTTATACTGTTGGCAAATCTGGAATCGGTTATGACCATCAATCAAGACATAAACGGGTCTTGATAAGGTATCAATCTCAGCGATGGTTGAAGTCGTCTCCCAAATAGTGAGCGGGTCTTTCACTCCGTGTTTTAATATGTTCTGTTGAAGCTGACCAATTTCTTCTTTGGTTAATGGTGGAATCAGATCACGTAGTTTTTTTAGAATCGTGATCTGACTTTTAATATGTGCTTCTGATGAAAGTACCGAGGGCATTAAGTCCGTGGTTTTTTCTTTCATCAGATTCATGAAATTTTTAGCCATATCAAAGCGTCATTAATTCTGTTGCTAAGTTGTGGTATTGCAACCACGGCGTGGACTTCGGTGCGTAAGTGTACAAATCTTCTTTCGCGACCTGAGATTGCTTAATAACCGTGGAAACTTCAATAATCGAATCGTAAATATGGAAACTTTTGAATTGGTCCCGAATATGTGTCATCATACTTTTGTGCACACTTTGATTTTTATGGACCATGGTAAAGACAATTCCTTTTACGTTCAAGCCAGGGTTAATGTATGTTCTGACTTCAGCAATACGGTTAAATAAACTTTCTACGCCGTGGTACGCACTGGCTTCTGGCTGAATCGGAACGACACAGTAATTAGAAGCCACCAACGAACACGTAGTACAGATTCCTAAACTGGGTGGACAATCAATAATTATGTAATCGAATTGGTCTTTTACAGACTCTAATTTTAAACTAAGGCGTCGGTCGGCTCCAATGGAATTTGCAAGTTCCGATTCCCGATATGCCATGCGAATATCCGAAGGAGTTAGGTAAAGTGTATCCGTTATGTGAATAATAGGCAACGGAGCATTGTTAAGTAGAGCATCGATTACCTGCTCTGGTGGCTGGTGAATACCGAAGCACTGCGAGAGGTTTCCCTGAGCGTCCATATCAACCAATAATACCTTATGCCCTAATAAACTCAAGGCTTTTCCAACGTTAATGGTAGTGGTGGTTTTGCCGACACCACCCTTGTGGTTAATAATCGAAATGATGGTTGCTTTGTCGAATAGGGTTTCACTGTATCCATACTTACGCAATGCCTGATCCAGGGCAGGTAAATGTTTAGTAGGGATTTCTTTCTGAAAAGATAATGCTTTGTGAAGAGTTTTAGAGGGAATACCTGCTTCTTTTTCAATTTGAGAAAGGTTCAATGCTGGCTTTGCCTGCAGAAACTTGAACAGCTTATCGTGAGTAATCATAACAGTTGGATACTATTTTATCTTTTACAAAACTATAGAGATATAGTTCTATCCAACTAACTTTTTGAAAAAATAAGCAGATTAAGTCTTAAAAAAGGAATTATTGGGCAAAATGACGTGTCACTTTGGTACGAATTCGTTTCTACAAAGTGACACCGTGTCACTTTGTAGAAATGGGGCACTTTACTAAAAAAGAATTAAGAAATCGTTTCGCTAAAAAGTAGTTTGTTTCCAAATGGATCAATAACGGTGACTGTGTAGGCGTTCCAGGGGGCTAGCTCTATCCCAGGGCGATTGTATTTATACTGCTTGTCCAGAAGTTGCTGATGATATGCTTTCAGGCCCGTGCAATTAACAAAAGCCTTGGCTCCAGGGCAACAGTCGCCATGATGTTCGGTTAGATGTAGAATTAAATTTCCTAGAGATACTTGCATGTACAGGGGCATATCTGGATGACCGTGTGACCAGTCAACCCGGAATCCCAGCCAATCAATGTAAAATTCCAATGCTTTGTGCTGATCGAAAATACGGAAGAGCGGGATTGTTTGAGTAGAAAGCATAATACTTTTGAATAGTAACAAATGGCAATATAAAACAGACGGCTTCGCGGATATATAACCTTTGTCAGGAACGTTCAGCCCAAATCTGACTTAAGTTTATAATTACCTCAACCGCCTTTTCCATATCCTGACGAGAGACCCATTCGTGTTTGGAATGAAAAGCGTGTTCACCCGCGAAGATATTAGGGCAGGGTAGGCCCATGAAAGAAAGTCGGGAGCCATCCGTGCCGCCACGAATACTCATTTGTTTGGGCTTAATACCGCTGCGTTCGATTGCTTCCAGGGCATAACTCACCACATCAGGATGAATATCCAATACTTCTTTCATATTCCGATATTGTTCAATCACCTGCAATTCGAAGCTAGAGCGTGGGTAAGTACTGATAACCCTTGTACAGAGACTATGGAGGAAAGTTTCTTTTTCGAGAAGGCCTGCTTCATTAAAATCCCGGATTATAAACTCCAGCTCAGCCTGTTCTACCGTTCCAGAGATAAAAGTAGGATGAACAAAACCTTCTTTTCCTTCAGTTGTTTCGGGTGAAAGGTGTTCTTTCGGAAGGGCGGCAATAATTTCACTGGCAATCTTAATCGCACTTTCTAGCTTACCTTTTGCAAAACCTGGGTGTTGACTAACCCCATTAATGATGATTTTAACACCGTCTGCCGAAAAGGTTTCATCTTCGAGTGAACCTAATGTTTCGCCATCTATTGTATAACCGAAGTCGGCACCTAATCGATAAAGATCAACTTTGGCTGTTCCTCGGCCAATCTCTTCGTCGGGGGTGAACAATAGTTTGATCGTGCCATGTTCAATTTCTGGGTGTGTGATAAGATAATGAGCGGCATCCATGATTTCCGCGAGCCCCGCTTTATTGTCGGCTCCCAGTAGCGTGGTGCCTGAAGCAGTGATAATATCGTTTCCGATTTGGTCGCGTAGGTCAGGATGATCGGTCGAGGAAATTATCTGGGAAGAATCATCGGGTAAAATCAGATCAGAGCCGTCATAGTTACGATGGATAAGCGGTTTCACTCCTGTTCCCGAACAATCTGGCGAAGTGTCCATATGCGAGCAAAAACAAATGACGGGAATACCTGTTTTTGAACTGGTGGCTGGGATGGTGGCATACACATACCCGAATTCATCCAGTTCGGCATTAGTAATACCCATCTGAATCAATTCTTCAACCAGTATTCGCCCGAGGTCTTTTTGCTTTTCCGTAGACGGAAATTGGTCTGAATGTGGGTCTGACTGGGTGTCAATCTGAACATAACGTAAAAAACGTTCTGTAACTGTAAATTGATAAAATGGTAAACTCATTGATTATCAGAAAAATAAAGGATACTTGTGAAATAGTATAGCAAATTAGCAAGTTTTTTTGTTTGAAGAAGGCGGCTTTTTTACTTCATTCAAATTTATTTTTGTGCCTTATCCTGAGTAATTCGTTTTTACTTATTTTAGCTGTTACCAAACGAAACCTCTCCTTACGTTGGCAGTTGCCAAATAAACGCTTGCTTTATGTCCGATTTTGCAGAAATCTCGTTAGAAGGTAAAAAGTTTCAACTCCCCATTGTAGTCGGTTCGGAAAACGAAAAGGCTTTTGATATCGGTAAACTTCGCGATGAGTCGGGGTATATCACACTGGATTCAGGTTATAAAAACACTGGAGCAACCAAAAGTGCCATTACTTTTCTGGACGGAGAAGAAGGTATTCTGCGGTATCGTGGATATAGCATCGAGGATTTAGCTG
Source organism: Siphonobacter sp. (assembly GCA_047605205.1). Lineage (GTDB taxonomy): Bacteria > Bacteroidota > Bacteroidia > Cytophagales > Spirosomataceae > Siphonobacter. Next base: position 5,103 of record JASGGE010000190.1, read on the forward strand.
AGAAAGCGACTTTTTTAGAGGTCGCTTATTTGCTTATATATGGAGAGCTTCCTACTGTTGAGCAGTATGAAGAATTCGAAACCGCTATTCGTCGCCATACGATGGTGAATGAAGATATGCGGAAAATTTTTGAAGGTTTCCCAGTGAATGCTCACCCAATGGGAACACTTTCGTCACTCATCAGTGCCATGAGTGCTTTTTACCCAGATTCGTATGATGCACCCGAAGCAACGGATCTGCACATCATTCGCTTACT
>JASGGE010000191.1:0-5166 GCA_047605205.1 Siphonobacter sp.
TCAGGCAGACATTGTTGTAGATGTGATAATTGCTTGAACCATCGTCCAGATCAATATCCCAGCCATGATCGCAACAAAAACGGTTATTTCGAATAATGGTCTGTTTTTGGGCATCCAGTAAAATCAATTCAGGATGCACCGCTACCAGACTATCCATATAAGAGCGGTTAGCACTCCAGAATCGATCTCGTCCCCAGGAAATAAAGGCTTCATACCGAAACAGTGGCGAACGGACAGCCTTCGGGTCTCCTACGAAGGCAACGGCACTCGCACCGATATGGGCTATATAACAGCAATGCCGTCGCGATAGGCTTTCCAGTTCAGCTTAAGCCGTCGCCCGGCACTGATAGAGGCTTTCTCATGCTGATACCCCGAAAGATCCAGCGATTTCCCGGCCAGTTCTCTTGCCCGAATGTGAATAGTGGAATCCAAATAATATCTACCGGCTCTAATCCGAATAGAAACCTGCCTGGCTTTACCGGCTTTTGCTACCTCATAAGCTTTATGTATGGTTCGAAGCGGTTGGGAAACGGTGCCCGCATTCTGGTCATTCCCCTGATTCGAAACGACAATCTGCCGATGCTGAGCCTGTATATGAACCGGTAGAAATACCCATAAAAAATGAAAATATATGCCATTTTGGGCATAGAAGTCAGCGTTTACAAAATACCAGAGTGGTTATCATTGATAAGACGAAAGAACCAAAATTCTACCCGATTTTTTATATTTTTCAGGATAGATTATTAGTTAATTCCCTTCAATCAGGCATTTTTGTTTTGAAATGAAACATATTAAGAGACAGAATCTTCCTGCGGTGTTCTTTACTCTCTAGTCTTTCGTCTATTTTTGTGCCTTTCTCATTGATGCACGCATGAAATCCACGTTTCGTAAATTACTCCCTCATCTATTGGCCGTTTTTGTCCTGTTTGTTCTGGCTGCCTTGTATGCTTCTCCTAACTTACAAGGAAAGATTCTGGGCATGCACGATATTCAACAGGCTCAGGCAGCTGCTCAGGAATTAAATGAATTTCATAAAGCAACGGGTCGCTGGGCCTTATGGACTAACTCCATGTTTAGCGGCATGCCTGCTTACATGGTTGCCGGGGATTATCCATATACCTTCGTCGGGAAGACCGTCTCGACCGTTCTTTCCATCATTCCCGAAACCATCCGCATCATTTTTCTGATGATGTTCGGAATGTACCTATTGCTCATAACAATGCGGGTTAACCGCTGGTTAGCTGTTTTGGGAGCTTTAGCCTTTGCTTTTGGATCATACAATATGATTTTCATTAAAGCTGGACACATTTCCAAGATGTATGCTCTAGCTTATATGCCCGGTATTCTGGCGGGAGTTATGCTGGCCTTACGCGGTCGCTATTGGATTGGCGGGGCTGTCACTGCCCTTTTCCTGTGTCTGGAACTGGCTGCAAATCACTTACAAATCACCTATTACTTCGGTTTGGTATTAGTGCCTTTCGTAATTATGGAGGCCATTTTCCAGATTAAAGAAGGCCGAATCAAAAACCTGATTACCGCCGGAGTAGTATTGGCAGTATCGGCAGCGGTGGGTATTGGTAGTTATGGCGGGCGTCTACTTGTTACCATGGACTATACCAAAGAAACCACTCGTGGCAAAACCGAACTATCGCTAGCCAAGCCTGGTCAGCCCGGAGCTACACAGGCCGCAGCATCCAATCAAAATGGGCTGGATCGGAGTTATGCCTTTGAATATAGTTATGGCCTGGGAGAAACCTTAACCTTACTCATTCCCCGAATATACGGAGGAGCCTCGGGCGAGCCACTAACCACGAACTCTGATACGTATAAATTTCTAACCCAACGCGGACTGGACCCCACTCAGGCCAAACAGATTGTGGAAAGTGGCCTGCCTACCTATTGGGGTAATTTACCCATTAATGGCGGCCCTGATTATGCCGGTGCAGTCGTATTATTCCTTTTTGTTCTTGGCCTTTTTGTCGTTAATAATCGTATCAAGTGGTGGATTTTAGGTGCTACGATCTTCCTGACCTTCATTGCCTGGGGAAAGAACTTTGAGGCTTTCAACGGTTTCTTATTTGATTACCTGCCTTTATTCAATAAATTCCGGGCCGTTACAATGACCCTGAGCATTGTACAATTCCTGATTGCTTTACTGGCGGCACTAGCCATTCAGGCACTGATTGACCAGAAACCTACGTTTGCGGAATTAAAGCCGGCTCTCATCACCAGCTTTACCTTTACGGGTGGTCTTGCCTTATTGATCTGGTTAGTTGGCCCATCTATTCTGGAATTACGCAAACCCGACGAAAGTACTCAGTTGGGGCAAATGTTTGGAGATCCATCCATTGGCCCGGATATTCTTCGTGCTCTGATTGAAGACCGTGCCTCGATTCTCCGGGCCGATGCCCTACGGACACTGATATTTGTCCTGTTAGCGGCAGGTTTAGTCTGGCTGTATATCATCAATAAAGTCAAAGAAGTTGTTCTTATCATAGCCTTATCTGCTTTGGCCTATTTTGATCTATTCTTTATTGACAAGCGATACTTCAACAACAAAGATTTTTCTACCAAACAGGCTGCTCAGGCATTAATAACCCCTACGCCAGTAGACGAGCAGATTTTACAGGACAAAGGCCTTAGTTACCGGGTGCTAGATGCCGGAAGTTCGTTCATGAGCAATGCCAGTACTTCGTATTTCCATAAGTCGCTAGGTGGTTATCACGCAGCAAAGCTGAAACGTTATTCTGAATTAATGGAATATGCCCTGCCTCAGAATTCTACAGCAGTGATAAATATGCTGAATGCCAGGTACATCATTCAACGTGATCCACAAACCAATCAGCAGGTAGTTCAACAGAATCCGCAGGCTTTGGGCAATGCCTGGTTTGTGCAGAACTATCGCTTCGAGCCGAATGCTAATGAAGAGATGAAGGCAGTTCAAACCTTTGATCCCCAGAAAACGGCAATAATCGACCAGCGGTATGCCACTGATTTGAAAGGCCTGACCAGCATTCAATATGATTCCACAAACACCATTACCCTGACCACCTATGAACCCGACCGGATGACGTATAAGAGCAATACGAAATCTGAACAACTGGCTGTTTTTTCTGAAATTTACTACAAAGGCAATACCGACTGGAAGTCGTACATTGACGGTAAGGAAGTGCCGCATATCCGAGTGGATTACTTATTACGGGCCTTACGTGTACCTGCTGGTACGCACACGATTGAGTTCAAGTTTGATCCTCCGGTTTGGAAAACAGGCATGAAAATTGATTTGTTCAGCAACCTGACCCTAATTCTGCTGATCGTAGCCGGAGTGCTGATTGACCTCCGATCCAAAAAATCATAATACAATAGCCCCGCTAACGCTGATAGGATTCATTTCCTATCAGCGTTTTTAACGAAAAGAGATGCTCATCACACTTTTACTCTGGCTCTATATCTCTGTCATTTGTCTGGCAGTCGGAGATTTGGTGTGGAAGGGTTTCCAGCAACTTGCTTCCGAGCGTCAGGAGCTTCCCTTACCCGCCCTGGCATTTCTGGGTTGGGCAGGGCTTACTAATTTTCTAGGGTATACCTGGTTATTTTTGCCCGCAGGAATAGGGCTTCAGCTATTTGTGGTATTGGTTGTACTTGGCTGGTATAAGTATCGCCGACGGTATTTTCAGGCTCGTCTTTTTCAGAAAAGAACCCTTCCCTCACTCTTCTGGTTGGCCTTTCTAAGTGGTGCTGCCGTTATCCTTACCCGCACAACGCACCTGCCCCGTTTAGTAGATACGGGCGGCTATCATGCCCCTATTATTCGCTGGATTTCGGAATATGCCGTAATACCTGGTCTGGCTAACGTCAATTATCGCTTTGGATTTAATAATGCTTCTTTCTTAAGCGAAGCCTTTTTTAGCCTGAGTTTTCTGAAAGTTCAGTCTTTCCATGTATTAAATGGCTGGTTAATGCTGATTCTTTTCGGCTGGTCTTTGTATAGTATCCTGCAAACTTTTCGAGTTAGCAACTGGTATATTATAGGCTTCGGTGTGTTATTTCTCTGGCATAGCCACTGGCGACTTTCCTCTCCCAGCCCTGATCACCCAGCTCAATTGCTGGTTGGTTTTCTTTTCTATTTTTTGATCAGGCAAGTGGAAGGCATCGGCGGGCGAGCAGAGCGGATATTGCTAGTTTGGCTAACCTTATTGGCTTTCACTATTAAAATGAGTACCCTGATAGCCTTACTCGTTCCAGTGAGTCTGTTCATACTAGCTATTCGACAAAAAGACTGGAAACAGGCTGGCTGTATGATTCTTGTCGGATTATTACCACTGATCTGGTGGTTAACTTCCAATGTTATTTTAACCGGATACATAATCTATCCAAGCGATTCGGCTTTATTAGACTGGTTTTCATTCGACTGGAAAGTTCCTGCTGAAACCATCCGGCAGGGACTTAAAAACTTATCTGGCGGCACCAAGCTGAGTCCGGTAAAGGGCCTGCTAGATTTTAGCTGGGTATTACATTGGTGGACGGTACAGCCCATAGCCGATAAAACAGTTCTTTTATTACTAGTGAGCTGGCCCGTTTTATGGCTCATTCAGCGAAAAAAAATCAGCACATTTCTTACTTCTTATCCGGGCTGGCCCTGGCTCATCTGCCTGGCCTATGCCGGTATTTTATTCTGGTTTATCAACGCTCCTGAAATGCGGTTCGGCATGGGTTTTATTGTTGCAGGTTTGCTGTTACCATATGCTCCTTTTGTTCAGAAAATATCCGTTCTAGTATTTCTGGGCTTACTGATTTTCCATCTGGCCTTACTCTACGCTTCCTTCTCACGGCAGGCTACTCCCCTGCTTATCCCTAACGATTATCCCAAAGCTCAGGTAAACGCGTACATACTTGATGGACACCCCCTTTATTATGCAACCGACGATCCTCGCATCACGCATGGGATTAAAGGTTATTGGGGTAATTGTCAGGATATGACCTTGCCCTGTTGTCCTTACTACAACCCTAATCTGGTATTAAGAAGCTCTGTTTTAAAAGACGGGTTTAAAATCCGTACTGATTAAGTGAAAAAGCCTGCCTCAAAATGTGGCAGGCTTTTTCACTTGTTATAACTGCACCGTCCTGAAATAGGTTGACATCAAGAAGATTAACTTATGGAAGAGC
>JASGGE010000192.1:0-5023 GCA_047605205.1 Siphonobacter sp.
ATACCAAAGGTGGCATAAAAGAAATTATTATGCAAGCATACCAATATAGGAATATGGAAATAGCCGGCAGGCTAACGGATGTTGTTTACGTTATTGGCTCAATAAACGCCGGCTTCGTGCATTTTTTGGCGATCAAATTCTTTTTCATTATTGGCGATCCAGATTGTAGCTACGCCATTCCCAATAATGTTTGTAATTGCCCGAGCTTCAGACATAAACCGATCAACGCCTAAAAGTAAGGCGAGCCCTTCTACCGGAATAACCTTGATGGCTGTTAAAGTAGAGGCTAATACTACAAAGCCACTACCGGTTACTCCGGCAGCTCCTTTAGAAGTAACCATCAGGATACCGACAATCGTCAGAATTTGTTCCCAACTCAGGTGTACCTGAAAGACCTGAGCCAGAAAAATAGTAGCCATGGAAAGATAAATCGTGGTACCGTCCAGATTAAAAGAATAACCCGCCGGAACAACCAAACCCACCACTGGCTTTGAACAGCCCAGCCGCTCGAGCTTTTCCATAACAGAAGGTAAAGCGGCTTCAGAAGACGAAGTGCCCAACACAATCAGGATTTCTTCTTTTATGTATTTGAGGAAGCTCCAGATATTGATTTTATAACTCCGTAAAATCAAGCCCAGCACTCCAAAAACAAAGCAAGCCATTGTCAAATAAACAGTAAGCATCAGTTTGCCAAGGGGTAGCAAGGTATCAATACCGTATTTACCGATGGTATAGGCCATTCCTCCGAAAGCTCCGATGGGAGCAAGTAGCATTACTTTATGCAGGGCCCAGAAAACGTACTTTGAGATTTTCTGAAAGAAACTAACTATTTGCTCTCTACCTGAATAGCGGCTTAAAACGATACCAGTGATGATGGCAATTACTAATACTTGTAGCGTTACATTGTCAAGAAAAAAGGTTACCCAGTTAAACTCATGAGCACTTTTCGTATATTTTGAAATATCTCCTCCCTTTACATCACTGGTTACTACGCCGTCCCCAGGTCTGACGATATTGGCAATTACAACTCCGATCAATAGAGCCAGGGTCGTTACAATCTCAAAGTAAATCAAAGCTTTCGCTCCTACCTTACCTACTTTTTTGAGATCCCCCATACTGACAATACCTAGAGTGATGGTCAGGAAAATGATGGGATTGATAAAAAGCTTAACCGTACTGATGAAGATTCCGCTTAAAAATTCACTTATGGTTACGCCAAGCGTTAATTCCTGACCCATGAAATGCCCTTTAATTGGTTTTTCAAGAATCGGCAATAAGGCAATATCAGGAGCAAAATGCCCGAGTAGAATACCAAGCGTAATAGCAGTAAGAACCCAAAAGGTTAAATTGGTAAAGAGCTTTTTCATAGTTTCCCAAAATAACCAAAAAACGCCAGACTGAAATAAATGGGCAATAAAAAAGCCGCAGCCTTGTGGTGGCTGCGGCTTTCATTTATGTGAACGTGTTATTACCACCAGGCCAGTTCAAGACCTAAGCCATAAACCGTTAAGATCACACCAGCTAACCAAGCCAGAGAAACCAGTGTCCACAGGCCCCACGACCAGGCTACTGCTCCACCAATAATTGACAATACAATTGAAGCAGCTAAAAGGATTACCCCGATACGGAGGTATTTGTTCCATTCGCTAAAAGGCTTTTTACCTTGAGCCTTTGCTTTTTCGGCTTTTGCAATTTGCTTGTTAACTTTCTTAACAACCAGTTTTTCCATACCAGTCAGCTTCTTGCCTTCACGAGTAACAAGGTTAACCTGACCTTGTTCGTTTTTCTTAAATTGAACCTTGCTCATCAAAGCGTTTGCTTTTTTGTTCATTACAGCCATCTTCTTAGTAGAAGCGACTGCCACGACGGGAGCTTCAGCTTTAGGAGTGGCTGGAGCAGCCACTATAGCATCAACTAAAGAAGGCTGAGCAGGCGTTTGTACGGCTACTGTTTTTTCTTCAGCGGCGGGCTGTACCGATTTTACCTTTGCAGTATGCTCAACAGATTGTACAGTCGGTTTCTGGAAAGACGTGTACTGTGCCCGTTGGCAAGAGGTAAGTGAAAGGGCCATCAGACCGACGGCAGAAAGGAGTACGTTTAGCTTTTTCATTCTTAGCTGGAGTTTAATTAGGTTGAACACCAGTCGCATAATTAGGAAATTTCCTTTCATGATGCAACAACAGTTACAAAACTATTCTAAGACACAATTTGTTTGGGAACCACTTAATAAATCGTTACGTCCGTTTAATCAGTGGAATAAAAAAGCGAATCACTTGATTCAGAGACCCGCTTTTTTATAACCCATTCAAGGAATTAATGCTTGCCCTAAGCTTCTACTGCTAACTTAAACTCTGAAGTAAGGTGAAATTTAATATCAGGATTATTCTGAATATTCATCCGCAGCATCCAGTCAGACTCGGCCAGAAATACCGGATGTTCATCTTTATCATACCCAATTTGTGGGCCTTTTAGCCGAATGTATTCATTCAGTTTTGTAGGATTATCACTGGTAATCCAGCAGGCTTTTGAGATTGGCATATTATCAAAGCGGCATTTTGCTCCGTATTCATGCTCTAGTCGGTATTGAATTACTTCAAACTGAAGTTCCCCAACAGTACCAACCACTTTTCGATTCCCGGGTTGAATCAGAAACAGCTGGGCAACCCCTTCATCTGTTAATTGCTGAATCCCTTTTTCCAGTTGTTTGGATTTTAAAGGATCAAGATTGATTAGTTCTTTAAAGATTTCAGGCGAAAAACTCGGAATACCCTGAAAGAAGAAGTCTTCTCCTTCAGTAAGGGTATCGCCAATTTTAAAGTTACCGGTATCGTATAAACCCACCACATCCCCAGGAAATGCTTCATCAATCACATCTTTCGACTGAGCCATGAAATTATAAGGGTTTGAAAACCGCACCCCCTTATCTAACCGAACATGATGATAAAATTTATTTCGTTCGAATGTACCCGAACACACCCGTAAGAAAGCAATCCGGTCGCGGTGCTTGGGATCCAGGTTGGCGTGAATTTTAAAGACAAAACCGCTGAATTTCTTTTCGGTTGGTTCAATAATGCGTACGTCTGTCTGACGTTCCTGAGTGGCCGGAGCAATTTCACAGAACGTATCCAGCAGTTCCTGCACCCCAAAGTTATTAACTGCCGATCCGAAAAAAACCGGAGCTACTTCGGCCCGTAAATAGGCTTCGCGGTCAAATTCATCATATACACCTTCAATTAACTCAACATCTTCCCGAAGCTGATTGGCATCACGTTCGCCTACCTGTTTGTCCAGTTCTGGCGAATTCAGATCATCAATCGCGACAATATCGCGTTCGATCCTGGTTTTATTAACACTGAATAAATTCAGCGATTTATCATAGAGGTTATAAACCCCTTTGAAGTTCTGCCCAATGTTAATAGGCCAGGTTAGTGGGCGTACTTTAATGAACAGTTTCTGTTCGAGTTCATCGAGTAGATCAAATGGATTCTGGCCTTCACGATCCATCTTATTCACAAAGATGATTACGGGTGTATTCCGCATCCTGCATACTTCCATCAATCGTTCGGTCTGTTCCTCAACACCTTTCACGCAGTCAATTACCAGAATAACTGAATCTACGGCCGTCAGGGTACGATACGTATCTTCTGCAAAGTCTTTGTGGCCGGGTGTATCCAGAATATTAATTTTCAATCCGTCATACTCAAACGTCATGACCGATGTCGCTACCGAGATTCCCCGTTGCTTTTCAATCTCCATGAAATCAGAAGTAGCCGTCTTTTTAATTTTGTTCGACTTCACAGCCCCAGCCGTTTGAATAGCCCCTCCGAAAAGCAATAGCTTTTCCGTCAATGTCGTTTTGCCGGCATCAGGGTGAGAGATGATTCCGAAGGTACGGCGTTTGGCAATTTCCTGTTCTATTGTGCTCATATTCCCAACGTTAACTTTTAGAAGTTAGCGTTATATTTATCTGACCAAGATTGCTTCGTTGGCAACCTGCCTGAATCCCATTAAAAAACGGCTCTTGCGAGCCGTACTACAAAAATAGGCAGAATATATCGTTTTTTGGTAAAAACCTCGTATTGTAGTGCCGTATATAATCAACCTTATAAAAGATAAACAACGTACATATCCATACCGTTCGTTTTTCTATTCATTTTCTGCATGACTAAAACCCTATACCTGGTTCGACACGCTGAGGCCGAACAACCTGCTGGCGGGCCACACGATTTTCAACGTATCTTGACTCCACAAGGCTTAATTGATGCTGCTCGAATGGGCCGTTTGTTAACGAACAAGGGAGTTCAGCTGGACACGTTAGTCAGTAGCCCTTCGGAACGAACGACTATGACAGCCAAGGTTTTTTCCGAACAATTAAATTTTGATTTTCAGAAAGTTATCTTCAATAGCTATTTATATGAAGGTGCTCCACGCCACTATTTAACCGCTATAAACGAGCTAACCGAAAAAGATTCGGTAGCCATGATTGTAGGTCATAATCCAAGCATAACGTATTTAGGAGAATACCTGTGTCATGAACAATTAGGCACCGTACCGCCAGCTAGTGTAGTAGCAATTGAATTTACCAATATGCCCTGGGCAGAGGTATCAAACCGAACCGGCAAATTAGTTTTCTATGATTCGCCAGAGAAGTTAGCCGGATTTGACTTATTCTAAGAAAAACAAGGCCCCGTCTGTAAACGAGGCCTTATCGTTTCATTTCAGTCAAGGGTAAAAGCATTCTGTCTAGTCTAAAATTAGATTTATAGCATCAACTTTTTTAGACAAATTTTATAAAATGTTTTTTTAACTAAACCGTTTGATGACCCTCACTGGCCTGATTTTTATGCATATTATTCATTTTTAGCTTGGTTAAATTGAGCATTGATCACTTACTTGCAATCGTCAAATTACAGACGAATCACCTTGCCTTTTCACCCAGCTAGATTTCTAATCCTACCTATTTTCATTTTAGTTTATTAGGGTCATGACACGTCAGAAAAAACTGTTTGTTTTTGCCTTTTTT
>JASGGE010000193.1:0-4981 GCA_047605205.1 Siphonobacter sp.
TTCGTAACCCATCCGCGTACTGGCGAGGTTGAAAAGGTTAAATTACGAAAATACTTATTGCCTTCTCAAATTGAGAAATTTGCTGCCAGTCCGGATATGATCTGGGAATTTGCCCAATATCTGAAAAAAGACTACCAGCGTCAGGGAGAAACTGTTGAGATACACGTAAAAGCTTTCAAATCAGTTAATAAAAGTAAACCATATCCTTTCATAGATGAGCATACTGATTTGGCTAAAGTTACCTGGAATTATTTTGGGCATCAGGCATGGATATTACCTAAACCAGATGATTTAAAATTGTCGTATTACTAAGGCAGGCATTGTTTGCCACGGATAGCACTTTATTTAAACGCCTGAATACCTGTAATCTCAGCCCCTAAAATCAGCAGGTGAATGTCATGCGTACCTTCATACGTTACGACGGACTCCAGATTCATCAAGTGACGCATAATAGGATATTCACCCGTAATACCCATACCGCCAAGCATTTGCCGGGCTTCTCTGGCAATGGTCAGAGCCACATCCACATTATTTCGTTTAGCCATCGAAATCTGGGTTGAAGTAACCTTGCCTTCGTTTTTCAGGGTGCCGAGTCGCCAGCAAACCAGTTGAGCTTTCGTAATTTCGGTGAGCATTTCAGCCAGTTTTTTCTGAACGAGCTGAAAAGACGCTAAAGGTCGGCCAAACTGAATCCGTTCGGCCACATAGCGTCGGGCAGTATCATAACAGTCCATAGCTGCTCCAATGGCTCCCCAGGCAATTCCATACCGGGCCTGATCCAGGCAGCCTAGTGGCCCACGTAACCCGTCTGCTCCGGGAAGCAGGTTTTCTTTCGGAACCTTAACATTATCAAATACAAGTTCGCCAGTAATGCTGGCTCGTAATGACCATTTATTATGAATTTCGGGCGTTGAAAATCCTTCCATTCCTCGTTCCAGAATAAACCCTTTGATACGTCCTGCTTCATTTTTTGCCCATACCACAGCCACATGTGCTTCGGGAGCATTCGAAATCCAGAGCTTTGAACCATTTAAAAGATAATAATCGCCCTTATCTTCAATACGGCTTAACATTCCACCAGGGTTCGACCCGAAATCGGGTTCGGTTAATCCAAAGCAGCCAAGCCACTTACCAGAGGCAAGTTTGGGTAAGTAATGAAGTTTTTGTTCTTCGGAGCCATAGGCATAAATAGGCCACATCACGAGCGAGCTTTGTACGGAGACAGCAGAACGCAAACCCGAATCACCCCGCTCAATTTCCTGACACATTAAACCATAAGAAATGGCATCCATACCACCGCCGCCATACTCAGCCGGCAGTGTCGGGCCAAAAACCCCCAGCTCACCTAGCATCGGAATTAAATGACTTGGGAAGGCTGCTCGCTGGGCATAGTCTTCAATGATTGGTGAAACCTCTCGTTTAATAAACTCCCGAACGGACTGCCGAACCAGCTTATGTTCTTCCGTTAACAAATCATCTAGTTGATAAAAGTCTGGGGATTCAAAGGCATCAGTCTTCATAAGTAAAGGGTATATTAGCCGGAGCAAGTTAGAAAAAAGGAAAGATCTGACAGCTGAAAAAGCAAACGGAAAACTAGCCTTATTTTTGCAGAAAATTACTGATCGGAATGTCAGGACTTTTTCCATTACATTCCACATTCCGTATACATGAAGTCTCTTACCATTGTTAACCGGCATTATCCGCCCAATCCAGGCATAACGGGCGAGTCAGCCTGGGATCTTGCTCAGTATTTAATTCAGGAATATGGTATCGATGTTCATATTGTGCACATCGACCGAACGTATGAAGGGGGGGGAGCCGTTCGGCAACCCGTCGGACATACGCACGCAGTACCAACCCTTTACGAAGGAAAAAATCCACTATTACGGTTTATCGCAGGTCCTTTAGATGGTTTTTTATTGCTACGGAAAGCTCGTAAACTGAAGAAAGGCCCCATGATCATCATGACGAGCCCGCCTTTATTACCTTTTTGGGCTTCGCGAATGCTTCGTAAAAAAAACTGGCTGTTGTGGAGTATGGACCTGTTTCCAGAAGGCTTTGCTGCTGATGGAAAAATCAGCCCAGACAATCCGATTTACCAGTGGATAATGAAGGTGACATACAGGTATGCTCCCCAAACACTGATTGCTTTAGGGCCCAATCAGGCAGATTTAATCCGACGAAAATATGGCAAAGCTATTCCCACAATCTTATTGCCCTGTGGTGTTTTATTAGATCAGGATCAGGACCATCAACGCCCCGAGTGGCATACCGATCCTACTAAAATATATCTGGGTTATGCCGGAAACGTCGGCGAAGCTCATTCGTCTGATTTTCTGAAAACGGTAATTGAACAGCTTAATCCCGCTAGACAGCAGTTGATTTTGGCCTTGTACGGAACCAAGTCAGAAGAAGTATTGGGTGTAGCAACTGGAAAACCGGGTATTACGATTCTTAAAAACATTCCACGCTCGCAGTTACACTGGCTGGATGTTCAGTTAGTAAGCCTGTTACCCAGGTGGACCCACATTGCTGTTCCTTCTAAGGCAGTTAGTGCAGTTTGTTCAGGTTCGCCTATTATTTTCTGTGGTAGTAAAGAAGCTGACACTTGGGAACTCTTGCGGGATGCGGCCTGGTTAATTGAAGATAATGATACGATGCCTGAGCAAGTTGCAAACGTATTACAATCGATCACCTCCGTTCAAATTGAAGATAAAAAACGTCAGGCTCGTATGGTTGCTAATCGCCTGAAAGAAATGGTTCATCAAGCCTACGAAAAAATAGCAATACTGTAGGTTTTCGTTGATTATTGGGGCGTTTAGTCCTAATGAAACAACAGCCTTTTAAGGCTAACTACCTTACTGTAATATGAAAAAAACACTTTCCCTTGTGCTGGAGCCCGAAGTAGCTCTGGATCCACAACGTTTGCATCAGCATATTGCTCAGGAGCTGAGTATTCCGGAAGAAGCATCAGACTGGCAAGTTCGCAAAACCAGGCAGACCATCGATGCCCGGAATCGTCAGGTTAAGGTAAATGTTGAGGCCGATGTGTTTATCAATGAACAGCCCAAACCACTGGTTAGTTACCGTCCTGACTATCAAAATATAAGTAAGGCTCCGGTCGCGATTATCGTGGGAGCCGGGCCTGCGGGTTTGTGTGCGGCTTTACGTCTGATCGAATTAGGAATCAAGCCAGTAGTACTCGAACGAGGGAAAGATGTACAGGCTCGGCGGCGAGATCTTGCCGCTATCAACAAAGAACATATCGTTAACCCGGAGTCTAATTACTGCTTTGGAGAGGGCGGGGCCGGAACCTATTCAGATGGTAAATTATATACCCGATCAAAAAAACGGGGTGATGTTCGACGTATTCTGGAATTACTGGTTGCTCATGGAGCCGTTGAAGACATTCTGGTAGAGGCTCATCCCCATATCGGAACCAATAAACTTCCGCTGGTAGTAGCGGCCATGCGAAACAGCATTATCAATGCAGGTGGTGACGTATTATTCAACACAAAGGTAACCGATTTTATTCTGGAAAATGGGGCAATGAAAGGGGTTATTACGGCTGAAGGAAAGGAACTTACGGGATTGGGTGTTATTCTGGCAACGGGGCATTCGGCACGTGATATTTTTGAACTATGCCATCAGCGTAATATACTTGTCGAAGCTAAACCTTTTGCCATGGGCGTACGTATTGAACATCAGCAAGCCCTGATTGATGAACTTCAATACCACCGCCCTCATCGCGGAGTATTACCTGCTGCTTCCTATAGCCTGATTGCCCAAACGCGTTATAAAGGCATCGAACGCGGTGTTTTTTCCTTTTGCATGTGTCCCGGCGGATTCATCGTTCCGGCAGCAACGGCTCCGGGTGAATTGGTGGTCAATGGGATGTCTCCTTCACGACGTGATTCTGTTTTTGCCAATTCAGGTATTGTGGTGGCCGTGAATGAACCAGACTGGAAACGCTATGAAAAACAATATGGCCCACTGGCTGGTTTACAGTATCAGAAAGACGTAGAGCAAACGGCCTGCGTTGCGGCTGGCAGTACTCAGCTGGCTCCGGCTCAACGAGTGCTGGATTTTGTTCGTGGAAAGGTCTCATCGCAGTTAAATGAAACCTCTTACCAGCCCGGCCTGGCTTCATTAGACATGTTGGAAGTATTGCCCGAAACCATTGCCCAACCTTTGAAAACCGGATTGCAGGAGTTCGGAAAGCGTATGAAGGGCTACTGCTCAAACGAAGGGCAGATTATTGGTGTGGAAAGCCGGACCTCTTCGCCAGTGCGTATTCCCCGTGATCGGGAAACGCTTGAACATGTGCAGGTTAAACGCCTTTTTCCCTGTGGTGAAGGAGCCGGCTATGCCGGTGGGATTGTTTCTGCTGCAATGGATGGCGAACGCTGTGCGGAGCAGTTAGTTGCATTGTATAAATAAAATAGGTGTGGTCTTTACCCCTCAAACGCTAACTCTAGAGGCTTCAGGCATGAATCTGTTTTCCATTAGAAATGCGTTAATAAAAGGCCTTTCTTATTCTTTGGAGAATACTTATTGGTTGGAAGGTGTATCTTGCAGCTTCGACCCATTTTAGACTACTATGAATGTAATGACGGCGACTTTCACGGAATTTTCCGAACACCTGAGTCAGCGGTTGCAAGAGCCGCTTCCGGGTGAATTGGCCCATCAGAAAATGGCAGCTGGAAGTCGATTGCGTTATAAAGTTCAGCCTAACGAACGAACCCGTCAAAGTGCAGTACTAATCTTATTCTACCCTTATTTGGGAGATATTTACACCCCTCTTATTTTAAGACCCAAGTACGAAGGAGTACACGGTGGGCAGATGGCTTTCCCGGGTGGACGCATGGAGCGTACCGATAAAGGTTTGATTCATACTGCCTTACGGGAAGCACAGGAAGAGATTGGTATTAAGGCAAGCGATGTAAAAGTATTAGGCTCTTTAACAAAACTGTATATTCCA
>JASGGE010000194.1:0-4918 GCA_047605205.1 Siphonobacter sp.
CAATGGTACCGCTGCCGATCTTTGATAATACCCGATTTCGTTACATCAGAAGAATCACAGCGGGGACAATTAGGGTTTTTCATAGAAATCATTGCGATATAATCACCTTAGCAAACATATAGTTATTTAGCAAGGATGATACTCGAAACGACTTATTTATTTTTGTTGTCCCTTAATATCCTGAATATGAGGAAATCCATTCAGCTTAAAAATGGTTTTATTGCCTTCGACTTTCCGCTGGTTGAAAGATCAGGGATTATTGAAAATAGTGAATTCAAATAACCATTACATACTTTTTCCTATGGTTCTGATAGCCATTCGGCTTAAACGGTTGGGTAAGTATCAGGCAACCATTCCAGCAAACGGTACCTGAGCACGCTTTTCAATTAAAATTTCTTCAGTTTTACCGCATTCCCACTAAGCTCATTTCAATCCATAAAAACGGCCTCAGAAAATCTGAAGCCGTTTATCCCATTACCAAAATATATTTATCTACTTTCTTATTGACCAAATGTTGTGCGTTACTTGAAATAGACCACTAAATCAAGTAATGTGGGAGGAATGATCTAAGTCATGTTGATTAAGCATAATGGATACCGCTGAACATCAACCGATGCTCATACTGCTTAAAGGAAAAATTCGAAGGATAGAGGAGTGTATAATGACAAGCCATCCGGTAAGTGATGATGCCCGGAATTGCTTGAGCAATATAAATTTTTTCATGGAAATGAAAAAATATTATTCACCGTAAAAACTGAATTTATAAAATATTAATTCAGTTTTTATCTTAAAAGTATTCTTATTGAGGTGTTATTTATTGTTATCCCGGAATATTACATTGATTAATGGCTAAGTACTCGAAAAAATGAAACCCATGTTTATATATGTAATTTTGTCATTTCGTTTTATACCCAAAACCTAACCCATAATATGCAAAAACTCTTTTTTCCTGTTTTCGTTCTGACGCTTCTTATCAATAAACTCTGGGCTCAAAATGGTTCAGCTATTACGAATGTACATGCTGCTGGCCGGCTTCGTGATGGGGATCTCCTTTTTGTTCTGAAAGTGCCAACCAGTGGTACGTTTCGGTATGAGCAGGTTAATTTTCGGGTTATTCCTGATGGCAAACCCGTTTTTATGATCAGTATTTCAGCGGATAATGGGAAAGGTGAGCCAACGGGTTTTACAGAATCACGTATTTTTTCCAACACGTATCTGGCCAACTATAGCGGAGATAAATCATTAGTCTTTATGTCGTTCATTAAACGACTAACCCAGTCGGGCGTATTTGCTCAGGAAACAGATCTGGCGGGCCCTTACGCAATACAAAATGTCTTTCCTTTTTCCCCTACCGGGCAGGAAAGTGATTATGTTTTTAAAACGAACGGAACGGTACTCAAATCGCCCGTATCCACGCCACAGGTCTTGTCGGTAAAAAATGTTAAAGGCGACTTTAAAGAAGTATTACCACTGGTGATTACGAAACCCGGTCTTGATCAGGTGCCTACCTTCACACTTCCGGAAGGAGCGGCTTATACGGGGCCAGTTTTGCCAGAGGATCAATTGGACTTACTGCGTGAATTTGTCCTAAAAGGTAATACGTATTACATGATTCGTCCGCTCGTGAGCAAGGTAGATGGTCAGCGAATGAGCATGCAGGAAGCAAAGCGTTATCTGGCTACATTACCACAGGGAGTAGGTTTTTATGAAATGTTAGGTAATGATGATATTCGTTATGGTGTCATTAAGGGTATTTGGGATAACCCGGTGAAAGCCACCCCCAATGATGTGTTTCAGTATTTTCAGAGCTGGTGGTATTCACGGGCCGAACGTTTTGGGCTGGACAGGCATCCGTTCATTCTTGATCTGGATTTTGAAGGATTGCCACCTACCTGGCAGGCCAATTCGGTTTTGGCAGAAGGACTAAAACTCATGCGAAAGGCTCATCCTAATCTGGAGTTTATGATGTACGATTCAGGGTTGGGAAATTTATACCTTCAGGGCGAAGGTGGAGCCAGAAAACCCTATGGTCAAATAGGTGGGCCCATCCGCCATGACTTATATAAGGATGCCTGCACGCTTTACACCGTGTTTCCGTACGCTCATTTTGACAAGATTTACATAGGAGCTGGTAAACCCTATGCAAATTTCAGCGATTATGCTCGCCACTCGAATCTATATCTGAGAGATGTCTTGGGTTGGCTTGATCAGCGGAGTAACTATATTAACACCAAATACAAGGGTTTTAATTGGGTAATGACAAAGTACGAAGGAGGTGAGTGGAATCCGTTACCGGCTTATATCATTGAATCACTGCCTTTATGGTTACACATTACTGGAGCTGCCCGCACGGGTGGTGGCCTTACTAACTGGAAAGAGGGAGGCAACCCCTTAGCGATTCAGGATTATGCTTTAGAGGCCGGTAAGTGGCGATTGTCACAATTCAATAGCTTCTGGAATGATCCGGTTACTCAATATAACCTTACCATCGACTATTCTCTGGATGGTGGAAAAACCTGGCTACATGACGTTAAACAGGAATGGAAAGGCTACGAAAGCCCCAAGCCAATGGCAGTACGAGGAGCTTTGCGAAATGGGCAATTACTTGTGGTTGCTACCCATCGTTCTAGTTTGAAAGAAGGGCAAACCCAGACGATTTTGTGCCGGTATCAAAACAAAATCTGGCCGATGGTTTTGCCCTATGGAAAAGTCGTTACTGGAACAATTGAGGTAGGAGAATATTAGTTAATCTGCCCTTGTCAGCTGGATTCCTACCCGGCAGTATTGCTACAAATCTATAAAAAGAGAGGCCCTGCCATTTTTAAGCAAACGTTTTTCTACCTTCAATCAAGTGACGGACAAATACGAAGTCGGCGGCCTCACGGGCTGCATCAACGGCTTTCTGAGTGGAGATGTATGGCGGTAACGTCTCAAAACGGAAGAATTAAGGGTTAAAACGTTGGTATTCCGATAGGTAAGTACATTAAAAAACCCAAGCTTTTAGGGCTTGGGTGATCTGTATCAGTGATGGTGCAGAGGGTGAGGAACTACTATAATTGCCATTTAATAATATCTAAATCCATTATCTAACTGATAATCAGAGCCATATAATTGTCATAAATCAATAGTTGAAGGAATAAAGGGAAATAAATACTAAAATAGCGTGACCAAAGTGTGACCTTTTTAACCCTCAATTCAGTCGATGGCTACTGTAAAAGTAACTTTAAAGACTTCAAAAAAATATACTGACGGTACGCATCCTGTTATTTTAAAGATAAGGGCTAATGGCCGGGTGGCTGAAGTGCAGTTGTGTCGTGTTCCGGCAAAACAGTGGATAGAGGAAAAGGGTAGGGTTAGAGCTACCTATCCTCATTCTGGGGAACTGAACGAAATCATTCAGGAGAAAAAGAATGCGGCTGAAAAACTGATCCTTTCTTTAGAAAAGGCAGGGAAGTTTATCAATCCTGATGTAGTTGTCAATGCCCAGTCTGCCAGTAATCAAAGCTTTACTGATTATTTGAACACTTTCGTAGCAGGACGAGCCGAGCGAGGAAATATACATACTGCTGAAAAGTATCAATCTCATGTGACCATCCTGACTGAGTTTGTGAAGGGCAAACCGCTTCATTTTGACGAAGTTACTGATGAATGGATAAACAAGTTTATAGCATGGGAACGCAAGCGAGGCATTAGCCCTAATACCATACACCGTAGGGTCGCTTTCCTGAAAACGGTTTGGAATGATGCTCGTAAACGAGGTTTTATTACCCATGATCCGTTTGCTTTTGTAGAAGTGAAAGAAGTGAAAACAAAGAAGGTGAGGCTTACTGCTGATGAAATAGCTGCTATTGAGACTCTCGACTTGCCAAAACATCAAAACATTCATAAAGCCAGATGTGCCTTTCTGCTTCAGTATTACCTCAGAGGGGCTCGTATCTCCGATGTTTTGATGCTGAAGCCTGAAAATATTGTTTCCGGGCGTATTGAGTACATAAGTATCAAGACGGGGGCAATTCAGTCCGTTGGGATTCATCCTAAGCTTAGGACTTTGCTGGAATCACTTTTAGAGTTTAATGCCCCTTATTTGCTACCAATTATGACGTGGTTATATGATAAGAAGAAAAATGAGGAAGAAAATGAGCGAAAAATGTGGGCTCAGATTGAATCCCGTACCGCTGAGGTAAACTATCAGCTGAAAAAAATAGCTGAATTGATAGGTACAACCAAGAAGATTACTACTCACATTGCCCGGCATACTTTTGCTCGTATGGTGGATGCTGTCGAACCAGATAAGCGAAAGGTATCAGCCATGCTGGGGCATTCTAGTTTTGGAATGACTGAAAAATACCTTGAATCGCTAAGGGATGAAGATCTGGATGATTCGGCGGCGGTTGCTTTTACTTGATTATAAGAACTTTTGTTTTTACGGAACCAGCCATCAAAGTGTATATTCCGGGTTCCAGGAAACCAGCTATTATTTTGTCTGATTTATTCCCAAGAATTTTGCTATAAACTTCTATTCCTGCGATGTTATAGATTTTTATTGACCTGATTTTGTCGTTTGGCAGGTCAATGTTCATTATTCCCTGACTAGGATTAGGATATACTTTTATATCTTCTGTTTCCTGTTCAAGGCCCGTTACTACAAAAGGTAATGACTCTGATGTACAGCCATTTACTGTGGTTTTTACCATGTATGACCCAGAGGCTACTGAACTTAGTATGGGTTGGGTAGCATTACCAATTAATTGCCCGTCATGATACCATTGATAGTTGGCGGCGTTGCTCGCTACTAATACAAATGGATTTTCCTGTACTGTAATTATTGGTTTGTCTGGTATGGGGTTTACTTTTACGGAGATAGGACTAGAGGTGAGGGTGGTATTACAGTACAGGAAAATCCATTTGTATTAGTAGC
>JASGGE010000195.1:0-4904 GCA_047605205.1 Siphonobacter sp.
TACCTATGATTATTGTTACCGGAGCCGCCGGATTTATTGGCAGTAATCTTATCCGCCGTTTGAATCAGGATAAGTTTAATTTTATCATTGCTGTAGATGATTTTTCTGACCCCGCCAAGAAAAAAAATCTGGAAGGCAAGACTATTCAGAAGTACGTAGATCGTGACCAGTTCTTTGACTGGCTCGATCAGCATTATGATGAAATTGAATTCCTGTTTCATTTAGGTGCCCGTACCGATGAATCAGAAACGAATTATGATGTTTTTGATCATCTGAATGTGCAATATTCCAAGCAAATCTGGCGGAAGTGCGTAGCCTATCAGATTCCACTAATATATGCCTCTTCAGCGGCAACGTACGGAGCTGGCGAACATGGTTTTGAAGATAATGAAGCTTTAATTCCTGAACTAAAGCCATTGAACGCGTTTAGCGAATCCAAAAATCAATTTGACATCTGGGCCATTGAACAGGAAGAAAAGCCATTCTTCTGGGCTGGGCTAAAATTCTTTAACGTATATGGCCCGAATGAATATCATAAAGGTCATATGGCTTCTGTTATTTTACATGCCTATCTGGAAATCAGAGAACGGGGTACGGCTACTCTTTTTCGTTCCAATCGCCCGGAAATTCAGGATGGCGAACAAATGCGTGATTTTGTGTACGTAAAGGATGTCATTGAAGTTTGTATTTTTCTGATGTACAGTCGCAAACATTCTGGAATTTATAATGTTGGCACAGGAAAGGCCCGTAGTTTCCGCGAGCTGGTTCAGAATACGTTCTGGTCTCTTCATCGTGAAACTTCTATTCTGTTTAGCGATATGCCCGCATGCCTGCAAGACCATTATCAATACTTTACAGAGGCTACCTTAAGCAAGCTTCGCTCCATTGGGTACGACAAGCCCTTCTTTTCTATTGAAGAAGGTGTAGCAGATTATGTAGTCAACTACTTAAAAACAAATCAATATCATTAGTCAGCATTTGTTATTTTCAATCACCTGACGTGCGAAGGAACCCTTCGTACGTTTTTTATTTTATCCCATTCTTGAAGGTAAGCTTTCTATTTTTGCAGTATGAACTATGATCTGATTCCTTCTCCCTGCTTTGTGCTGGAAGAAGCCAAGCTTTTACGCAATCTCAAATTACTCCGATATGTACAGGACGAAGCCAACGTCAATATCATCTGTGCCCTGAAAGGTTTCTCTATGTTTAGTACCTTCCCCATTTTGAAAAACTATCTGGCTGGTGCTACTGCCAGTAGTATTAACGAGGCTCGGCTCATTAATGAAGAATGGGGTACCAAGGCCCATAGTTACGTTCCGGCAATACGGGAAGACGAAATTGACGAGCTTATCGAACGTTCAAGCCATCTCACCTTTAATTCCTGGCGGCAATTTGAAAAGTTCGGTCACAGAGCTGCCCAAGCAGGGGTCTCCGTCGGTATTCGGATTAATCCCCAATACTCAGAAGTAACCACCGACTTATATAACCCCTGTGTTCCGGGTTCACGTCTGGGTGTTACCAGAGCCATGTTACCGGATACATTACCCGCTGAAATTGAAGGATTACATTTTCATACACTTTGCGAAAACGATTCCCACACACTCGAACGTACACTGGTTCATGTAGAAGAACGTTTTGGCGATTTACTTCAAAAAGTAAAGTGGCTAAATATGGGGGGTGGCCACCTCATTACCCGAGCCGATTACGATCCCGAACATTTGATTCAGGTTCTGAAAAACTTTAAGTCTAAATTCCCTCATCTTAACATTACTTTGGAACCCGGTTCGGCAGTAGGTTGGCAAACAGGCGTATTGGTATCAACCGTTCTGGACATAGTAGATGCACAGGGCATTAATGTCGCCATGCTGGATACTTCTTTCTCGGCCCATATGCCCGATACGCTTGAGATGCCTTATAAACCCCGCATTTTAGGAGCCTATCAGGATCCGCTAAATGGAAAGCCTACCTATCGTATGGGTGGTAGTACCTGTTTGGCTGGTGATTATATGGGTGATTATAGTTTTGATGAAGAATTGAAAGAAGGAGACAAAATCGTGCTGGATGATATGATTCATTACACGATGGTCAAAACAACCACTTTCAACGGAGTAAATTTGCCGAGCATCGGAATATGGCGAGAAAACAATACATTCGAACTTGTTAGAAGTTATGGATATGAAAGCTATAAAGACCGTCTTTCCTAAAACTAAGAAACGGGTCCTGAAGGACCCGTTTCTTAGTTTTACACGAATAAATGCCTAAATAACAGCCTTTTCACAAACTGGAATAATGAATCATAATACCTTCTCTACTACCAGATTATGGTTGGTATAAATACAGATATCTGCCGCAATATGAAGGCTCTCACGAACCATTTCTTCTGCCGTTAAGTGAGGAGCGTGCTTTTTCAAAGCAATCGCTGAAGCCTGAGCAAAATTCGAACCAGAACCAATGGCAGCAATTCCATTTTCAGGTTCCAGAACATCCCCCGTACCCGAAATGATCAGAATTTCTTCTGAATTCGCTACAATCAGCATCGCTTCCAGTTTTCGTAAGTAACGATCCGTACGCCAGTCTTTTGCCAGCTCAATGGCTGCCCGTTTCATATTCTGGCCGTATCCATTAAGTTTTTCTTCAAACCTTTCAATTAACGTAAATGCATCAGCAGTGCTTCCGGCAAAACCTGCCACAATCTTACCGCCGGCCAGTTTTCTAATTTTACGTACGTTTGATTTCGCCACCGTATTTCCCATCGTAGCCTGACCATCTGCTCCTACTACAACTTCGCCATTATGCACCACCCCTAATACGGTGGTTGAGTGAATCTCTGCTTCTTTCATTTTGACTTCATGGTTAAAAAAATAGCCCCGAAAATACATTCGGGGCCGATTAATATAGTTTGCAGTGTTCAGTTTTCAAAATTCACAAAATAAGAAGAACCCCATCAATTGAACACCGTAAACTCCTTATACGAGCATCCGCATGGGATCTTCCATCAGTTGTTTGAACGTTTGCAGGAAAGCTGCACCCGTTGCACCGTCTACGGCCCGGTGATCACATGCTAACGTCACTTTCATGATATTCGTTGCATAGAACTCACCTTCATCATTTACGGCTACTGTTTTCTTGATACCACCTACGGCCAGGATACATGAGTCGGGGGAGTTAATGATTGGGTTGAATTCTTCCACACCAAACATACCCAGGTTCGACACACTGAAGGTTGATCCCTCCATGTCTTTTGGCTGAATTTTCTTATTCTTGGCCTTCCCGGCGAAGTCTTTTACTTCGGTAGTAATCGTCGAGAGCGTTTTCTGGTCGGCGTCACGAATTACGGGCACCACCAGGCCATCTTCAATAGCTACTGCTACACCAACATTGATGTATTTGTAACGACGGATTTTATCGCCCAACCAGGAAGCATTCACCGCAGGGTGCTGCTTCAGAGCCAGAGCCGCAGCCTTGATCGTAAAGTCATTGAACGAAATTTTCGCAGGCGATACTTCGTTCAGTTGACTACGCAATTTAATTGCCTTATCCATCGTAATTTCCATCGTCAGATAGAAATGCGGAGCCGTGTATAAAGACTCAGCCAGACGGCGGGCAATGGTTTTACGCATTTGCGATACTGGAATATCCTCATACTCGCCCGCCGGAGCAGGTACTACCGCAGGAGCTGGTGTAGCAGTTGGCTGGGCTACTGAAGCAGCTGCTGGTTTCGGAGCTTCGGCAGAAGCCGATTTGAAGTTATCCAGATCACGTTTTACGATTCGGCCGTTTTCACCTGAACCAGTTACGTCTGATAAGTTAATGCCTTTATCTTTTGCGATAGACTTAGCTAAAGGAGAAGCCTTCACTCGTGCATCGGCAGGCTGCGTACTTTCAACGGCCTGTCCGTTGGTAGCAGGTGTGGCTGGAACTTCCTGAGCAGCAGCCGTCGGATCTCCCCCATTTTCAGCGTCAAGAATGGCTTGATAGTTGGCTCCTTCTTCGCCAACTATTGCAATGATCTGGTTAACCTTAGCTGCACTACCAGCGTCTACGCCGATGTACAGTAAAGTACCATCCTCATAGTTTTCAAGTTCCATCGTAGCCTTGTCCGTTTCGACTTCAGCCAGAATATCACCATTTTTAACCTTATCACCTACTTTTTTCTGCCAGCTGGCAATGACCCCTTCAGTCATGGTATCACTCAGCAGAGGCATGCGAATAGCAGCGGCTTTGATACTTGACAAATCAACTGCCTTTGAGCTTTGAGGAGCGGCCTCAACGGGAGCTGATTTTTCAGGAGCTGGGCTTTCAGCTTGAGGGGTGGCTTCAGCAGGGGCATTACCGTCCAGAAGACCTTTGTAATCTTCACCGGGTTCACCTACTACGGCTAATATGCCATTAACCGCAATGGCTTGACCTTTATCAGCGGCTACGTACAAGAGTGTACCATCCGCATAATTTTCGAGCTCCATCGTAGCCTTGTCCGTTTCGACTTCGGCCAGGATATCGCCTGATTTTACTTTATCGCCCACTTTCTTGAGCCACTCAGCGATGACCCCTTCAGTCATCGTGTCGCTCAGCAGCGGCATACGAATTACTTCTGCCATGTGTAAACTAACGGAAAAGGTTTAGAACAGAATTGCGAGTCAAAAATACGTTCAATTCCCAGAATAAATCATGTAAGAATTTTAACTTTTACAAATGACCTGATTTCCAACCTGTTTTTCTGAATAATTTATTTTTAGTGAGACAAAGTACGTCATTATCGCTTACAAAGCCAGTTATGAGGTTAAAAACCCTGACATAAAAAAATCTGAGATGTTTCCACCCCAGATCTTTTAGGTAATAATGACCTATGCCACGATAACTTCCCGTTTAAGTACTCGTTGCAAAGCGTAGTCTTCTTTTCCGTA
>JASGGE010000196.1:0-4707 GCA_047605205.1 Siphonobacter sp.
TCGAGACTCGTTTCCCGCTCTGAAAAGCAATAAACCATCATCGTTTTATGTCAACATACGAAACTGAAGATTTGGGCGAACGCACAGCCGTAACCGTGGTCATTGTGTTCATGATTGCCTTAGCCCTGCTTATCCTGCCATTTTTTGATTTCTTTGGTTCGGCTCCAACCGTTCCCAGAACAACTACGAATGATGTAGCAGCTCCCACTATTTTCCATGACGCTGCTGAGCACGGAAAATAAGTCTTGGTAATATTAAAAATGAAGAAGCTCCGTTTCGTTAGCGAAACGGAGCTTCTTCATTTTAGCATACTATTCCAACTATTTATAACGCTATAATCATCAGAATTGCCTCATTGGATAAGGCTTCAAATTCCAATGATTTGGTATTCT
Source organism: Siphonobacter sp. (assembly GCA_047605205.1). Classification (GTDB taxonomy): domain Bacteria; phylum Bacteroidota; class Bacteroidia; order Cytophagales; family Spirosomataceae; genus Siphonobacter. Next base: position 393 of record JASGGE010000196.1, read on the forward strand.
TCAGAGATAATCCATCACGGCTTTCCAGTAACCGATCTTCTACTTCAAAGGCTCCCTCAATCACATAAACAAAGAATTCATTATCCAGATTCTGAAGTGGAAGCTCCCCTTTTACCCGCCCATCAAATTTACCAATCCACATCGAACAGTCGGTTGAATGATGGAACTCCGTCAGTTCATTAATACGAGATAAGCTTAGTTCACCAACCTGCAAAGAGTCTGCCTGCTCCTGCTGTTTTACCCAAATCTGGAGATAATTCACTAATTCCTCATTGTATGGATTAGTGATCTCATAGTTCAAATGATTACCAGAAAAAGAGAGATATTCGCCTGCTCCTAGAAAGATATGTTCCCCTTTGCTGTTTCTATATTCTACTCCCCCCGCAATTGGCAGAATCAGAACTTCGGTTGGTTCTTCAACTTGCATTCGTATGCATTTTGTTGCAGCCAAGGTATCATCATTCAGCACCTGTAACCGTCCAAATGGTTTTCGGCTTTCTTCCTGATAATTACCGAAGTTGAAAACGTGATAGCTTCTGAACCAATCCAGAAGCGAACACCCCCGTGAGCCAGACAGGTAAATACGAGCAGCGAGTAAATTATTAGTAGTCAAATGCCTGGACATAAGAAAGAGAATGAATATTGACAGTAGAAGGTAAAATAATCAGCTCAGTAGTAATTGGCCTTCCGTTAGCATCCCGCTGGTCCCCGTTGGCTACCAGTAGTTTCTCTCCAATGGTATCAATCCAGGTAATGGGCTCACTATAGAAAGTGATTGCAATGGCGTGTTCCTGCTTGTTTTGAATATGTGAGTGCAGAATTTCAAACGTAAAATTCTTGAAGAGCAAACAGGGCTTTCCAAACCCATTCAATACATCAGGAATAAAGTCCTGAAGCTGTCGAATATAACCAATTGCCGCAGTGCTAGTGAGATAATGTAACCGATCGGCCTGAGGAACATTCACTAGTAACTCATCGAATGTGCTGTATTTTTTCTCCTGATTATAGAACTGAGCCTGCATGAAAAATTCCTGGTACGTCGCATCAAATACTACCCGATCCCAGGTTTTCTGAGCAGACGCATCAATTGTTTTTCGATACCCTAACTGAATGATTCGCATAATTAATTGGCTTTAGCAGAAAGGCCCCTCTATTCCGGATAACCCGTTAAGGCTATCCGGAATGTTCACAAACAAGTATCAAGCACTTACTGTAATGGTATGAGTCAGCACATAACCTGCTGAAATACTACCTGTAACGGTAGCTAATTCTGATTCATATGAATCAGAGAAGACGCTATCATTTTCATTCTTCGTATCCTGAGCACCTTTCGTATAGCCGTAGGCCTGTGCGGTGGTATATACCGTATTGGTAACGTCGTAAGGAAATGCAATTTGCGTCACTAACAACGACGTACCTGAGGAGTTATAAATGTGCACGTGAATGTGTGGGGCACGGCTTGAATACCATCCCGGAAAAATGGAGGTAAAGGTTACCAAACCACTTGAATCTGTTGTCTGGCGGCCACGCAAAAAGTGTACTGTCGTGTAATTCGTTGTTTGCATGGTTGTTCCACCATACTCCGAATAATTACCGGCTGCATCGCAATGCCAGATATCCACCAGAGCTCCAGAAAGAGCGGCACAACTATCATTTTTATCCTGGATGGTAATCTTAATTGTAAAGGCTACACCCGTGCGATCCGAAGTAATATCGCTCATAACTAATGAGCTCGGAGATTTTGTAGGGAAAGGCCCTTCCGTTTCGGTTGGGGTAACAGTACAACTTTCGGTAGTAGTACTAGAGCTACTATCTGAACTAGAACTTGAGCTACTATCCGTAGTTACTTCATCATCTTTTTTGCAGCTACCTACAATAGGGACAACGGCCATTAAGCCCAGTGCTGAAAAACCTTTTCTTAGAAAATCTTTACGTTCCATTGTTCGTTCGTAATTGTGTCATTCGGTTAATAATACGTATACACAACCCAGATCGTTGCGAGGGTTCGTATCTTTGAGGTAAACGGCAGGAATGTATCGGTAAATGAAAGCTTAATCGCAGAAATGGGCCTTCTTGTATGATCCGATTTGGCAATCACTTGCAAAATAAATACCTAAATATCTGACAATTAACTACTTACCAGATACATTTATATTGTATACCAACTAATACTAGTACCTAAATTAACCATAGGCTATCATGAAAAAACCGCTGCCAGTTCTTTAGCAGCGGTTTCGAGTACAAAAAATTTTATGTTATAACAGGCCTAATATCTTTTTCGGCTAGGTGTAAATTTGCCGCTACCGGGTTGATAATGGCCAAGGGGAAAACTAACGCCGACATTAATACCCCAGCTTCCATTTGTAGGCTCTGAAGCATTACTCGTCGTTACATCCACCAACCCAAGGCCGTAACGTACATCTGCATTTAACCAGGTACGGTCCGACAACCGGTAGTTGAACCCAGCTCCAAAGGTTAATCCCGCATCAACACTATTGTATTCTTTTGTCGTAGCATTCAGGTTATCCCCATTTTGGTTTCGGGCGGCTAGCAAAAAACCAAGATGGGGCCCCACGAACAACTTAGGCCGAAAGGCTGCCCCCCGATTGTTGAGGTAAAATGTAGCCAAAACCGGAATTTGCAGGTAATTCAATCGCGTTTCTACATTGGAGTCTTCTACTTTTTCACCCAGTTGCGTATAAAGCAGCTGAGCTCCGATTCCGAAATGATCTACAATACTATAATTCAGAAAAAGACCGGCTGTCAGGCCTGCTTTTGAAGGATTGTTTGAACCTCTGAATTTAGAAAAGTCAGGGCCTATTGTTGGCCCCCAGGATAAGTTATCCTGTGCAGAGACTGAGGTTGACGTGGCAGTTAACACGAGCAACCAGTAAGCTACTTTTTTCATGGATGATTAAAGGAATTTTTACTCATCCTGTTTCAAAAAAGCTTATTCCTGCCAGGTTAATCGTATAATTTGTGGTTTTTCTTCTACAGTATTTTTATTCAGAAAGGCGATTTACAAACGAAATATTGCGTTTCAGCCCTTCGTATCTGGTACGTTTTAAGGGTGATTTTTTGAAGACTCTCCCGAATGTTTCCTGAGTTATTTCTTCCCAATCTTTTCGTGTAAATTGCTGTAATTCTGGCAATAAACGAAAGGCCTCTTCCTGATGCGGGCGGGCAAATCGGTTCCAGGGGCATACATCCTGACAAATGTCGCAGCCAAATACCCAATTCTCCATTTGTCCCTGAAATTCCTCAGGAATGGCTTCTTTTAGTTCAATTGTCAAATAACTAATACACCGGCTTCCATCTACCACGTATGGCTCTACAATAGCATCAGTCGGGCAAGCATCTATACAGCGGGTACAGGTACCACAATAGTCAGACACTGGCCCATCAGGAGCAAGTTCGAGATCAATGATTAACTCAGCAATAAAGAAAAAACTACCGGTTTGCCGGTTTAGCAAATTGCTATGTTTCCCGACCCAGCCTAAGCCGGCCTTTTTAGCCCATACCTTATCCATTACCGGAGCTGAGTCAACAAAGCAACGTCCAGATACATCGCCTATCGCTTCCCGAATTCGTTCGAGAAAATCATTTAGTCGGTCCTTAATAACAAAATGGTAGTCTACACCGTATGCATATTTGGCTATTTTCAAATCTTCCTCTCCCTCAGAGAGGCATTGTTCCGGGTAATAATTATACAATACGGAAACCACTGATTTGGCTCCTTCTACCAGCAAACGTGGATCAAGCCGCTTATCAAAATGGTTTTCCATATACTGCATTTGCCCATTTCGTCCGAGCATTAACCATTTTTCAAGGCGTGGAGCTTCTTCTTCCAGAAATTCAGCCCGTGAAATGCCACAGAAATCGAACCCAACTTCACGGGCTATTTCTTTGATAAGCCGGGCGTTTCGCTGCTGGACCAATTCCGGGATAGTCATATCGGATGTATTATAAAATTGGTTTGAATTTAGCTTTTCTATTCAGGCTCTACATGAACCGCAAGAGAGCCGTTTTGTTATTATTTCCCTGTCGTAACGATACATTCCATAACGTTTATTCACACAGAAAGTGTCATTCTGTCAGCGAAATCGGCATTGGCAAACTAATTTTGCACTATTGAAACCAGCTAATAAGGTATGACAGATATGACCAATCCTGAATTTTCAGAAGAAACTGAACAAACTAACGAACCAGTCGAAGTGACCAGCGGTTCGATCGCAGCAGAAACTGAAGTAAGCCAGGAAGAAAAACTTCAGGCTGAACTCTCTGAATTAAAAGACAAATATATACGTCTGGCCGC
>JASGGE010000197.1:0-4552 GCA_047605205.1 Siphonobacter sp.
GTCTGTCATTCTGATTTCAAACCTGTTTGCCATGGTACTTCAGCACCTGGCTTTGAAACTAGGCATTGCTACCGGCCGGGATCTGGCTCAGACCTGCCGGGACCATTTTTCCAGGCCTGTCGGGCATGTATTATGGGTTTTAGCCGAAATAGCGATTGCCGCTACCGATGTTGCCGAAGTATTAGGTTCAGCCATTGCACTGAATTTATTATTTGGCATACCCCTGACCGTGGGCGTAGTGGTTACTATTCTGGATGTCTTCGTAATTCTATATTTTCAACACCGAGGTTTGCGGGTTCTGGAAAGCATTGTAGGCGGCCTGATCTTTGTCATTCTGTGCTGCTTTATTTATGAGGTAGTGGTCTCTAATCCCGATGTACCAGCAATTGTTCGTAATCTGCTTCCTAAACCAGAGATTGTTACGAATCCTTCAATGCTATACGTAGCCATTGGTATCCTGGGAGCTACGGTTATGCCACATAACCTATATCTACACAGCAGCATTGTACAGAGCCGTGATTATATCCGCTCATACGAAGGCAAAAAAGAAGCCATCCGGTTTGCTACACTTGATTCAACTATTTCCTTATTGCTGGCTTTCTTTATTAACTCAGCCATTCTGATTGTGGGAGCGGCAGCTTTTCACGCTTCCGGAAACCAGAATATTGCCAATATCACTGATGCCCATCGGCTACTCGATCCTATCCTGGGGGTTAAACTAGCCAGTATTTCATTTGCTATTGCCCTATTAGCCGCCGGCCAGAATTCTACTGTAACGGGTACTTTGGCCGGACAGATTGTAATGGAAGGTTTTCTTGATCTGCGTTTAAAACCCTGGGTAAGACGATTGCTGACGCGTTCGTTAGCCATTATTCCAGCATTTGTAGCTACTTTATGGTACGGCGAAAAAGGCACCTCAGATCTACTCGTCTTTAGTCAGGTAGTGCTATCGGTGCAGTTAAGTTTTGCGGTGATTCCGCTGGTATGGATTACAAGTAGACGTGAATCAATGGGGCATTTTGTAAACTCCAGACTACTTTCCGTGCTGGGCTGGCTCATTGCCACCATTATTTTAATGCTGAATAGCTATTTAATTTGGGCAACCCTTACTGATTAACCCCGCAAAAATGACCTGTTAAAGAGAAAGGCTGGCAACGTTGCCAGCCTTTCTCTTTAACAGGTAACTTCAGTCGCCTAATAATTTAAAAATTCTTCCAGTGACATCCCTTCGCCCTGAAAACCAAAGCATGGATACGTACTGTTCAAACCAAGATATTGTTTGGCCTGAAGAAATTTTTTAGTTGGGTAACAACCTTCCAGTTCAGCTAATCGTTCGTTTGAATCAACAATACCAAACCATAAGTTTCCATCAAAAAAGAAAACATCCGTTTGGGCATTGGATGAAGGGTTGAAGAGGGCATTCATAAACGTATAAAAGGCTATCGTTCACAATCTAGTCGACAGATGACTGATTAAAAATGCCCATTTTCAGCCTTTGTAGTCACTCCTTTTCTATCAATTACTTCATCTACCAGATTTCTGGTAATTATCGCCAGTTTTTTGGTATGGATTGAACATTCCGAAAATACTTAAAATTTCATAATAACCTAATTATCAGATAAGTATGATACACTATACACTTATAAGTAGTATTATTTTCAAATATAGAGTAACTTACTCACTTCTTGTATAAAGTGCCATTTTTCATGACAAACGTTACATTCCGCAGAACTGATAACTGTTGAATAGGATTCCCTTCGACACCAATTAAATCAGCTAGAAACTGTGGTTTTATCTCCCCCAGATTCGTTAGGCCAAACACCTTTGCTGGCGTACCCGTTGCCGAACGGAGTATCGCTAGTGGGCTCATGCCGTATTCCTTCATCAATTCCATTTCCCGCACATTATCTCCGTGCGTAAAAACCCCAACGTCTCCACCCATAATGATCATTACGCCTGACTCCAAAGCAGCCTTAAAACTTTTTCGTTTTTGTTGAATGCGTTCAGGCTCGGGCTCTACTCCTTTTTTCCATCCACGATACTGAGAGATGGCATCGCTGGCGGCCAGTGTTGGACAGTACGCTACTCCTTTTTGCTTCATTAATTCAAACAGGGCCGGTGTTCCGGCGTCCCCGTGTTCAATGGTTTTACATCCCCCCATTACGGCCCGATGAATACCTTCCTCAGTAGAAGCATGAGCAACCACCGTTCGCCCTGATGAAGCCGCTACTTTCACCATCAGAGCTATTTCTTCTTCCAGAAACGTTGCCTTAGCTTCTCCCATTAAGCCCCAACGATAATCTGCATAAATTTTCACAATATCGATTCCTCTGCCAATCTGATTTCTAACGGCCTGAATCAGGCGATCCTGCCCATCTGCTTCTTCAGCTCCCTGGGGAACAGCCGTATTATATCCTTTAGGGCCGTAACTTCCAGTGGCTACTAACGCAGGGCCAACCGTCAGCATTCGTGGCCCGGGAATAATCCCTTTCTCAATGGCTTGCTTAAGCCCTACGTCGTCATAATCAGCTCCTTCGGTGCCTAAATCACGAACAGTCGTAAAACCCGCCATCAATGTTTTCCGGGCATGAACAACCGCCCGGGCAGCCCGCTCCATCGGGGATTCCTTCAGTACCTGATCGTCCCAGCTGGTTTCGTTGTAGGGATGAAGGAATAAATGTGAATGCCCTTCAATTAACCCTGGCAGCAGAGTTTGGTTCTTCAATTCAATAACTTGTACGCCACTAGGCCTTTTCAAGTCTTTTCCGACGGCTTCAATTTTATTCCCAATCACCAATACCTGCCAGTTGGTGTGTAGCTCGGTTCCGTCGAAAACCTGGTCAGGAATGAGTAGATAAGAGGTAGCCGTTTGTGACCAGCCACAAGTGCTAATGAGAAAAAAGGCAAACAAAAACCGTATCATAACAGGAAGACCATTAGTTTACGAAGATGCAATAAATTTCAAACACCTCCGAATCAAATTCCTGTATACTATTCTTTCATAGCCATTTAGCGGTTTCTTTTAGACTTAATAGAACTACTTTATCATCATTTTGCATTTTTCTACGCAAACGTTTGTGTAAATTTTAAGTCTTTTTTTTGTTGTGATATAATTATTCTATTTTATAATTGAAAAATTATATCCGAATCTTTGCGTATTTTAACTCATATAATCTTAAAATGTTGTCAACCTGCTTTATAACTCCGCACTTTCTTACGCTGTCTTTTATGCTTGGTTAATCCAGTTATTGATCACTTATTCCTATTCAATTGAATTACTTTTTATGATCCATACTCCGAATTGTGTTTAATGTACACTATAACGTTCAACTGATCTGAAGACGCAAAACGTTCAACCGCAAGTCTCATTCCGGAACCTGCCATGTTTGCATTGAACGAGATTCTTTAAACCATCATTTGTTACCTTTTTCATATGAAAAAAACCTTTATTAAAGCTTTTACATTCGTCTATCTAAGTAGTTGCCTGAGTTACATTCAGGCAGCTAGCCTGGATAAGCCAACGAAGCTAAATACGTTTTCCCGGGCTGACGATATCATCGTTACCGGGAAAGTCGTGGGCGAAACCGGAACCGGTATGCCCGGTGTAAGCGTGGTAGTAGAAGGCACAACTACAGGTACTACCACCGATGTGAACGGCGATTATAAAATCAAGGCTCCGTCAAATGGTGTACTGATTTTCAGTTACGTAGGCTACGTAAAGCAAAACGTCCCGATTAATAAGCAGGTTAACATTGTCGTAACTCTGGTTGCTGACACAAAGCAACTCGGCGAGGTAGTAGTAGTGGGCTACGGTACACAGTCCCGTAAAAACCTTAGTAGTGCCATTACTACTGTAAAACCAGGGGATATGAACGTAGGGCCAATTAGTGATGTCGGCCAGCTTTTACAGGGTAAAGTTCCGGGTTTGAACATTACGTCTAGTGGTAACCCGAATACCAATGCTGCCGTAATCCTACGCGGAGCGTCTACTATTAACAGTTCACAAGGACCGTTTTACGTAATTGACGGGCTTCCCGGAGCGGATATTTCTACGATAGCTCCCAGTGACATTGCTTCTATCGATGTCTTGAAAGATGCCGCCGCAACCGCTATTTATGGTAACCGGGCCGCCAATGGGGTAATCGTGGTAACCACCCGGCGAGGCAAAGCCGGGCAGATGCAGATCAATTATAACGGCTACGTTGGAATGGAGGCCGTTTCCAATCAGCTGAACGTCATGAATGCTGATGAGTTGCGGGCTTTCCTAACCAAGAACAACCTTTCTTTCTCGCCAAATGACGATAAAGGAGCACATACCAACTGGCAAGATGCTGTTCAGCGAAGCTCAGCCATTTCACACAACCATAACCTGGCCATCAGCGGCGGAACGGAGCACAGTAACTACAGCATGAGCTTAAACTACATTAAACGGGATGGGGTTATTAAGGGAAGTTCATTAGACCGTGTGATTGCTCGTTTATCGATGGAGCAATATGCACTAAAAGACAAGGTAAAATTTGGCTTAACCATTACTGCTTGAGTTGGTAATGGT
>JASGGE010000198.1:0-4548 GCA_047605205.1 Siphonobacter sp.
GCTCTCTATCCAGCCGAACGCGGTGAGTCGCGGCTGATGGTCGTTAATCGCCAAACCAGGCAAATTGAACATCGGCAATTCGGTGATATCGTTCAATATTTTGGTGACGGCGATACCATGGTGGTTAACGACACGAAGGTATTTCCTGCCCGTTTGTACGGAAGTAAGGAAAAAACCGGAGCGAAAATAGAAGTATTTCTGCTCCGCGAATTGAACCGTGAACATCGGCTTTGGGACGTACTCGTCGACCCGGCTCGTAAAATTCGGGTGGGTAATAAATTGTACTTTGGCGATAGTGATCTGGTGGCTGAAGTTATTGACAATACGACCTCCCGCGGGCGAACCATCCGTTTTTTATACGATGGTGATCAGAATGCTTTGATGAAGGCCATTCATGAACTGGGCGAAACCCCACTCCCGGAAGAAATCAAAAGCCGCCGGAGTGCAACGCCCGAAGATCGTGAGCGGTATCAAACCATTTTTGCCGATGATAATAAGGTTGGAGCGGTAGCCGCCCCTACGGCGGGGCTGCACTTTACCAAGAATATTGTCAAGCGGATGGAAATCAACGGAACGTACTTTTCGCCCATTACCCTCCACGTAGGGCTAGGCACGTTCCGCCAGGTTGATGTTGAAGATCTGACCAAGCATAAAACGGATTCAGAGCCTTATTTCATTCCGGCTGCTACGGCTAATGTGGTGAATGCCTCTCTGGATGCAGGCAAACGGGTTTGTTCGATTGGTACTACGGTATTGAAAACGCTGGAATCTTCAGTGTCAGCTAATAACCGATTGAAACCCAGTGAAGGTTGGACGGATCGATTTGTTTTTCCTCCCTACGATTTTAAAATCTCGAATGCACTGCTGACCAATCTGCATTTACCCGAATCTGTTCTGTTGATGAGTACAGCAGCTTTTGGTGGCTATGAGTTGATCCGGCACGCCTACGACATAGCCATTAAAGAGAAATATAAATTCTTTAGCTACGGAGATGCCATGCTGATTTTGTAAGCAGGGCAAACCCGTGTTATTACGAGTTCAGAACCAGAAGAAGCGGCCGAGGCCGCTTCTTCTGGTTTCTTTCACCTGGAGTTGGGTTTAGTCTTTGTAAATCTCTACGGTTGGCTTACCGTCAGCCTTTATAAAGCCCCGGTACATACCTTCTGAGTTAAAGGGCATCGCAATATTGCCTTTTGCATCCAGAGCAATTACGCCTCCTTCGCCTTTCATCTCCACCAGCTTTTTCATCACTACTTCGTCAGCGGCTTCTTTTAGGGGTATGCCTTTGTATTTCATCAGAGCGGCAATGTCGTAACCTACTACGGATCGGATAAAATATTCACCGTGACCCGTGGCCGAAACAGCACAAGTGGCATTGTCGGCGTAGGTTCCGGCTCCGATGATAGGAGCATCACCCACCCGGCCGTAGCGTTTGTTGGTCATGCCCCCGGTTGAAGTTCCGGCTGCAAGGTTACCATACTGATCCAGGGCAACACAACCCACGGTACCAAATTTTTTCCCTTCTGTGAAAATGAGATCATCTGCCCGACTGCTGGATTTGGGGGAAGGCGACTTTCTGGTTTTTTCTTCAGTATGATCAAGCTGTACTTTTTCTTCTTTAAGAGCTTTTTGTAGCCCTTGCCAGCGACTTTCTGTGTAGAAATAACTCGGGTCTACAAGGGTCAGTCCTTTTTCTTTAGCAAAGGTTTCGGCTCCTTTGCCAATGAGCATGACATGCTCAGATTGTTCCATCACGGCTCGGGCCGCATTAATGGGGTTTTTAATGGTAGTTACACCAGCCACAGCACCCGCCGCCCGGTTTTTGCCGTCCATAATAGCCGCATCCAGCTCGTTTTTCCCTTCATGTGTAAAAACTGCTCCTTTACCCGCATTAAACAGGGGGGAATCTTCCATGACGTTAATGGCTGCCACGACGGCATCGAGGCTGGTTCCGCCTTTTTGCAGAACCGCATAGCCTGATTGTAAAGCTAGTTCCAGAGCCTGATGATACGCTTTTTCCTTTTCTGGCGTCATATTCTGCCGGGTAATGGTTCCGGCCCCTCCATGAATTACCAGTGTGATTTTAGTAGGGTCAGGCGTTTGGGCTGTAGCATACAGACTGCTCAGGCAACAGGCTATTATGAAAGGGTATTTCATAGAGGTAATGTTTAGCATTAAAGGCCGCTTTCGCAGCAGGTTACACGCGTAAGAATATTTTTTTCTGATGAAGAATATACAAAAATAGCCATTTCATCAACAACAAGGCTGCTACTCCGCCGACGGCTTTTATTGGTTCAGAAACGATAAAAGACAACAACCCACCAAAGAAAAAGTGAGCGGCGTATTCAAAGTCAATAAACAAATCAGAAAGGTAAATCAGGATGGAATTCATGCCGATCACGGTGAAGAAGAAAGTTCCCGCTCGAAAACCCTGAATGTCAATTACCCAGTAAAACAAGGCTAATAATAGCAGGCTTAGGCCGCCCGTTACGCAGACAAAAGAGCTTGTCCAGATGTTTTTGTTGATGGGAAAAATAAAATCCCAGAGATAACCGACCACTACAAAGCCTATTCCCAATAAAGCTAAATGGAAGGCCTTACGAGTCAGTGGCAAATTACTGCGTAAGACGGTGCCTGCGTAAATGCCCAGGAGGGCATTGCAAATGGCGGGTATGGTTGAGAGTAAGCCCTCCGGGTCGTGAATAACTTTATACAAACGTCCTGGCATGAGCAGGCGATCTACGTAACCGGGTAAGCTGCATTCCATGGTTAGTACCCCTGCTCCACAGTTGGGTACTGGAATGAGCATTAACGCGGCCCAGTATCCCAGCAGAATACTGGCAAAAATGATATACAACGTACGAGGTTTACCATAGAGGTAAAGCAATTGAGCAAACATGCCCGCCAAACCAATTCGTCCGAGGACACTGCCAAAGCGTAACTCATGGAAGGGCTTTACAAAGAGTCCGTTATTGTAAATGATGCCTAAGAACGTCAGGATAAGACCTCGAGTAATGATTTTTCGGGCGAGCTGACCTTTATCCGTTTGTAAGCGGTGACCTAACGAAAAAGGCGTTGATACGCCCGCCATAAACAAAAAGAGCGGGAAAATCAGGTCGTAAAAACGAAAACCATTCCATTGGGGATGCGTAAACTGATCGGCTACCGCCAGTGCCCAGCTCCAACCCGTAGTTTTGGCTAATACATGGAAAATTTCTTCTCCACCCATAATCCAGAACATATCAAAGCCCCGCAGGGTATCCAGAGAAAGCAATCGTTTTACAGGAACAGGTTGAGCAACTTCAGGTTCAATAATAGAGGTCATCGGGGTAAGGGGGATTAGGGAGTATGAAAATACGAATCATTTTCGGATATCTTCGGTAATTCTTACCAGAAACGAAGCCGTTTTTTAGCGGATAGTGTCTTCGATAGATTATAGGGTTACGAATAAGATACTTGCTTTTTGGGCATTGGGGCTATTGTCGATCTTCACTCAAATGCCAGAAGAGTACTAAAACAAAAGCGGTACAACCTAGTACAGGTATACCGCTTTTGTTTTAGTACTCTTCTGATGGATATTAAGTTAGTGTAACCAACTAACTACTTCACCTTAAAGTCAACCATCGTATCTGCCCAGGCCATAGATACCCTGCCCGATTTGGTAATGTTAATTACAAATTTCTCGTTCATGGTTTTAGACTTATGAGCGGGCACTTTCACACGCAAGATGTCGTCGGCTTCCTGGTATTTATAAGCCCCCCACTGCGTAGCCGTTTTATTAAAAATGATCGTCCATTCGTTTTCACCTGGAATGGTAAACAAGGAGTATTTGCCGGCGGGCAGCGTTTTTCCTTCTACTTTCAAATCACCCGTAGTTTCAAAAATAGTGGCTTCATTGGCTCCCGTCCGCCATACTTTTCCGTAAGGAGCCAGCTGACCATTCGGATCCCAAACGTTACGACCTTTCACGGAAGGTTGTGAATAATCAATAGTAATGGTTTTGCCATGTACTTTGGCCATTGCCTTAGCGGGTGGGCTGGGACGCTTCGATTTGTCTTCGGGCCCTTTTTGAGCAAACAGCGTCGTGGTAAATGCAAACAGAATCAGGGTAAGAGAGAAGAGTGTTTTTTTCATGAGTGTAAACAATCAAGAGTTATGAGGTCACAAAAAAACGATCTTTCGAACGTATTGTTTACGCCGCTCGTCATTTTTTGTCTTTTATGCTGGTAGACTCATTGAACAACCATACTCATTTTCAAGGGACAATCCGTATCTTGCCCGGAAAATAGTGGACATTTTTTATATGAAAATATTGATTCAAACGATTTTACTAAGTGTCGGGGTGGTGGCTCTGGCACAGGCTCAGAAATCAAAAAAGCCAGCTTTACCAGAGTTTAAGATGAGTATCCAGGAACCAGAGGCCCACGTTCGCTTTCTGGCAGCCGATGAAATGCTGGGTCGCCGGACGGGTGAAATTACCAATACTATCGCCGCTCGCTACATTGCTGAGCAATACCGCCGGCTTGGGTTAAAACCGGCAGGGAATCA
>JASGGE010000199.1:0-4476 GCA_047605205.1 Siphonobacter sp.
TCGATAATGGCTTTTGCAGCATCGGTTACTAATACTCTCGGCACCATAGCAGAAATGTTAGTAAATGAAAAAAGCTTTGGCAACGAATTGTTGCCAAAGCGTACTTCCAAATCAAACTCAAAAAATTGGGCACTTTATACAACCACTGATTAAGGGTTCTTTCAATAATCAAAAGAATCCTAATTTGTTTTTATCGTAAGAAATCAACATGTTTTTGGTCTGACGATAGTGACTTAGCATCATTTTGTGTGTTTCACGACCAAAACCCGATTTCTTATATCCTCCAAACGGAGCATGAGCAGGATACGCATGATAGCAGTTTACCCAAACTCTACCCGCCTGAATAGCCCGGGGTACGGTATAAAGCTCATGTGCGTCACGTGTCCAGACACCAGCTCCTAAACCATAAAGGGTATCGTTGGCAATGGCAATAGCTTCCTCCGTAGTTTTGAAAGTCGTTACCGACAACACAGGGCCGAATATTTCCTCCTGGAATATTCGCATTTTATTATTGCCTTTCAGGATAGTAGGTTGGATGTAATACCCATTTTCAAGGCCACTATTCTGATGATGAGCAGCTCCGCCAGTCAATACCTGAGCACCTTCCTGTTTCCCGATTTCGATGTACGAAAGAATTTTTTCATACTGATCTTTCGAAGCCTGAGCCCCAATCATCGTATCGATCGATAAAGGGCTGCCTTGTTTTATAGCTCTCGTACGAGCAATTACTCTCTCAATAAAGGCGTCATAGATAGACTCATGTACCAGCAAACGTGAAGGGCAGGTACAAATTTCACCCTGATTCAGAGCAAATAAAACAGCACCTTCAATGGCTTTGTCGAGGAATTCGTCGTCTTTATCCATCACACTTGGGAAAATGATGTTAGGTGACTTCCCTCCCAATTCCATAGTTGCCGGAATAAGATTTTCAGCTGCGTATTGCAGAATCAGACGCCCCGTAGTGGTTTCGCCAGTGAAGGCAACTTTTGCTACCCGGCTAGATGAAGCTAAAGGCTTACCTGCTTCCAACCCAAATCCGTTCACTACATTAAGTACGCCATTAGGTAACAAATCTCCAATCAGCTCCATCAAAACCAGAATACTGGTAGGTGTCTGCTCGGCGGGTTTAAGCACAATTGTACAACCCGCAGCCAGAGCAGGAGCAACCTTCCAGGCGGCCATTAATAAGGGGAAGTTCCAAGGAATGATTTGTCCAACTACCCCAATAGGTTCGTGGATATTCAGAGACAGGGTATTCGAGTCAAGTTCAGCTGCCGAGCTTTCTTCTGCCCGAATTACGCCAGCATAATACCGAAAGTGATCTACTACCAGTGGTAAGTCAGCAGCGGTTGTTTCACGCAGGGGCTTACCATTATCAATGGTTTCAACTTTAGCCAGATAATCCAGGTTCTGCTCGATACGATCAGCAATTTTTAGCAGAACATTACTACGGTTAGCAACTGACGTTTTCGACCAGATTGGAAAAGCGGTATGAGCGGCATCCAGAGCTTTGTCGATGTCTTCAGCCGTAGAACGAGCTACCTGGCAGAAGACTTTGCCATCAATCGGAGAAATGTTATCGAAATACTGGCCGCGAGCCGGAGCTACCCATTTTCCACCGATGAAATTTTCGTATCGTTCTTTAAAGGCAGGACGATCAGTCCGTACCGGAGCTTCAAGAGTCGCTTCCATAATCAAAAATTGTTTATGAGGTTTACGACACAAATTTGCGGTATTAGCCTATTTTTTATTAGATGAATCCTATCAAAGAAGAGAACAATTCTATCAACCTAATTTATTCCTGACTGAGCAGGGGTCATCTGGCGGTATTGCTGAGGCGTATGCTCACTATAACGCTTAAACAATTTCACAAAATGATTTTGATTATTGAACCCGCAAGCCATACTGATTTCGCCGATGGAATTAGTAGTCGTCCTCAATAGTTTCTGGGCTAGTTGAATGCGTTGCTGGTTAATGTATTCAATTGGTGAAATGCCAAACTGCATTTTAAACTGTCGGTAGAAATTAGGTTCACTCATACAGGCTTTATCAGCTAGCTGATGCACCGTTAAAGTAGTATGAAGGTTTTCTTTAATGTACTCACCGATAAAAGCCAGCCGATTGCTAGTAACGTAGGACTGGCTATTTTCGAGCAGCAGGCAACGTGCTTTTGTTTGATATAGCCGTACGGTTAACTCCTTTAAAATCAGGCTGGCGAACAGATCCTTAGAAGGGTTATTTTCGGTAAAAATATCAATTAAACGACCTAACAAGCCATTGACAGCCGATGAATTTGTGAAGTAAAAACTATTCTCTGACCATTGCCAGCCCGAAGGAGAATCTATTAAGGGAACCTTTTCATTTAATTCATCCGTAAACCGGATAATCTGATCCCGAGAAATAGCCAAAGCCAGGCATTGCGTTGGATTATAAAGAGAGGCTTCCGGAAAATCAATCCGCATGGTTTGATCACTAGGCACCAACACAGATTCGCCAGGATGGTAATCAAAGTCAGGGGTTCCTTGCAAGTGCATTACTTTCTTACCCCGGATCATGCTTGTCAATACCGGATTATGAAACGTCAATTCTACCGACTCGGCATGGGCGTGCGTTTCATAAATATTCAGTTCAGCAGTATCAAGTGTATAAGCTGTACGATTCTCGACAACATTCTCCAGACGACGATTCCTCAAATGAGTGGCTATATCCAAACTAACCTTCATAATGAATCAGATTAAGATTGATGATTCGCTATCAATATTAACAAAAATATACAATTCCTTCTTTATGAAGTTCTAAAATAGAAACGTTTTTTTAGGACATTTCTGTTCAATAAATAGTAGATTAAAAGTATTTCGTCGACAATCATAACCGATCTGGATAAGAAGCCGCCATTTTTATGGGATCATAACCATTTCCTATTTTCATGCTCTATGCGATTTTTTTTACCACTTCTTTTTGTTTCAGGTTTTGTATATGCTCAGAATGATTCTCTGCAAACACATACGCTTGATCCTCTTGAAGTTACAGCCCCCCGACTGAATAATGTAGAAAATAAAACTCCTTTTGCCATATCGGTAATCAATCAATATCGGCTTCAGGTTGGGCAGCCTCAGCTCTCACTTTTTGACGCCATGAGTACCATTCCCGGTGTATTTGCTCAAAATCCTGACAATTTCGCACAAGACCTTCGTATCTCGATTCGAGGTTTTGGAGCCCGTTCCTCATTTGGGATTCGGGGATTAAAGGTTTTACTGGATGGCATTCCGGAAACCACGCCCGACGGACAGGCCAAAGTCAATAATTTTGATGTAGGTAGTTTAGGTCAATTGGAAGTTATTCGTGGAGCCTCTTCTGCCCTATATGGTAACGCATCGGGAGGGATATTGTTCTTCGTTACTGAAAAACCTCAGTCTAATTTTGCCGAAGCCCAAGCCGTAGCGGGCAGTTATGGGTTCCAGCGTTATCAGCTGAAAGTTGGCCAAAAGTGGAGGCGATCCACTTTGCTCGTCAATGTTAGTCGGAATCTGCAGGATGGTTACAGGAGTAATGCCACAATGAACAATTGGCTGCTCAATGCCAAATTTCAACACGAGCTAAATGCAACAGGCAAACTCACATTACTCTATAATTACTCAAACGTTACCGCTCAGGATCCGGGTGGGTTAACCATCGAACAAGTTGCCCAGGATAGGCGTATGGCCAGGCCTCAAAATATTCAATACCAAGCCTTTTCCGGAGCCATTCAACATCGGTTTGCCGCCGTTTATGATCAGGTAATTTCTAAAAAACACCAACTGCAAGTCCGAACTTTCTGGACCCACCGTGATTTCAGTAACCGACTGGCTTTTGAAACTGGTGGCACAGTAGGCTTCGTCCGAAATTTCACTGGCGGAGGGCTTAGCTACCAGTATACAGATCAATTCGGTTCAGTATCTTATCGATTAAAAACTGGCTTAGACCTTGAAAATCAACGCGATGACCGTACCCGTTACAACAACGTATTAGGTGTACGGGGAGCTCTATCACTAGACCAGCTCGAAAATTTCCGGAATATTGGCACTTATCTCTTGCAGGAAATTGGACTACCTGCTCATTTGCTTCTGACAGTCGGTACGCGTTTCGATGCTATTCAGCTTCGGATTCAGGATCATTTCCTGAGCGATGAAGATCAGTCCGGAAAACGCACCTATAATCGATTTAGTCCTACCGTTGGATTAAACTGGGAATTCCATCCTCACCAGAGTATTTACACTAATTTCTCAACCAATTTTGAAACACCCGCTCTGACGGAATTAAGCAATAACCCAAGCAATCTCGGAGGATTTAACCCAGCCCTCGGCCCCATGCGAGCTCATAGCGTAGAAGTAGGCACGAAAGCAACCATTCACCCATTTAAACTAGATGCAGCTCTGTTTCAGATACAGGCTGACGGCGAAATAGTTCCCTATCAATTAGTAGATTATCCGGGGCGAA
>JASGGE010000200.1:0-4465 GCA_047605205.1 Siphonobacter sp.
AGGCAATGAAAAGGACTTTCCAACCATCAAATCGCAAGCGTCGCAACAAGCACGGTTTTCGTGAGCGTATGAGCACTCCAAATGGACGTCGTGTATTGGCAGCCCGCCGGGCACGTGGTCGCTGGAAATTGACGGTATCAGACGAAAAACGTCACAAACAGTAGTACGTTTTTCTCCCGTAAAAAAGAAGCCTTCCGATTGGGAAGGCTTCTTTTTTATTGTTTTACCGATTTAGCGGCAGTCAGCATGCTTTGTGCCAAACTAATAAGCGGGCTATTGGGATAATTATTCAGAAAACTGGTCAGTGCTTTTTGGTACGATTCGCTATTCTGTGTTTTAGCAGTTAGCATCGCACTCAGCAAGGCAAATTTGTCTTCCAATGTGCTGCCTGCATACTCTTTCAATCCTTTCGTTACTTTTTCCTGAGCGGTTGAGTATTCACCCCTTTGGTAGGTTTCATAAGCATCTGCGTATAGTTTTTGAGCCTCTGCTTCGGCTCCACTTGTCAATGGGTTTAAATCAGCTCGGTTGATCATACGGGCAAAATACGAATCTGCGTACTTTTGAAATAGCCGATTTTTATACTCAGCCGCTACGGGTTGCCCTTCATGAAGCAGGTATAAAAAATACAGAGCTTCTGCTTCATATTCGGTTTGTGGAAAGAGTGTTAATAATTGCTGAAAAGACTGGATTGATTTTTCGGATTCGTTTAATCCTAGCTTATAAATTTTCCCTAGCTCAAAATAAGCAATCTCCTGTTTCTTTTTGGAACTAGCTAAGGCTTCTGGCGTTAAGGGGATATTCTTTTTTAGGGACTCCGCTTCTATCGACGTTCCCGAAGAAGCACCTGTGCTCGCAACATTCTGCCCATTCTCTGTCGCATTATTGCCATTTACAACAGCAATAGGTGCATCATTGGTAAAGGTGGCTGCCTTTCTCGAACGCCGCCAGTTATCTTCCAGTTTACGCACACCCCATTTCTGCTGGAATTCCTGTTGCCCCTTTTGTATTGAACTCGGATTATAGAAATACCATTTACTGGTGGTATTTTCTGCTGTCGATCCTGTTGAAGCTAATAATTGCTCCTGCCGGGAGCGTGCCGCCTGTTCTTCCGCCCGTTGGCGATCTTCTTCTGCCTTTTGTTTTCGCTCGGCTACTACTTTTTCCAGATAGGTATTGAGCTGAGCCGGGTTCATAGTAGCCAGCTGCTGTAAGCTATCCTGCAATTTGATCGCCCGGTAATAGACGACAAACTGATCAAGAACCCGTTTTTTTTCAATAACCTCCTTAATATTAGGCAAATTACGAGGTTGCGAAGCCACCGTACTATCATAATAGGCTTGGGCCATTTCGTAATCCTGCAAGGGGTTGTAACTTAAATCTGCTATTTTCAGATAAATCGGTGCTACCTGGTCGGGTTGTGCCAAACGAGTAGCCTTTTTCAAAGCCACAACAGCTTCTTTTATGTTACCCTGACGTTCTTCATAAGAAGCCATTGCTACGTAGATCTGATCCTGCAAATCAGCATTTTTACGATCCTTCAGCATCTTGGCAAAAGTTGCCTGCGGATTTTGATTAGGCTGGCTCAAAGTTGAATTCAGGTCAGCGTAAAAAGCTAAATCATAGGAAGGGCGATTTTTACGAACTGCTGCGTAGGCTTCAATGGATTTTTGATGTTTGTTGGTTAACTCATATAACTGGCCTAAGACATAATAGGTCCTGGCTTTAAACATGCTCTTATGCATTAAGGGCAAAGTCTCTTCCAAAATAGCAGCTGCAACAGCATACTCCCTTCGTAATTGGTGCAGGTATACTTTAGTTAAGTAATAATCAATGGTTTCCTGTTTAGAAAGTGGTAACGCCCTGATTAAATCCGCTACGCGTAATGCAACGCTATATTGCCCTTGTTCGGTATACGCACGCATTAAACCAATTAAGGCTCCGGGGCGAGCATTATCTTCAGGATAATTGGTATTAATGTATTTGAAGGTTTCTACGGCATTTTTATAATCCCCCTGTAGCAATCGAGCCTGTCCGATCACCAGATAGGCATCGTCCATCCATTTGGAATTTTGATGACGCTCAGCAACCAGGGAAGCCTTTTTAATAACTGAATCTAATTGAGTAGCTACCTGTACAGCAGAAAGCGAATCTGACAAAATAATGGCAGGCAGCAAAGACGTGTAAATCTCAACCCGATTTTCCAGAATAGTTTTACGGGCTTTTTCCAGTTTTTCACGAGCCTGCAACAAGGCATTATATTTAGAGGCCATATTGTGAAAGGCAACATTAGCCGGGGCCGTAGAGTGCTGGGTACAACTCCAGGACAATAAGCCAATAAAAAACAGAATGATTATTAAACGAGCTGGCATTTTAAACAGAAACAAATCGTATATAGAAACGATGGGGTTGGTCTTAGATTTTACGTTAATCCATTAAATTCCATACAAAAATGGTAAAACGTTTCGGCTTTTAATC
Organism: Siphonobacter sp.; assembly: GCA_047605205.1. Taxonomy (GTDB): domain Bacteria; phylum Bacteroidota; class Bacteroidia; order Cytophagales; family Spirosomataceae; genus Siphonobacter. Next base: position 2,479 of record JASGGE010000200.1, read on the forward strand.
TTAAACCTAATACATATGGAAAACGACAACCCTAAATATAATCCTTACTTGCGTTATTCAGGCATGGCCATGCAAATGCTGGTTACGATTGGTGCAGGTGTTTTTTTAGGTATTAAGCTAGATGAATGGTTAGGAACCCATACCCCCTGGTTTACCATTGGCTGCTCACTTTTCTTTATTGCAGCTGCCCTGATTTCACTAATCAGAAGCTTACCCAAAAGCTAGCGAATGGACCCCGCTTTTGTTTGTCATAACAATCCACCTCATCGAAACCGCTACTTAGAGCAGAACGTTTCTAAACGCTTACCTTTGTCAGTATAACTATTAGAGACGGACATTAGTCGATTTTATTTTTCTGATTTCCCTGTTTTTTAAATGGATGCCTTCGGACGCCTCATCATACCTGTTGTTTTAGCTGGAATTGCATTTTTCCTAGCTCCTATCCTGGGTTTGGAACGTTGGATTCATCCCCAAAGTTGGGATATTCTGGCTTTTTTTGCTTGCCTGGGATTCTTGAATTATCGGCTCATAGAACGAGGAATGGCCGATAATCGGGATAAGTTTGTTACCTTTTATCTAGCCAGCATGGTTCTGCGGATGTTAGTTAGTTTTGCATTCCTGATAGCTTACGTTTTGTTAGGAACCTTAGCACTCAAGCACTTCATTCTTGAGTTTTTTGTACTCTATTTATTTTTTGCAAGTTTTGAAATTGCAGGAGTGTATACTAACTTGCGGCACTTTTCGGAGAAGAAGCCCTGAAACCCCGACGCGATGACCCGCAATCGTACTTACAAAGCACTCGCATTCAGCGTTTTATCATTTGTTATTTCTATCTTCACTTGCCAGACTGTTTTGGCACAACATGAGCATGAAGGCCATGAGGCACCTGCTACTGAACATGGAAAAACAGAAGAATTTAACCCTGGACAAACCATTTTACATCACGTTTCTGATGAACACCAGTGGCACATTGCTACCATCGGTGAATCACACGTAGCTATTCCACTTCCGGTTATTTTATACTCACCAAGTAGGGGGCTGAAAGTATATTCATCGAGCCATTTCTATCATGGCAATGGTGAGCACGATGGCTTTAGTTTACATCATGAGCACTTCACAGCAGAAGATGGATCAAAAGTTTATGATTTTTCCATTACGAAGAATGCAGCCTCTTTGATCATCAGCTTCGTTTTATTGATTCTGATATTCTTTACTGTTCGTAATAGTTACATCAAGCGTGCTGGTCAGGCTCCTAAAGGGCTACAATCTGTACTGGAGCCTTTCATTATCTTTATTCGTGATGAAGTAGCGAAAAACTACATTGGTGAAAAACACTATCGCCGTTTTCTTCCTTACCTGTTAACCTTGTTTTTCTTTATCTGGATAAATAACCTGTTAGGCTTATTACCAGGTTCAGCAAACGTTACAGGGAATATCGCAGTAACGATGGTGCTGGCCGTGCTGACTTTTATTATCGTAAATTTCAACGGTAAAAAAACGTATTGGTCACACATTTTCGCCATGCCTGGTGTACCCAAGCTGATGCTTTTGATTCTGACCCCGGTAGAAATCGTAGGGATGATGATGCGTCCCTTCTCTCTGATGGTTCGTCTTTTTGCTAACATTACGGCTGGTCACATCATTCTGCTAAGTTTATTGAGTTTGATTTTCATCTTTAAATCAGCAGCACTTAGTGTTATCGTAGGGCCTTTCACCGTCTTTATGACATTGATTGAGCTACTAGTAGCTGTGCTTCAGGCGTACATCTTTACAGTACTTACGGCTAGTTATATCGGAGCCGCTGTTGAAGAGCATCACCACGATGATCATCATTAATGAATGCTGGTTTATTAGTCGAGTTTTTGTTTCACGTTTTATAAATCTAAACAAGTCATGTTGACTATTCTCTTACAAGCTGCTCAGGAAGGTGGTCTTTCTTTAGCGTATCTCGGTGCTGCCATCGGTGCTGGTCTGGCTGCAATTGGTG
>JASGGE010000201.1:0-4368 GCA_047605205.1 Siphonobacter sp.
CCTGCATAAGGTCAGCCCATTGGTTGGTAGTAAGTATAGGCTCACCCTTCCAAACCGATATTACTTTGGGTCTACCAAATTCAAAGACCTCTTCTGTTGTTGGATAAAAGGGCTCTCTGATGGGTAAATTTAAATGAACGGGGCCCTGAGGCTGGCTTTCAGCAATAGATATCACTTGGTTTACTAACCGTTCCATGTACCAGGCAGCATCTGGATGAGGGTAATCGGCTGGTAGTTGATGAGACTGCTTTACGTGTTTACCAAACACATCCTGCTGGTAAATCATTTGACCATCCTGTTGCTGAATCCATTCAGAAGGTCGGTCAGCTGTTAAAATTAATAAAGGCACCTTCAGGAAATAAGCTTCCGCAACGGCTGGGGCTAAGTTTAAAGCCGCAGTTCCTGAAGTACAAACTACAGCAACAGAGCTTCTTAGTTGTTGAGCCATTCCTAGTGCTACGTATCCAGCAACCCGTTCATCAGGAATGACTTTCGTTTCTATTTCAGAATGGCGGGCAAAAGCCAGGGTTAAGGCAGCTGAACGAGATCCGGGGGATATGACTGCGTACCGAATTCCTTTCCTTACACACAGTTCAACCAGGTCTAAAACAGGCTGTAAAATCATAATGAATGCATTGGGATTATCAAAACTAATGAAAAAGCCTCCGAAACCGGAGGCTTTTTCAAATTCAGCGTAACATACTTTCTGGAATTAACCCAAATATGTTTTTAAAGCTTTACTACGAGAAGTATGACGTAAGCGGCGAATTGCTTTTTCTTTAATCTGACGAACACGTTCGCGAGTTAGGTTGAATTTTTCACCGATTTCTTCCAGCGTCATAGCATGGTTACCATCCAGGCCAAAGTAAAGTGTAATTACATCCGCTTCACGTTGAGTTAAGGTTGATAAAGCACGTTGTACTTCTTTTCGTAATGATTCGTTAACCAAACCAGAGTCAGGCTTGTCTTCGCCGTCATTTTCAAGAACGTCAAGTAAAGAGTTTTCTTCACCTTGCACAAAGGGAGCATCCATCGATACGTGACGACCTGAAATCTTAAGGGTATCTACTACTTCACCTGCCGAAATTTCAAGTACTTCTGCCAACTCTTCAGGAGAAGGCTCACGTTCGAACTTTTGTTCAAGTTCTGAAAAGGTTTTTGAAATTTTATTCAAAGAACCAACCCGGTTTAAGGGAAGGCGTACAATACGCGACTGTTCGGCCAAAGCCTGTAAGATGGATTGACGAATCCACCAGACGGCATAGGAAATAAATTTAAACCCCCGGGTTTCATCGAAACGCTGAGCGGCTTTAATCAAACCAAGGTTACCCTCATTGATCAAATCACCCAAAGAAAGACCCTGATTTTGATATTGTTTCGCTACCGAAACAACGAAACGAAGGTTTGCCTTCGTAAGTCGTTCCAATGCAAGTTGGTCACCTTCTCGAATCCTCCGAGCCAGTTCTACCTCCTCATCCGGGGTGAGCAAATCAACTTTACCAATTTCTTGTAAATATTTATCAAGGGATTGGCTTTCCCGATTGGTGATTTGCTTAGAAATTTTTAGCTGTCTCATCTGGCATCAGAATGCTTATGGGTTGCTGATGATTTGTAAACATCGAAATGTCGTAAAATAATTCAAAAAATGTTCGCCAAATTATCGGCGATTTCGGTCATTCCGTTCTGGTCGCTCCGGGCGATCCGTACGTTCTGGTCGCTCGGGTTTTTCCTGATAACCTTCAGGTTTTGGCATTAATACCCGACGAGATAAACGGAATTTACCCGTTTTTTGATCTACTTCAATCAATTTAACCTTCACTTCCTCACCCACTTCAAGAACACCTTTCATGGCAGGAAGGCGTTCCCAGGAAATTTCAGAGATATGAAGTAGCCCATCACGTCCGGGCAGGAATTCTACGAAGGCTCCGAAATCGGTTACCGTTTTTACTTTACCCGTGTATACTTCACCAACTTCAGGTACGGCAACAATCCCTTTTACTCGATTCACTGCCGCATCCATGCTTTCTTTATTTGTTGCAAAAATGCTTACAAAGCCTTTGTTATCTTTTTCTTCAATCGTTACGGTAGTACCCGTTGTTTTTTGAATTTCCTGAACGACTTTGCCGCCTGGCCCAATTACAGCACCGATAAATTCCTGTGGAATTTCCAGTACGACGGCTCGAGGAGCATAAGGTTTAAGATCAGGACGAACTTCTGCTAATGCCTTCTTCATTTCATTCAGAATATGAAGGCGGCCTTTCTTAGCTTGTTGCAGAGCTTCGGCTACTACTTCATAGGCAAGACCATCAATTTTGATATCCATCTGGCAAGCGGTAATACCATTTTCGGTACCTGTTACCTTAAAGTCCATATCACCTAAATGGTCTTCATCACCTAAGATATCTGAAAGTACGGCATATTTACCTGTCTCTGGATCGGAAATTAAACCCATGGCAATTCCTGAGACAGGAGCCTTAATTTTAATACCAGCGTCCATCAGGGCAAGTGTACCTGCACAAACAGTTGCCATTGACGACGAACCATTTGATTCCAGAATATCAGACACCACCCGAATCGTATAAGGGTTTTCTGTCTCTGGTGGCATTACTTTTTTCAATGCACGCAAAGCCAGGTTACCATGCCCGACTTCACGGCGTCCGGGGCCACGGTTTGGCTTCACTTCCCCAGTTGAAAAACCTGGGAAGTTGTAGTGTAACAAAAATTTGTTAAAACCAGATACCAAAGCCTGATCTACAATTTGTTCGTCCAGGCGAGTCCCCAATGTTGCTGTCGTGAGCGACTGCGTTTCACCACGGGTAAATACTGCCGAACCATGTGCCCGTGGCAGGTAATCAACTTCACACCAGATCGGACGAATTTCATCAAGCTGACGACCATCCAACCGGCGGCGTTCGTTTAATACCAGATTACGAGCGGCATCTTTTTCAATATCGTGGAAATATATTCCTACCAAAGTCAGATCAACCGTATGATCTTCCGGTAAACTGGCCAGATATTCTTCCCGTACTGCTTTGAAACCTTCTTTACGAGCCGACTTATTGGTGTTACCGCTGGCTGCTACTGCGTAGATTTTATCGTAGTAGGTTTCATAAAGAAACTTTTTTAACTCTAAATCGTGTGTTTCATGGCTATAAACTCGTTTTACAGTTTTTCCAACTTCTGCTTCGAGTTCTTTTTGGGCCGCACACTGAATTTTAATTGCTTCGTGAGCCGTACGAAGAGCCTTCAGAACATCGTCTTCCGACACTTCATTTGACTCACCCTCAACCATTAAAATATCTTTACTGTTACCGGCAACGATCAAATCCAGTTCGGCACGACCCAGCATTGAGGATGGTGGATTGATAAGGTATAACCCGTCAATCTTGGCAACCCGTACTTCCGAGATAGGGCCGTTAAATGGAATGTCTGATACCATTAATGCAGCTGAAGCAGCTAAACCAGCTAAGGCATCGGGCATTACTTCAGGATCAGCCGAAATCAGAACAACGTTAACCTGTACTTCAGCGTGAAAATCGTCTGGAAAAGTAGGACGCAAAGCCCGGTCTACTAAACGGCTTACAAGGATTTCGTAATCCGATAGGCGGCCTTCACGGCGTTGGAAACTACCAGGAATTTTACCAGCTGAGGCAAATTTTTCCTGATAATCAACGGACAGAGGTAAAAAATCAACCCCAGGGCGTGCGTCAGAGGCTGCTACTGCAGTGGCTAATAGCATTGTGTCACCCATCCGAACTACTACCGAACCATCAGCCTGCTTGGCTAATTTACCCGTTTCGATGCTAATGCTCCGGCCGTCGGGAAGAGTTAATTGTTTAGTTACTACGTTCATAGAGAGTAGAATTGACCGCTTTTAAGACTGCTCTCCGCCAATGTGAGGGACCCGCTTTTATTTAACTCCATTGGGGAGGAACCGATTTTCAAGAGGTTTGTTATTGGGATATACACAACCCCGTATGGTAAAAAGGACAAAATGTTCAGGAGCAAACACTTTGTTATAAAAATATTTTCAGGACAAAAACAAAACAAGTCAGGGAATTCAATTAGGTGAATTCCCTGACTTAAAATTAGGTACCGATTATTTCCGAAGATTTAATTCAGCAAGAATAGCCCGGTAACGGGTAATGTCTTTCTTGTGAAGATAGTCTAATAAACGACGACGTTTACCTACCAACTTCAAAAGACCTGAACGGGTAGCGTGGTCTTTCTTGTGTACTTTCAGGTGTTCAGTCAATGAATTGATCCGAAATGTAAAAAGAGCAATTTGCGATTCAGCCGAACCGGTGTCGGTTGCTGACTTGGCATGCCCCTGCGATTGAAAAATGTCTTTTTTCTTGTCAGCAGTTA
>JASGGE010000202.1:0-4330 GCA_047605205.1 Siphonobacter sp.
TAGCTAATTCCTGAATCGTCATCTGAAAACCACCATCTCCAATAATAGCAACAACCTGGCGATCAGGAGCTCCTACTTTTGCCCCCAGGGCTGCCGGAAGAGCAAAGCCCATCGTACCAGCTCCGCCAGAGGTTACAATCGAATTGTGTTTTTTATAACGGTAGTAGCGGTTAGCAATCATCTGGTGTTGCCCTACGTCTGTTACGGTTACGGCTTCTCCTTTGGTTAGGTTGGAAAGCATATGCACTACTTCCCCCATTTTGATGTGTTCACCATCATGGAAAAGCGTCTTCTGAGAAATTTTTAAATCCTCAATAGCATCATACTTGCGGAATTCTTCCCGCCATTCTGGATAGGTCTTTTGATCCACCAGAGGAAATAACGCTTTCAAGGCTTCTTTGGCATCTCCGACTACTGGAGCAGCCGCCTTCATATTTTTGTCGATCTCCGCAGGGTCAATTTCAATATGAACTACTTTCGCCTGAGTAGCAAACTTGCTCAAATCGCCCGTGACCCGGTCATCAAACCGCATCCCTATGGCAATTAGTACGTCACACTCATTGGTAAGCACATTGGGGCCATAGTTACCATGCATTCCCAGCCAACCTACGTAGTTGGGATGATCTGCATCGATGGCCGACATGCCCAATAGCGTAGTAGCTACAGGAATACCCGTTTTCTCGGCAAAAGCTCTTAATTCTTCTTCAGCCTTAGAAATCAGAATACCGTGCCCAGCCAGAATATACGGTTTCTTAGCCCGATTAATCAGCTCAGCAGCTGCCTTAATCTGATCAGGTTTGGGTACGATACGGGGTTTGTAACTAACCATCGTTTCGCACTTTTTGTATTCGTAAGGCTTGGTCATTAGTTGCATCTGGGCCGTACGGGTAAAATCAAGCACTACGGGTCCGGGGCGACCGGTTTGAGCAATATAGAATGCTTTTGCAACAACTTCTGCTACTTCGTCGGCACGGGTAATCTGATAATTCCACTTCGTAATGGGCATCGTCATACCAATTACGTCTGCTTCCTGAAAAGCATCGGTTCCCAACAAAGCATTATGCACTTGTCCTATGATACACACGATTGGCGTGGAATCGAGGAGAGCGTCACAGATCGGGGTCATCAGGTTGGTAGCTCCTGGTCCAGAGGTAACCATGCAGACGCCGGCCCGGTTCTGTAGTCGGGCATATCCCTGAGCCGCATGCCCGGCTCCCTGCTCGTGACGAACGAGTACGTGATGGAGCACGTCCCGGTAATCATATAAGGCATCATAAGTGGGCATGATGGCTCCGCCGGGATAACCAAAGATGGTGTCCACTCCCTCAGCTAGCAACGAGAGCACGAGGGCATGTGAGCCCGTTACGATCCGTTGAGAGGCTTCTTCTAAAACCTCGGCAGCAGTTTGTTTCTGATGTGCCATAGGATTCTTAATTCATTAACGATTCTTCGTTAATTGGGTTTATACTATTTGATTACAAGCACTTTATATTAACACTAATCAATCAGTACGTTGGGCTGTGTATTCTTACAAATCTGTCACACAACCTAAACTGGCAGACGAAACATTTTTGATGTATTTCCGTAATACGCCTTGTTTGAACGGGCTTTCCGGAGCAATCCAAGCTGCTTTACGAGCGGCCATTTCTTCATCTGAAATGTGCACTTGCAGGATGTTATTGATCGCATCGATGGTGATTAAATCACCGTCCTGTACTAACGCAATTGGGCCTCCCTCAAAAGCTTCAGGAGTTACGTGACCTACTACAAAACCGTGAGTTCCTCCCGAGAATCGGCCATCGGTAATCATAGCAATTGAATTGCCAAGGCCTGCTCCAATAACGGCCGATGTTGGCTTCAACATTTCGGGCATACCCGGGCCGCCTTTGGGTCCTTCATAACGAATAACGACCACCATACCGGGCTTCACTTCACCATTTGCCAGGGCTTCGATGAGGGTTTCTTCTTTGTCACATACTTTGGCAATCCCTTCAAAACGTTCGCCTTCTTTCCCAGTAATCTTCGCAACAGCACCTGTGGGAGCCAGGTTCCCATATAAAATTTGTAAGTGTCCCGTAGCTTTAATCGGGTTTTCTACCGGGAAGACGATTTTCTGATTCTCGAATTCCAGATCAGGCACCTCTTCCAGATTTTCGGCAATTGTTTTTCCTGTAATGGTGATACAATCGCCATGTAGTAACCCTGCTTTTAGTAAATATTTTAATATGGCAGCTACCCCGCCAATGGCAAGCAGATCTTCCATAAAGTATTTACCTGATGGTTTCAGGTCGGCCAGTAAGGGAGTCCGGTCACTAATGGCCTGAATATCTTTTAAATTAAACTCCACACCGGCGGCATGGGCAATCGCCAGATAGTGTAATACTGCGTTCGTTGAGCCACCCAGTACGATGGCTAATGTCATCGCATTTTCGAGTGATTTACGGGTAATGATATCACGGGGCTTCAAATCCAGCTCAAGTAATTTCTTCATAGCTGCACCGATCGCCAGGCATTCGGCCTGTTTGCCTTCGTGCGTGGCCGGATACGAACTGGAATTTGGTAAACTCAAGCCAAGAGCTTCAATGCTGGAAGCCATGGTATTGGCGGTATACATCCCACCGCAGGCCCCTGCACCCGGAATTGCGTTCTGGATTACACCCTTATAATCTTCGTCAGAGATGTTTCCCGCAAACTTTTTACCTAAGGCTTCAAAAGCAGAAATAATATCCAGTTTCTGCCCTTTCCATAGTCCTGTACGGATGGTTCCTCCATACATCATAATGGCCGGACGATTCAAACGGGCCATGGCCATGAGAGCTCCGGGCATATTCTTATCGCAACCTACTACCGTAATCACCCCATCATACCACTGCCCTGCAACGACATCTTCAATGGAATCGGCTATGATATCCCGGCTCGGAAGTGAGTAACTCATTCCATCATTTCCATTCGTCATTCCATCAGATACCCCAATGGTATTAAAAATGAGCCCTACCAGCCCGTTAGCCTGTACTCCTTTTTTTACGTGGACAGCCAGGCCATTCAGGTGCATATTGCAGGTGTTTCCTTCGTAACCCGTACTAGCAATACCAATTTGGGGTTTACTCATATCCTCCTCCGTCAGCCCTATTCCATACATCATGGCCTGAGCAGCCGGATTCGTAACTTCTTGTGTAAGCGTACGCGAATAACGATTAAGTGGTTCTGTTGCCATATCAACTCGTTGCTTAAGCATTTTCACCAAATTACTCCTTTTTAATACTGACCCTCTTTTTGCTAAAATGTCAATTGGTCAGCTAAAAGAGCTTTCTCCGGCAAAAGCACTTCTATAATTGTACTATTTTAATTTTTCTTGCCTTATTCTAAGATGTAAACGTATTGATAACAAAAAGACCTTTCTCGGCATGTGAGAAAGGTCTTTTATGGTGAATATCAACCTATCTCACACGGTTTGTCGAATGAGTACGAGGACAATAATCACGAGAATATTAGCAATAAAACGAGTCATCTAGAATTGAACTTTTGCCGTTTTGATATCGGCATATCGCAAAGGTAAATGCTTCCATTTTTTAATTCCAAGAAAAAAGGAACAAAATTTTGCCTTTTTTGAGTAGGTCCGCATTCTATTGAAATATTTACAAAAATTTGTTCATGATTTTATAAAACTCACATCACATTATCGTAACAAGAAAGAAGTACCTTCGCACGAAGTATTTTTCGATTAGACCAGGTATAACTAAGTATAGTATATCTAATTGGCAGATGAAGTTCTAATACCCCTTAAAACTTTGTATGTCTGTAATGAACAATCTGTCCTACCTTCAATCCATTTAACAAGATAAGCCCCGACTGGGGCTTATTTCATTTATCCAGAAAAGTTCAGAAAAGCACAACTACACGTTAAGAACCGTAAAGCCCGGCTTAGGTGATTGGGTATTGATGCCTCAGGGTAATATTGTCAAAGAAGGCTAGCATAATGGCTTCGCGTTGGCGGTTGGGCAAGCGATCGAGTCCATAATGTAACCGAATCAACTGATCCTGATAATTTTCCTCTTGCGTGATGGTTGATTCCGTTGAGGGCATTAACAGATCAGTAGGCCAGGCGTTTTCTGTAGGAAAACAGAGCGGTGGCAGATGCATTCAAAAGCCAGTCAGTATCCGTTGCTAGCTCCAGTCCCGATCCCAGGAGTCAATTGCATCCCAAGAAGTTGTTGGAGCAAACCATTGCTCGCCTTTTTTCAGGAATTTCTTCGCAAACTCTTCGTTAAACTCAATACCTAAACCTGGCTTTTCGGGCACTTTCACAAAACCATTGGTAAAGGGCTTATCA
>JASGGE010000203.1:0-4252 GCA_047605205.1 Siphonobacter sp.
CCACCGCCTTGGGTCACTAATACTAAATAAAGCTTAATGGGTCGCCACCATTGCTTTATTGATGATTCAAAATTAACCCAAAAGATGGATAATAAATTAAGTATTCGATGAATGGTAGTTTTTACACATTTTTTGGATATAAACGATATTTGCTGCTTAATAATCTAGAGTAAATCGACTACGGATGAACTGAGGATTTTCGACCTCGTTAATAGTAGATACTGCTAAAGTATTCAACAGAAATCTGATTAACTCCCTTTTCGTCAAACACTGGGTTATCTTTTCCTAAACGAAATGTACCGGTACGTTTTCCAGTAACAAGCTAAATGGCAGAAATCCAGGCAATTGTTTCTTCTTTTCCAAGTACATTTAGAAAATCTCTAGCAGCTAATGCCCTGGGTTTCTATTCTACCATAAACCGCTCATTATCAATGAGTTGATTTCCTGGAGTTATTCCCAAACTTCCTGCTCCTCCCGCCACTACTCCCGATTCTTTTGTACCTGCTAAAATAGCATTTGTACCACTCAGAAAGTCGTTATACACATTCGGATTAGTCCGGCCAGCATTGAATGTACTAATTACTACATCATGCCTTTCTACTAAATCTTTTATACTAGTCTCTGACGTACGTATATTAACGCAATTCACATGACGTTATTAGATATTTTTTTATACTTGGTTACTTTTAATAACTCAAAGATAAATCAAGTAAAAACGGCACATTAAGAAGGCCTTTATAGCATCCGAAGTATCATGGAGGTACCCCTTGTTGATTCTGAGTTAATTACTACTCAAAAAAAGATCGAAAAAATTTTCAGTATTGACGATGGTTTGGGTGTCTGCCCCATTCGGGGTATTTTAGACCGTATTGGTGACAAATGGTCTTTCCTTACCATTATGCATATTGGAGGCTCAGGTAGAATTCGTTTTAATGAACTGAAGAGTAGAATTGGCGATATTTCTCAGCGAATGCTAACAGTAACGTTGCGTAGCCTTGAAGAAGATGGCCTTATTCAGCGAACTATGTATCCTGAAATCCCTCCGCGGGTTGAATACCAATTAACTATCCTGGGAAAAAGTCTTTTAGAAAAGATGTTAGATTTGGCAGAATGGGCCAATCAGTACAAAGCCGATATTCTTCAGTCTCGACAACAATATCAACGAGTATAACAGCGTCCGTTCCGGGGCTCTGTTATTTCCCATCCAGAAGTTTTTTCAAACCTAACATTTCGTCCCGTAGCTTGGCTGCATTCATAAAGTCTAACTCCTTTGCCGCTTGTTCCATTTCCTTTTGAACTTGTTTCAGGCGTTCATTAATGGATTCTTTATCCATATAAGCCATAACCGGATCAGCCGCTAAGGAGACTTCTTGTGGCTCAACGTAGTAATTACGACTAGGTTTACCCATTACGTCCGCAATACTAGTCTGCTCAATAATAGCATCTTTAGACTTACGGACCGTTTGAGGGATAATTCCATTGTCAGAATTATATTCCATTTGGATGGCCCGACGACGATTCGTTTCGTCAATGGCTTTTTCCATGGACCCCGTAATCCGGTCGGCGTACATTAATACTTTTCCTCGATCATTTCGGGCTGCCCGTCCGATTGTCTGAATTAATGACCTAATATCCCGAAGAAATCCTTCCTTATCTGCATCCATAATTGCCACGAGGGAAACCTCTGGTAAATCAAGCCCTTCCCGCAGCAGGTTCACACCAACCAATACATCAAAAATTCCTAATCGAAGCTCTCGGAGGATTTCTACCCGTTCCAAAGCTTTTATTTCCGAGTGAATATATCGACACTTTACGCCCACCCGATCCAGATATTTTGATAACTCTTCGGCCATACGTTTGGTAAGCGTAGTAACCAAAACCCGCTCTTCCCGTTTGATTCGAGTATGAATTTCATCCAGCAAATCATCAATTTGATTAATACTTGGCCGCACCTCAATTTCAGGATCAAGTAAGCCCGTAGGTCGAATAATCTGTTCTACCACCACGCCTTCGCTTTTCCGAAGTTCGTAATCTGCCGGTGTAGCTGAAACAAAAATGGTTTGATGGGATAACGCTTCAAATTCCTGGAACGTAAGCGGACGATTATCCAGAGCACTGGGTAACCGGAACCCATAATCAACTAACGCTTCTTTCCGCGAGCGGTCACCACCCCACATGGCTCTGATTTGAGGCATGGTTACGTGGCTTTCGTCAACGACCAGCAAATAATCCTCTGGAAAAAAATCAAGCAAACAGAAGGGTCGTTGACCGGGAAGTCTTCGATCAAAATAACGCGAATAATTCTCAATACCAGAGCAATAGCCTAATTCCCGCATCATCTCCATGTCAAATTCTGTTCGTTGTTTGATCCGATCAGCCTCTTGCAAGCGAAGTTCTTTTTCGAAGAATTTGATTTGAGCAACCAAATCATCCTGTATTTCGCTCATCGCCCGCATCAGCGTATCTCGTCCGGTCACAAAAAGATTAGCCGGAAAAATGGCCACCCGGTTTTCTTCACCAATCTTTTTCCCGGTTTCTGGATTAATTCGGTGAATGGCCTCAATCTCGTCACCAAAAAAGATAAACCGATAGCCAAAATCTGAGTATGGCAGGTGGACGTCTACCGTATCGCCTTTTACGCGAAACGTACCGCGAGAAAAATCAGCCTCGGTACGAGAATACAGAATTTCAACCAGACGATATAAGAACTGATTTCGAGAGTAACTTTCACCAACGCCCACTCGCATAATACTCTTCCGAAACTCCTCGGGATTACCCATACCATAAATACAGGAAACCGAAGCCACAACAATTACGTCACGTCGACCTGACATTAAGGATGACGTAGCCGAAAGACGTAGTTTATCAATTTCCTGATTAATAGCCAAGTCTTTTTCAATGTAGGTATTGGTAGTTGCGATATATGCCTCTGGCTGATAATAATCGTAATAACTGATAAAGTATTCAACTGCATTGTTCGGGAAAAACTGCCTGAATTCCCCATAAAGTTGAGCTGCCAGTGTTTTGTTATGGCTTAAGATTAGCACCGGGCGGTTTACTTCCTTAATCACGTTGGCAACGGTAAAGGTTTTTCCTGAGCCGGTTACCCCCAATAAAACCTGCGTAGGTTCCCCGCGATTAAGCCCATCTACTAACTGTTTAATGGCTTTAGGCTGATCTCCAGTGGGTTGATATTCAGAGGTTAATTCAAATTTCATGGCATCTTGATCTGATTCGCTGTTCTAGCAATGATAAAGCTATTAAACGGATTTTTAGAGCTAGTGAAGTTACTACAATTTAAAGACTTTTCTGAGAACGGTCGATCCAGACAATAACCTTAAAAAAAGCCTTTCCATTCCAACTATTTCAAAGTATTTTAGGTCTTGTCATCAAGAATTATTACTAGCCTAACCCTAGCTAATACCATGGCTTCTCTCCATAAGCATACATTACTGTTATGTATACTCTCGTTGTCTGGTTGTCAGAGAATTTACAATTATCGGCTCGGAGCCGGCATGCATACCAGTGATCTTTTCTATCAGGCAAAACCCGTAGCTTCTCCTACTGATAGCCTGGCAGTTACTGCTAACTACATAGGAGGTATTTATTCAATGGGTTATGGGTATCCAGAGTCATTAGGTAATCAGACAAAAAATTGTCAGTTTGGCTTACTACAAATCAGTCGTGCTCATGCTGGAATAAAGGTTGTATTTCTTATGGCGGCTTTGGGTTCTTAGGCAGCTATAGCATTGATCAATATTCTTTTTCGGAATATGATTCGTCGGGCACTTATTACAGGAAACTACCAAGTATTTATGCCGGAACGTATCAATTTTATGGATGGGGCCTTCGAGGGAGTGCTCACTTCAATTCCATTATTGGGAAACGAACCAACTGGCGTTTTATAGGGGTTGATTGGTCCTATAAGTCAGGAGTATGGTTCCCTCTATCAGGTTCGGCAGCAAATCCCGGAAAAATCTATTTATAATGGAATTACTAACGGAAGAGATACCTGGTATGTAGCCCGTGATCGAGGTCTGGCAACGGTCGCTCTCTCTTCAGAAATGGTTTTTAACTCAAACCCCAGGTACGATGGTTCGTTCACTATCAAATACAGTGTTGGAAAATCTCTGGGTACTTATTTACATTCAGGTTGGTTCAATTCCTCTACGTTTACAATGGCTTATCACAATAAACGTCTGCACCGTCCTGAAATAGGTTGACATCAAGAAGATTAACTTATGGAAGAGCA
>JASGGE010000204.1:0-4226 GCA_047605205.1 Siphonobacter sp.
AATATGGCCTGTCGGGTTAATCGTCCATTAGAATTAGTGCAGCTAGCAAGGCTAGCCCATAAGAAGGCTACACCCACAGACCGCTTTGCCAGGGCTTGAGCAGTTATAGCGGCAAACAAACAGACTCCCAGATTTGAATACCCGTATGAACATAGATATAGGTGGTAATAACTCCAGTTAAACAGGAATGGTATTACCGGAAAAATGATCCATTTACACTGACCATAAAATACACCGACCAGCCCTAATGCCAGCAAGGTTGTACCAAAACCTATGGTCTTAAAATGAATGCTTTGATCCAGCCAGAGCACCAGCCGGGTCAGTACCAGTCGATGTTCGTTATGAGGAGAAAAGAAAAGTCTGGCTTTTTGAAAAAACCCGTGTGTTTCGTAAAGTCTGTTTAAAAAGTAAATACCCCAGCGGTGATCATCGTGATAGGGTACATCAGCAATGTATAGAGACTGAATAATCAGATGACAAATCAAAATGAGGGTCACGCCAAAGCCAAATATAAAAATCCATTGTTTCTCAGAAACGTTTTCCATGTTGCGTAAAGGTGGAGGATATTGGGGTACTATTCGTTTCAGGAAAAAAATGGGGACAATGCCTCTATTCACATTATCTCCAGCAACATCAGAAAGGTTCGGCTAACCTACATAATACTAACCGTGTGTTTTTAGTAACGCAAACTCCTTGGCAAAATACGTTAGGATAACCTTGGCTCCCGCTCGCTTCATGGCGGTAAGGGTTTCTACCATAACCCGCTGGCCGTCAATCCATCCATTTCCGGCTGCCGCCTTAATCATAGCATATTCCCCGGAAATATTATAGGCTGCAACCGGCAAGGCAAAGGCATCATTAAGCATTTTAATAATATCCAGGTATAACATGGCTGGCTTTACCATCAGAAAATCGGCTCCTTCGGCATAGTCCAATTCTGCTTCCACTAATGCTTCCTTAATATTGGCAGGATTCATCTGATAGGTTTTCTTATCCCCAAATTTTGGAGCAGAATCCAGAGCATCACGGAAAGGGCTGTACAGAGCAGAAGCATATTTAGCGGTGTAAGACATAATAGCTACTTTGGTAAAACCCGCGTTATCCAACACTTCTCTTATATATCCTACACGGCCATCCATCATATCCGAAGGCCCAATAATATCAGCTCCGGCCTGAGCCTGAGCTAAGGCCATTTTCCCTAATATTTCCAGCGTTTCATCGTTCAGGATTTCACCATTTTCAACTAATCCATCGTGCCCATCTGAGCTATAAGGATCCATAGCTACGTCGGTCATGATTGCAACATCTGGATACTTACTTTTAATTTTTTCAATGGCTTCCAGGTAAAGACTTCCCTGACGGTGGCTCTCGGAAGCGTATTTATCTTTCAGTGAATCTGAAATACTGGGAAAAATATCAAAGGCCTGAATACCTAAATCCTGACAGTATCCGATTTCATCGAGCAGTTTATCAAGTGAATGCCGAAATACGCCCGGCATTGAGGCTACTTCCGTTTGTTTGTTTTGACCTTCAATAAGAAAAACCGGAAGGATTAGATCTTGAACGGATACACGCGTTTCTTCCACTAGTGCACGCACGGCAGCAGAAGTGCGTAACCGACGAGGACGACGAAGTATATTCATGGCAAAGTATGCTTGAAAATTTCCGCAAAGGTACATCGGATCGTCATTGCCAGACGAAGAAAGTTTGACTTCGGAAGTTTGACCCGTTGCTGAGCAATGGCTCTACTTACATGAATATTTAAATCATCAACTCTAAACTCATGCTACCAGGCTCATGATCGCATAGCCAATCATTGCCAGACATAAAATTACTTTGCCCGCAATACCTATCAGGAAGCCCAGAAAAGAGCCTAATGCTGCTTTTAAAGCCAACCCTGAGGCCATACCTCTTACCAATTCGCCAACAAAAGCTCCCAGGAAAGCTCCCAGAAAAATTCCCCCTGGGATAGGCACAAAAAAACCAATTACTAAACCGATAGTGCTTCCCCAGGCTCCATAGGCTGTTCCACCAAATTTTTTAACGCCCCAGACAGGAATGTAATAATCCAGAATGACAACGGCCAAGGTTATTAGGCCAATTACGACCAGCACAGGAATAGAAAAAGTAACATAACCAGACCCGTACAAGAGCCATAATCCCACGTAGCTCAACGGAGGGCCCGGCAAGGGTAAGATAGCTCCGGCCAGGCCGGTTAACAAAGCCGCAACGCCCAGTATCAATAGTATGATTTCCATGTAATGAATGATTCAACTCATAATAAATTTCTGAAAGCTAGCCTGATATATGGCATAAAAAAAACCACTCCAGGCGAGCGGCTTTTTCATAAGATCAAACGGACTTTTTAGCTTTTGTCCTGAGTAGCTTTCGCTGCATTCAGTCTTTCCAACGCTTTTTCTGATGCAGACTGTTCGGCTTTCTTTTTGTTAAAACCAGATCCCGTCGAAAACACTTCGTTATCAACCATCAACTCAGCAATGAATTCTTTATGACGAGCCGAACCCTTTTCCACTACGTCGAATCGAACTTCACGGCCTTCACGCTGAGCCCATTCAATAATCTGTGATTTATAGTTAATATTCGTTTCAACTACTTTATCAAGATCAAAGTAAGTAGATAACAGTCTCTTCAGGATAAAGGTTTTCGTAAACTGAAATCCCTTATCCAGGTAGATGGCTCCAACAAAGGCTTCCAGTGCATCACCGTACATGGAAGTACGGGCCAGCATAGTCCTTCGATTAGGATCGTATTCAACCAGACTATCTAAACCTAACTTACGAGCAACCAGATTTAAGGATTCCCGATTGACAATGCGAGAACGAATCTCTGTCAGAAACCCTTCGTCTTTGTAAGGATATTTCTTAAACAGGTATTCTGCTACCACCATACCCAGCACAGCATCCCCCAAGTACTCAAGTCGTTCATTAGACAGCCGCAAGTCCTTTCCATTAACGGGCTTACTTACGGACGTGTGCATGAACGCCAATTGATACAAATTCAGATTACTGGGCCTGGTACCAATGAGCGTACCTACTGCTTTTTTCAGTTTGCGGTCTTTATCAGACTGCGACTTGAAAAGTAGGGTCAGAGGATTGAAGACTGTTGAAACAAACAGCGGTATCAGCACAGGACGATCAGTTATGGAAGCAATAGAAAGCAAGAAAATCTTACTTTCTATTACACCAGGCTATATTTTTTTGAACACAACGCAAGTATTATGCCCACCAAAGCCAAATGTATTGCTAATGGCAACATTTACTTCGCGAGCTTGAGCGTGGTTGAAGGTAAGATTCAATTCCGGATTAATATCAGGGTCATCCGTAAAATGATTAATAGTTGGAGGTACTATTTGATTCTGAATTGCCAGAATAGCGGCCACTGCTTCAATCGCTGCGGCTCCTCCCAGCAGGTGGCCCGTCATTGATTTGGTTGAGCTGATATTGAGCTTGGTAACATGCTCGCCAAACAAGCGTTCAATTGCTTTTAATTCCTGAGGATCACCGATTGGGGTGGAAGTTCCGTGTGTGTTGATATAGTCAACCTCTTCTACTGACAGCTGTGCATCTTCAAGAGCAAGCTTCATACACATATATGCTCCACGGCCATCCGGATGAGGTGCTGTAATGTGATACGCATCAGATGACATACCGCCACCCAGAATTTCACAATAGATTTTAGCACCACGGGCTACCGCATGCTCATATTCTTCCAGGATAAGGGCTGCTCCGCCTTCGCCTAATACAAATCCTTCGCGATCTTTATCATAAGGACGGGAGGCCGTAGCGGGATCGTCGTTTCGTTCAGAAAGAGCTTTCAGGGCATTAAACCCTCCTACTCCGGCCTGTGTTACAGCCGCCTCAGAACCACCAGACACGCAAATATCCATCTTTCCAAGACGAATATAATTAAAAGCATCGATTAAAGCATTGCCCGAAGAAGCACATGCCGATACCGTTACGTAGGTTGGCCCACGGAAACCATGGCGAATAGAAATAAGACCGGCTGAGCTATCAGCAATCATCTTAGGGATAAAGAAAGGATTGAAGCGTGGTGTACCATCGCCTCCGCCGAAATTCAGTACTTCGTCTTCAAAAGTTTTCAAACCACCTATTCCGGCTCCCCAAATTACCCCAATACGATCCAGATCGATCGCTTCTTTATCAAAGCCTGCATCGGCAATGGCCTGATCGGCCGTTACAACTGCG
>JASGGE010000205.1:0-4202 GCA_047605205.1 Siphonobacter sp.
GAGCCGTTTGGGTTGTATCTGAAAGGGCGGGTTTGAATGTAGGCATTGTTTTACCCCCCGAAGTGACCCAATACGCTGATTTTGCAAACCATTCAAAGCCCCACACTAATCCCGTTAAGGCAATAATCAAGGCGATGATAGTAACGTAAAAACCCAGTACATTGTGTAAATCATAGTTAACCCGTTTGAAACTGGCTCCCCACTTAATTTTGAAACTCTTCTCAGTATTGGCCTTATTTAAGTTTTTGGGCCACCATAAAACTAAGCCTGTAATCAATAGAATCACGAATAGTAATGTGCCTGTCGCTACGGTTGGGTGTCCGACCACGGGCGGTAACCATAGGTAATAATGTCCGTCAAGTATAAAACGAAAAAAATCCCGATTCATATTCTTGACTTTCAATACTTCTCCTGTGTACTGATTTAGATAGATGAGATAGTAATGTTGCTTATCGAAGAATCCAACCGTAGCCGAAAGGCCCGGTGAACGATACATGACATTATTGGCTATATTTCCTTCAAGATGCTTTTCCGCAATTTGCTTAAGTCGACTAGGGGGAAGGTAGGGCTTTTGTCTGACTTCAACGAATTGATAAGGCTCTGTTAGGTTACGAATTTCTTTTTCAAAGACGTAAATGCAGCCGGTAAGACTGACAATAATGACAATAATACCAGATGCCAATCCTAACCAAAGGTGAATTTGACCAATACGTTTCTTGAAAGTCATGTCAGCGGGACTTATATTATTTAGACTTAATAAAAATAAGAA
The DNA here is from genome assembly GCA_047605205.1 of Siphonobacter sp. Classification (GTDB taxonomy): domain Bacteria; phylum Bacteroidota; class Bacteroidia; order Cytophagales; family Spirosomataceae; genus Siphonobacter. The sequence continues at coordinate 770 of JASGGE010000205.1, forward strand.
CAAAAATGGAATAGTAAATATCAGTATGCAATAGAAGGTCAAAATTTTATTAGCTATGAGCGGATAAAAAGCAAGGACGAGGGCTTTTGCCCTCGTCCTTGCTTTTTTAAGAATAGGAAGCAGTTTATAACTTTTTGTTTAAGACACTGTCAATACTATAATCACCAGGGCCAATGATCAAAATAGCCAGATACGCAATGAAATAATGAGCTCCCGCCTCAGCCTGGCCGAAAATTTCGCCTCCGTGAGCCATGAAAATAATGACCATTGTTGTAATAATCAGAGGGATGGTAGCCAGGCGAGTAAACAAGCCTAGCACAAGAAGAATAGAGCAGAAGAATTCAGCAAAAATGGCTAGCGATAAAGAAACCGTACTGCCTAATCCAAGAAAATCAATAAACTTTGCCTTGTACTCATCAAAGTTGGCTAACTTCTTATATCCGTGAGGAATCATCAGAATGCCAAACCCAATGCGTAAAATAAGAGTAGCCAGATTGATGGATGCCAATGTGTAAGAAATGGGAATAAGTTTACGCATAGTGAAGTGATGATTGAGTTCAAATGATAGGAAAAGATTGCATAGCAATATCGGCACTATACGTATTAATTCGACTTTTAATTTGCATTTATTATCATTTTTGGAACCATCTGGTTCCTGTGATAGAAATGAAGTTGAGTTATCCCAGTTAACAATTAATCAGGTATACTTAGTATTCCTGAAACGGTATGTTTTTTATATCACTCTATGAAAGATCGTGTCATTATAGTAGGCTCTTCGGGGCACGCCAGGGTAATAATTGATATTTTCGAAAAAATGGGAGTACAGATAATTGGCTTGCTGGATCGTTTCAGAAGTTTAGGCGAGCAAACGGCAGGGTACCCTATTTTAAGTACAAATTACGATGAATTACAGAGCCTGTCAGAGCAATATCCTACCGCCAAATATTTTGTGGCCATTGGTGATAACTGGATCAGGCAAAAAGAAATTGATTTACTAATAAGCTATTTACCTGGTATTGAGTTTATACAGGCCATACACCCTTCTGCCCAACTAGCTTCTGATGTGAAGTTAGGTAAAGGAGTAGCCGTGATGGCAGGGGCTATCGTGAATGCAAATACCATCGTTGAGGACTTTGCGATTATCAATACAAAAGCCAGCCTGGACCATGATTGTTTCTTGGGAAAAGCAGCCAGTTTAGCACCAGGAGTAACGACAGGAGGCAAGGTAAGCATCGGTAATTATGCCGTTGTGGCCATGGGAGCGGTCTTAAAACATGGCATTACAGTAGGGGAACACGCTTTAATTGGTACAGGAGCGGTTGTATTAACAGATTGTCCTGAAAAAAGTATTATGTATGGATGCCCGGCAAAATGGATCAGGAACCGTGAAATAGGTGAAAAGTATTTATAGAGTGGTGGATAATAGTATGTTAAGCAACTCATAAACGAGGGCCGAATTCCATACGTGGCCAGGTAATCACTGCTCTAGAGGGTAGGTAATTGAATGGTATTTGCCCAGAATTTATAAACATTTTCCCAAACCTTCGATAAAGCCTGGTAACTATTGGGCTTTACTACGTACGAGTTTGCCCCAAGATCGTAGGCATCAAGGATGAGACTTTTACTATCTGAAGTAGTAAGCATCAAAATCGGCATACTTTTCCATTTCTCTGAACTTTTAAGCTCGGTAAGTAGCTCTAATCCGTTCATACGAGGCATGTTGATATCAAGTAAGATAACGGATGGATTAATTTTTTCAAGTAATTCTATGGCTTTTTTACCATTTTCTGCAAAAACCAGGTCACATGGATATGGTCCTTCCTGGCAAGCCATGGTTAGTAATTCTCGGTCATCTTCGTCGTCTTCAACAACTAAAAAGAGGGGCTTTTTTATCATTATGCTTAGGCGTTTCAGCAATAAATGGGTGTAACGGATCGTATGCCTGTATATACGTAATTGCGACCAATAATGGTTTCTAATCAGAAACCATTAAAATTCTTTACAAGATTGATACCGGGGAAAGGGTTTAAGTCAGGAATTTAAAAGCATTAGTGTCAACTTAACGTATTTTAGTATAGCATTAACCGAATTTAACGTTGAAAATTTGTACGGCTGACAGGGTTTTTGTTCGTTTGAATCAGAAATGTATTACGTAGCCATGAAAACTATTTTTTTAACCAGCTGCCTGTGTTTGTTAGCAGCTTATCATCCGGCATTTGCAGATGTTGAATTTTTTCTTCAGATGCCAGCGGGGAGCCCAGTTACAGTCGTTGTGAACGATCAGTCGATTACCAATTCAACGGGCCGCTTTCGATTTTTTGATCTCTATCCGGGCAGGGCTCAGGTAATGATTTTGCGTGGCAATACAACTTTGCTGAGGCAATGGGTAAACTTAAGTTCAAATGCCCGTGTAGTCGCTGAATATTACCCACAAATGGGGTTTCGCGTACGGGGCGTTTATCCATTAAATCAGAACAATTCAACGACTGAACCAGTCTGGGGGCAAGGTCAGCAACCCTATGCAAATCAGCAAAATACTCCTTCTCAGCGATTTATTCCAGAACGGAATCAATATGATAGAAATCGTATTCAGCCAGAAGAAAATACGGATGATGATATGCCCCCAATTTCTTCCCGTTCCAATAGTTCTTCGTCAGTAGAGAAAGATCAGTCCACCGAAAATGATCAGCCCATGACTGACGATCAGATGGAGCAGTATATGCTGGCAATCAAACGGGTGACTTCCGACAATCGGGTTGCATTTCTGGAAAAAACATTACCACGCCAGCATTTTAATTCTGATCAACTGGTTGAAATTTTAAAAACGCTAACCAATACAAATGATAAACTCAGAATTGCTCAGATAGGCTGGGATCATGTAAGTGATCAAGAGAATTTCGAGATCATTTATAATCTCTTTTCGTTTGAATCGGATAAACAAAGCCTGCGAGATTACTGCGAATCACACCAATAACAACTCTCCCCGTAAAAATCCCCGAGCCAACAGTTCGGGGATTTTTATTTGCCAAAGGTAGGGTTTTCCTGACAAAAAACTGGACAAGTGCTTGTAAAACAACAACTTAAGCAGGTCATCAGGACGATAAAATATTAAACAGAAAGAGCATTTCAAAGACCCATAGCGTTCGAGATTTTAACGGGTAATTCACTCTCATACTCGCAGTGAGTAGAAAAAGCTTGCTTATTGAGAAGAATTTATTTTACTACTTAAGTTAGTGAGGATGAAGGAGATCGGTCTTTTCATTTGGCCTAAGCCCCGAAATAGGTTATTTTCGCAATGTTTCATCACTAACCAGAATATTACTTCCCCTACCACATGGATCGTTTTACCGGATTGTTGGGTATAATCCTGATTTTGGGCATTGCTTTCGCTCTTTCCAATAATCGAAAAGCTATTAATTATCGAACCGTAGGA
>JASGGE010000206.1:0-4155 GCA_047605205.1 Siphonobacter sp.
GAGACCGAAGATCGGGCAAAGATGTTATTAGCTAAATTGGGCTTAGAGCAACGTATCGGGCATTTTCCAAGCCAGCTATCGGGTGGAGAACAGCAACGCGTAGCCGTGGCCCGTGCTCTTATTAATTCACCAGCGGTGATTTTTGCCGATGAACCTTCAGGAAACCTGGATTCACGTAACGCCCGTGAGTTGCATGAACTCTTTTTTCGATTGCGTGCAGAGTTTAATCAGACCTTTGTGATTGTTACCCACAATGAAGAACTCGCCCAGATGGCCGATCGTAAACTGGAAATGCTCGATGGGCGGATTATATCGGAGTAAGTTGATGTGAAAGAGAAATTATTTAATTCTTTAGCTCCAATAAATCCCATTAAATAACCTTTAGTAGTAATGCCTATAAAAGTAATTGCCTTTGATGCTGACGATACACTTTGGGTTAATGAGCCTTACTTTCAGGAAACAGAACGTAAATTCTGTGAACTGCTGGAAGATTATATGCCACATCATTCGGTTGCCAAGGAGCTCTTCAAAACCGAAATTGCCAACCTGCCTTTATATGGCTATGGCGTGAAGGGATTCATGTTATCCATGATTGAAACTGCTTTAGAAGTTTCCAACCATACTATTCCTACAGAATTTATCGCAAAAGCAATTCAGTATGGAAAAGAATTACTCGAAAAACCTATCGAACTACTGGAAGGTGTAGAAGGGGTTCTGAAAGCATTAACGGGGCATTATCGTCTGGTAGTAGCTACAAAAGGAGATTTGCTGGATCAGGAACGTAAGCTGAAAAAGTCAGGATTAGCCTCTTACTTTCACCATATTGAAATTATGAGCGACAAACAGCAAGCAGATTATCAGAAACTGATCAGGCATCTGGATGTGCAGCCTGACGAGTTTTTAATGATTGGAAATTCACTGAAATCAGATGTGATTCCGGTACTGGAAATCGGTGGATATGCCATTCATGTGCCCTATCATACAACTTGGCTACACGAGCAGGTTGAGTATCAACTGGAACATTCCAACTTCAAAAAAGCTCATCAATTAACAGACTGCCTTGGCTTACTGCTTCAGCTTTAAAACTCAATGCATACAAAAAGTATTTTTGATCCTGAGAACCCAGTTACTCGCCTTTGTGTAGAAGGCATGATGTTGGAAAGTCATAGTCCGGAAGAGTCCAGACGTTTGTTTATGAAGGCTTGGGAAGATGCAAATACAGTGTTAGAAGCGAGTTGTGCAGCTCATTATCTGGCTAGGTTTGAGCCAGATAATGAGCTAAAATGGAATCAGATTGCTCTGGATAAGGCACTTGCTTCTGATCACCCGGATGCTGCCAGATTTTTACCTTCCCTGTATTTAAATCTGGGAAAGTCACATGAAATGCTACAACATTGGGAAAATGCTCGTATCCATTATCGTAAAGCTCAGGAACATCTTTGTGAATTGATAGATGATGGATACGGGCAAATGATTAAGAAAGGGATTGAAGCGGCATTAGAACGAATACCATAAAATCCATACTTATGAGTTGCTCATTGTTATATAGTAAGCTATTAATTCTTGAAAGTCAGACCAAAAGCCCAATGCAAATCGGTTCGTTTTTTTTCGGGAAGAACGACACTTTCATACGTATGATCGACAGTTAAAGAAAGGGCCAGTCGTTTCCCGATTGAATAGGCGAAGGTGCTTAAGGAGCTCCAGCGAAAATTGGGACTATTGAAGGCAGGCTGTACGAAAAAAGAGGAATTCCAGGCCAAATTATTATATGTACCACTGAACCGAATGCGGGTAGAATTTCGGATTACATTTACGTCTTCAGCATTCAGAAAGTTCGTATATTCGGCGATAAGGGCATTCGTAACGGATAATTTAACATTGCTTGTCGGGTGTTTTCGGCCGCCAATAATTCGCCAGCCTGCTCCGGCACCTCCATACCAGCGGCTCGCAATTTCCCGCAAATTGCTTTCCTCATGCACCCCGAATCCCATCAAGTATATATCATTTTGCGAGTACCAGAGTGTAGCATTTAAATCCAGAAAGAGTTCTCGTTCCTGAAGTTCTCCGCTGATCGTCCCATAGGTATACCGGGGTGAGGTATAGAACCCTACAATTGATTTTGGTTTTTGGTAGTCAAATGAAGTCACTATGGTATAAAGAGCTCGTTCTACGTTACCTGTTCGATAATCGCCCCCTAGCGTTAAGGCATATGTGAAATATTTAGTACTATCTAAAGCAGGACGAGAAGACTGAATTAAACTGGGAAAATCTTCAACCCCCTGAGGGAGGGTATCGGCGGTTTGCTGTATTTCCCAAGGGTTGGCAGAGGCTGGAGAAGCAATACTGGAAAAGACAATCAGTAGGGTAAGCAGTTTCATAGAGTGGCTGGTTCTGTTTTCAAGTGGCGACAAGAAGCGTAATTAAACGGCAAGTTGTTCATCCAGAGCCCTAAATGCAATAAAAGCGGGCTGCTTTTGACAGCCCGCTTTCTTAAAACACTGATTGATCGGAGATTATTTTACAACTCTAAAGACTGGATATCGCATGTGTTCAGGTTCATAATAAGGTGAATTCTGATAAACAAAATTGAGCTGAGCCCGACCATTTTTGGCAAAGGCAGGGTCTTCGTTTCGTTTCTGCTCCAGTTTTTTACGTAAGTCAGGGTTTGCTTTTAAATGCTCGGCTGCCAAATCTTCAAATACATAATCAGAATATCCTTCTTTTTGCTGAAGGATTGAATCGAAGAAATTCCAGGCAAAGAAGCCTTCCGGGCTGGTAGGTTCTAGTGTTTCAACAATGTAACGATTTGCGGTCTGGTTACAGGGAATGTAATAATCGCCTTTCCAGAAATGAATGGTTTGTGGGGTGGTGCTCACTTTGACATCTGTATGCGGGTAATGTCCTTCATATGCTCGTGGCGACGTTTGGTACGATTCGATCCGATAGGCATCTACTGTGAGTGTCGTGTCATGTTCCAGCCGTTTCATTTGGACCTGATTCATTTTCAGACGATCGATCACGGGCCACCACGCTTGCGAAATAATATAGGCGTCCGGGCGTTTTGCCGTTATCGTCGGAATGAAATAGTCGTAGTAAGGAACCTTGAGCATAAAGGGCTTAGCCCGGTCATAGTATAAGCGGGGCTGGCCGGAAACCTCACTCGGGCGGTAACCATGTTCATAGCCCAGAAACTCAATGGTATTGAATCGGGTTGTATCTTTTTTCCAGGCTAATGGAAATTCAGTCTGTGTTTTGACAGCTTCTCGGGCTTCTCTGCGAAGCGTTCGGATTTTTTGAGCATTGATGCTGGTGAAGTCTATACAAATACGCAATAATTCATAGGTAGACTGTACCCGCAGAGCATACGCTTTGAGCATGTGCGTTTCGGGCATGAAGCCAATGGTCTGGAACATTGCTGCGAAGCCCGTTGAATAACGTGGATAATCAATGAAGCCACTAAAACCTTCTTTCGTTACGTTGGGGCCGAAGTTGGTTACATAAGGTGTCATCGGAAAGCCTTTTTCTTTCATTTTCTGGTACAGGTAAGGCTCCATTTCAGTATGCAGGAAGTTTCCTAAGCTGCCACCAAGTTTTGAATGCTGTGTGGTAATGAGAGTCATAATGTGCTGATAGTCTGCTCCATTGCTCACGTGCGTATCTACAAAAACATCAGGATCTGCCAAATGAAAAATTTCAGTAAAAGCCTGAGCGTTACGACTATCTGCCTTTACAAAGTCGCGGTTTAAATCATAGTTCTGCCCGTTTGCCCGAAAGCCATATGAATTAGGGCCCGTCTGATTAGCCCGACTGTATGAATTACGATTCAGTGACCCGTCGATATTATAAAAAGGGATTACACATAGTACCAGGTTATCGGGCAGTTGCATCCCATTCTTGTGCGTGAGAAGATCACGGAGTAATACCTGGCAGGCATCCACTCCGTCGGGTTCTCCCGGATGAATCGCATTATCAATCAATAAAATGGTTTTTCCTTTTTTACGTTGCAGGGCAAGGTCAAACTGCTGGTCATTGGAAAGAATAATCAGACTAAGTGGTTCGCCGGAATCCGTCTGTCCCATCGTACGCATTTGCATCTGGGGAAATTTCTGATCCAATAGCCGGAAATAGGCCATACCTTCAGCATACGTTGGCGTT
>JASGGE010000207.1:0-4109 GCA_047605205.1 Siphonobacter sp.
ATGTTTTATTCGGTATTTTGAATGGTTCTACTCCAAAACAGGACTGCAAATATAGAGGATTGTTTCGAAATTTCAAGACATTTGCTATCCATTTTGCTAGAATTACCAAGTGTTTTGGCTGTCGTATTGTTCCCGTTTTATAAGCAGGCTTTACGCATTTTATCCACTCAAAAAACATTCACCTGTTCATAATCAGGGTTTTCTTGATGCCTTATGAAACGAATTGCTATTGTTGACTTAGGAACAAACACCTTTCAGCTACTGATTGCCGAGCTAGAAGGTTCCTCTATGAAGATTATTCATGACAGCAGCCAGCCCGCTAAAATTGGTCAGGGTGGAATTTCTGAGGGCCGCATCAGCGAAGAAGGAATGCAGCGGGCGGTTACGGTTTTAAGGCAGTTTCGGAAAATTACGGATGAATATAAGATCAATCCAGAGGAGGTCAGGGCCTTGGGTACGAGTGCTATACGCAATGCTCGTAATCAGCATGAGTTTTGTGATCAGATTCTGAAAGCTACTCAATTCAAGATAACGGTTATTCCCGGAGAAGAAGAAGCCAGCCTAATTTATGATGGCGTAAAAACGGCCGTTTCTCTTAAAAAAAGTACTTCTCTGATAGTTGATATTGGTGGAGGAAGCGTTGAGTTTATTCTTTGTAACCAGGAAAAAGTATTCTGGAAGCAAAGCTTTGAAATTGGAGGGCAACGTCTAATGGACCGCTTTCAGCAAACCGATCCGATCTTACCTGATGCCATTGGAAAATTGAACGAATACCTGGAACAGCAGCTAGTGCCGTTGACAAATGCCGTACACCAGTATGAACCTTTGGAGTTAATTGGTTCAGCCGGTTCCTTTGAAACCATGGTCGATATTCACTACATGCGGTTATTAGGTTATTTGCCTGAACCCGGGCAAAATGCTTTTGATCTTCCAATGGAGTCATTTATAAAAACGTATGAATTGCTCATTACTTCTGATCGGGCCGAACGGCTAACTATTCCGGGTATGAAAGCCTATCGGGCTGATATGGTTGTGGTGGCAAGTTGCCTGATTGCTTTCTTAATTAGAAAATATCACCTAAAGCATATCCGGGTTTCTAATTATGCCATGAAAGAAGGGATGATGACTCGACTTGCTGCTAATCAATAAAAGTGTTAAAAATTGTAAATGACCGAAACATTTGAAGGGTCTTTTGCATACTTTAACCTAACGAAAAAGGATTGATATGAACAGACGATATTTCCTGGGTAGCTTATTGCTGTTGGCCATTACTGCTAAAGCTCAGGATAAACCGTATCCAGTTCAGAAAACAGATGCCGAGTGGAAACGGGTACTCACTCCCGAAGAATATTATGTTACCCGCCAGAAAGGAACCGAACGGGCTTTTGCTGGTAAATATTTAAATAATCGTGAGAAAGGGGTATACCACTGTGTATGTTGTGGAGCAGAGCTTTTCCGATCAGATACTAAGTATGATTCAAACACGGGTTGGCCAAGCTTTTACAAACCTTCGGTTTCAAAAAACATTGAGGAAACAAAAGATAGTAGTTATGGAATGGCTCGAATGGAGGTAAAATGTAGCCAGTGCGGGGCTCATTTAGGGCACGTATACACCGACGGCCCCCCACCAACCAAGTTGAGATATTCTATTAATTCAGCTTCATTGTCTTTTGTAAAAAAATAGATACTACAAAATACATACCCCAAGAGGACGGCCTAAAACCCCGATCCTCTTTTTTGTATTGAATCCTTACCTAGGCCTCAAAACAGTTGTACATCAATAGCTTAACTTTTCTATTGACTTACGTGTTTAATATGAAAAAAAAATCAGACTTCAGGTAGGGAAATAGTTATTGATAATATCAGAATATAATTTGGGAAAATGTTTGTATTCCCCTAGCTTGTTTGTTACTTTTCCGAATCGGTACGCTTTATTACCGTTCCTGATTGGGTTTACTTCCATTTTTTAAGATTATATGTCCATGCAGTTTTCGTATAACAACTATCAGACAGAAGGTTTTTTTGACGAAATGTTTGATGAAAACGGTAACGTCCGTCAAGGCTATGAAGCATTTAAACAACGTAGCGAACAGCTTTCCTACGGCGAAATGATCAGACGCCAGCAAGCCGCCGAACGGGCTCTAATGGCCATGGGTATTACCTTCAATGTATATTCTGAAAATGAGGGTACTGAACGGATTATGCCCGTTGATATTATTCCCAGAATTATCCCTGCCAATGACTGGAGCCGACTAGAAAAGGGGTTAATTCAGCGAATTACAGCATTGAATCTATTTATTGATGACGTTTATAACGAGCAACGAATTCTGAATGACGGTGTTGTCCCGCGGGAATTAATAGAGTCCTCAAAATGCTTCCTGAAACCTTGTATTGGTTTAAAGCCGCCTAAAGGTATTTGGTGCCATATTACCGGAACAGATTTAATCAAAGGTGATAATGGGGAGTACATGGTTTTGGAAGATAACCTGCGTTGTCCGTCGGGAGTGTCGTATATGCTGGAAAACCGCGAACTGTTGAAACAAACCTTTCCTGAAGTATTTGCCAGTACCGATGTTCGCCCGGTGTCAGATTATCCTAGTCGCTTGCTTGAAATGCTCCAGTTTATTTCTGACCGGCCCAACCCAACAGTATGTGTCTTAACGCCAGGTATTTATAACTCGGCTTATTTTGAGCATTCTTATCTGGCACAACAAATGGGAGCTGAACTAGTAGATGCCCGGGATCTGGTTGTACATGATGGATATGTGAAGATGCGTACCACAAAAGGCTTTCAGATTGTAGATGTAATTTATCGCCGGATTGATGATACTTTCCTTGATCCTAAGGCATTTAATCCTGATTCTCTGATTGGAATTCCAGGTATTTTTGACGTTTACAAAAAAGGAAGAGTTGCATTAGCAAATGCTCCCGGAACGGGCGTAGCAGATGATAAAGTAATCTATGCTTATGTTCCCCGGATTATCAAATACTATTTGGGAGAAGAACCAATCATTCCAAATGTGCAAACATATATTTGCGGAGAAGAGGATGATCGTAAATACGTACTCGAAAATATTGAAAACCTGGTAGTGAAAGAAGCGAATGAAGCAGGTGGTTATGGAATGCTGATTGGGCCTAAGGCATCTAAGGAACAGCACGAATTATTCCGTCAGAAGATTAAGGAAAACCCACGCAATTACATTGCTCAGCCTACTATTTCATTATCACGAGTACCTTGTTTGGTAGAGAATTCAATTGAAGGACGACATGTAGATTTGAGACCTTATATTCTTTACGGTGATGGGATTAATGTTATTCCGGGCGGTTTAACCCGTGTTGCACTACGGAAAGGATCTCTGGTAGTTAATTCTTCCCAGGGTGGTGGAAGCAAGGATACCTGGGTAATGTGGTAAGTTGGTGAAGACCTTTTACACTATTTCATAATTAAACTCCGGTCGAGAGGCCGGATTTTTTCATTTTTATACTAATCAATACCATTTTGTGGATTGTTCATAATCTAGAGTAATTAAACATAAATAACGATTAATGGTTACTTATAAGTATGGAAATACATACAATATAAACATTCATCCAGGAAGGATATGAAACTGACTATTCATTAAAAATATCTTTAAAAAAGTAGAATAAGATTTTTTTTTGTTCTACTTTAGATATGTTTTTCACCATTAGGTATCTTTTATAAGAAAAGAAGCATTGAAAATGCTATTCTTATTTAATTTAAGTTATGCTGCCACATGACCCTCACACTAAAAAATCTTGCCAATTTAACAGGTATCCATATTCTGTTAGTAGACGATAACCCGTTTAAGATACAAATCGTACAACATAAAATACGGGCTATAATATCACTAGCAGAAAGGTATTTAGAAGTAGTAATTCAAGGAAAAGAAGGTCATCATAATGCTGTTTTGATGAATCTGCAATTGCCTGACTTAGATGATTATATCGCCAGTAATCAAATCCGGGAATTAGATCAGAAAGCGATTAATTTACTAATGTCTGGTGACCCTGTTTCGCGAGCGATTGCAGTGGTGTGGATTATAAGCGGTTATATAAGGAACCGCGTTGTCCGCAAGATACTGTCATAC
>JASGGE010000208.1:0-4010 GCA_047605205.1 Siphonobacter sp.
TTATTTAGTAAAGGCAAATGTTGATGGCATTATCACTGACTATCCCAATTTGTTTCAGCAATAGGGTTACTCATCTTTTTTATAGTACCGGACATAATCAATCTGGTAAGTCATGGGAAATGCTGTATAATCAATTGTCCCACTATAAGTACCACCTACTGCCAGGTTTAATAATAAATAATGTGTTTTCTGGAAGGCTTCCCACTCGGCAGCAGGCATCTGATCGGACGTGTAGGTTACGTAATTGACATCATCAAAATAAAATTTAAGTTCTGTTTCAGACCAAACGATAGCATAGGTATGGAAATCAGTATATAAATCGGTAGTAGCTAAATAAGGAGTAGTAATGTAATTATCGGTGCCTTCGGTATTAGCTTTGTGAATACTGCCGAACACATATTGAGGCAAGTTACCCAGGCACTCAACAATATCAATTTCTCCGCATGTGGGCCAACCCACCACTTCCCGGTTGGTGCCGAGTGTCCAGATAGCAGGCCAGGTTCCTTTAGCCGAAGGCATTTTTGCCCGAACTTCCAGTTTACCGTATTTAAAATCTACTTTTCCTTTGGTAATAACACTGGCCGAAGAAATGGGGCCTGTACTAATACTATCATTTAGGGCCGTAATGGTAAGCAGGCCATTATCAACCTTACTGTTCTCTAAACGGGCGTTCTGATAATAAGCAGACTGGCTGCGGAGGGCCCCTTCTTCATAGGACCAATAGGTTGAATCGGGGAGGCCAGTATAGTTAAATTCATCAGACCAGACTAACGTATAGGTATCTTCCTCAGAAGTATCGTGTTTTTTACAGGAGGTAATAAAAATTAAACTGCCAAGTAAGAAAGAAAACAGATATTTCATGGGTTCTTATGAGAATATAGCGAGAATGGCTTGAATGGTACAAAGCCTTTTACCCTAACGGAAACACGAAGATACGGATAAGCAACTATTTTGATTTATGAAGGATGTAAGTCATCCGTAAAGGAAAATGAATCAGTCTATTATGGAAATCGGTAGGAATTTGTGTTTTTTACAAAGCTGTAACGTTGTAAAAGACGTACCTATTATATTCATTTCCTCATTGTTGTTCTGAGCAATCTATGAAGCAACCCTTACCTTACTTACTGTTTTGTTTTCTCTGTCTTTTATCCTGTACAAAAGACCATGATTATACGGTTGTCTATCTCATTAAGGCAGGCAACAATTATAGCCAACAGGAAGGCCTGAGTATACTCAACAAAAGCTCCATTAGTGCCGCTGTTACATTCAATGAATCGGCCATTTATACCACAGTTGATCCTATTAATCAGGGGGATATTAATAAGCTTATTGGTTTTTCAGATTGCAATAGTCTGCATCAACAGAATAGTGCTCGGTTTGGCTGGAACTGGCAGAATAACCAACTCCATATTTATGCCTATTGTTATGTAAACGGGGTTAGAAACTCACAGGAACTGGGTACCGCCGAACTTGGTAAGGCTTATGAATACAAGGTCGAAGTAAAAGAAGATCATTATCTCTTCACCTTCAATGGCCAGGAATTCACCATGAGCCGGGGATGTACGCAAACTACCGGGCTAATTCATTATCGGCTCTATCCATACTTTGGTGGCGATGAACCTGCCCCGCACGACATTACCATTCAGGTTGAAGAGCATTAAGCCTTTATCGGTGATTTGTCAAGACAGCAGCCACGACGTGTGCTTGACAGTTATTTGTTGATGGGTAACCCACAAACTCTAAACCCTAAACTCACAAACTTTTAGGGCATTATTCTATCTTTGCCCCCCGAATTGAAATTTTCCCTAAACGTGATTTTCGAATCATTGCCTTATGGCTGAAGAAAAGAAAGAACCTGCTGGATCCCTGAAAGATATCATCGCCCACGCTAAAGAGTACGGGTTCGTATTTCCTTCCTCCGAAATTTATGATGGTTTACAGGCCGTATACGATTATGGTCAGTACGGGGTTGAGTTAAAAAACAACCTGAAAAATATCTGGTGGAAAGCCATGACGATGCTCAACGATAATGTCGTGGGTATTGATGCTTCCATTTTTATGCACCCTCTTACCTGGAAAGCCTCTGGTCACGTCGATTCTTTTAATGATCCGATGATTGATAACAAGGATTCTAAAAAACGGTATCGGGCCGATCAGTTACTTGAAGCGAAAGCAGAAGAATATACAAACAATGGTCATTCAGAACGTGGTGCCGCCCTGTTAAGCCAGATGGGCCGTTTGCTGGACGCGAACGATCTGGAAGGCGTACGGGAACTGATCATTGAAGAAGGCATTTTTTGCCCGATTTCTGGTACTGCTAACTGGACGGAAGTTCGCCAGTTTAACCTGATGTTTTCTACGCAGGTAGGAGCCGTGTCGGACGACGCTAGTTTAATTTACCTCCGTCCTGAAACGGCACAGGGGATTTTTGTAAACTTTCTGAACGTTCAGAAAACAGGAAGAATGAAAATTCCATTCGGAATTGCCCAGATTGGAAAAGCCTTCCGGAATGAAATTGTTGCCCGGCAGTTTACCTTCCGTATGCGGGAGTTTGAGCAAATGGAAATGCAATTTTTCTGCCGCCCAGGTACGGAAATGGAATGGTATGAAAGCTGGAAAAACACCCGTATGAAATTTCATCAGGCCCTGGGTATTCCCGCAGAAAAGCTTCGCTTTAAACCACACGATAAACTGGCACACTACGCTAACGCGGCTGTTGATATTGAATATCAGTTTCCATTTGGTTTCCGTGAAATGGAAGGGATTCACTCCCGAACAGATTTTGATTTAAAAAACCATCAGGAATTGTCGCGTAAAAAGCAGCAGTACTTTGATAATGACCTCAATGAAGATGGTAAGCCTTACGGAAACTATATTCCTTACGTTGTTGAAACTTCGGTAGGGGCTGATCGCTTATTCCTGGCCGTTTTCTCGAATGCCTACACTGAAGAGACATCAGAAGACGGCAAGACTCGGGTATACCTGAAACTTCATCCAGCAATTGCTCCTGTTAAGGTAGCTGTATTACCCATAGTGAAAAAAGACGGCTTACCGGATAAAGCTCGTGAAATTCAGAATATGCTGAAATACGACTTCAACGTATTTTATGAAGAACGCGATAGTATCGGGAAGCGGTATACCCGTCAGGACTTGATTGGAACGCCATTTTGTATTGCTATTGATTATCAGACTCTTGAAGATAGTACCGTAACCATCCGTTACCGAGATACGACCGAACAGGAACGTGTACACATCTCAGAACTGAAAGCGAAAATTGGATACGAAGTATCTTCGGAGCGGATTTTTGAAAATTTATAAGATGATTGAGGTAGCAGCAGAGTCAGTTCATTCCGAGGATGCCACCGAATTACTCCGGCAAGCAGTGGAGGAACTGCAAAGGCGTTATCCTTTCTTCGCTGCCAGTGAATACACGCCCGCGGAAGCCGATGGGGCGGGGGCAGGGTTTCTGATCGCTCGAATTAATGGTCAGGCGGTTGGCTGTGGTGCTTTGAGGCCTTTTGAGCCCGGTGTGGCCGAGATTAAGCGAATGTTTGTACAGGAAGCTTTCCGACGCAAAGGTATTTCAAAGGCAATGCTACAAGCTCTTGAACAACACGCCCGAGTATTGGGTTATCAGCGAATAGTGCTAGAGACCGGAATACGCCAGCCCGAAGCCATTACGCTATATCAGACGAACGGCTACGAACCGATCGATAATTATGGCTATCAGGGAGAAGACAGTTTGAGCGTATGTTTTGGTAAAAATTTATAAAATTATTTTTCACTCAATCATGACTTTAGTATTAGGAAGTCAAGTGCATGAAAGTCAAGTTTTATAAGTAATTATTACTAACTTAACATATCTTGAGAACCTATTAAAACGCCACCCGTCTTTTGGGTGGCGTTTTGGCTTTTAAGGTTTAATGGCTATCTTTAAGTACCTCATTGTTGTAAAAAACCGAATTTTATGCTAAGAAAAGTTCTTCTGGCAGGTGTTTTTACCTGCTTCC
>JASGGE010000209.1:0-3949 GCA_047605205.1 Siphonobacter sp.
GTCGTATACAAGGATTTTTGTTTGGTACTGCCGTAGGCGATGCAATGGGCGTGCCCGTAGAGTTTACCACCCGTAACTTTCTGAAAAATAAACCGGTAGAAGGCCTAAGAGGCTACGGTACGCACCATCAACCGGCCGGAACCTGGTCGGACGATAGTGCCTTAACCTTTCAGACGGTAGAAGCAATTATTCAGGGACTCAATTACCAGCAACTAGGGAATCGTTTTCTGAATTGGTATTTAGTTGGTGAATGGACGGCTCATGGCTCAGTTTTTGATATTGGTATCTCCACTCGTAATGCACTAGATCGTATAGAGAAGGGGGTTGATCCTGTACAGGCGGGCGAAACCAGCGAACTATGCAATGGAAATGGCTCGTTGATGCGAATCATGCCACTGGCTTTTTACTTTCAATATCAGGAGCTAAGCGAGCAAGAACGTTTTGAAGTGGTTCGTAAGGTTTCGAGCATTACCCATGGTCACATACGCTCTTCTATTGCGTGCTACATGCTGGTGAGTTTTGCTCAGCAATTGTTAGCAGGGAAAGAGAAAATAGAAGCGTATCGTGCTATTCAGCAAAATACTTTTATTGAACAAGTGTGCCCTCCCGACGAAGCGGAGCTCTTTCACCGCATTACGAAAGAAGATATTACTCAACTAACAGAAAAAGAGATCTATTCTTCTGGCTACGTTTTACATTCATTGGAAGCCGCTTTATGGAGCTTCCTGACTACAAATTCTTACTCGGAAGCGGTTTTAAAAGCCGTTAACCTGGCCGATGATGCCGATACAACAGGTTCAGTGACTGGCGGACTGGCGGGGCTATATTATGATTTTAAAGGAATTCCTTCGGAGTGGGTTCAGAAAATAGCTCGCTACGATGATATTGAAAATCTGGCCATACGGTTTGCCGATTTCTTACGTTCATAAAAAGGATCAGCCCTGATTCTTTTTAATCTCTTGTGTATGATTAATTTACTAGAAACGCTCACCAGTGACTCCATCGAATTATTGAAACGGCTTATTGCTACTCCTTCGTTTAGCAGAGAAGAAGAGCAGACGGCCTATTTGATTGAAGAGTTTTTTCGGGAGCGAAATATGCCTTTTAGCCGCCTGAACAATAATTTGTGGTCTAAAAACAAGCACTACAATCCTGATTTACCAACGGTTTTGCTAAATTCTCATCACGATACAGTAAAGCCTAATCCAAAGTGGACACTTGACCCTTTTAATCCATTAGTAGAAGAAAGTAAACTGTTTGGATTAGGTTCTAATGATGCTGGTGGTTGTCTGGTTTCGTTACTGGCGGCGTTTTGTTACTTCTATCATCGTACGGATTTAAAATACAATATTGTTTTTGCAGCTTCTTCAGAAGAGGAAGTTTCAGGTAAAGATGGAATGGAGTTACTCTGGAACTCGGGGAAACTGGGGCCTGTTGATTTTGCTATTGTGGGTGAACCTACCTTGATGCATTTGGCAGTGGCAGAAAAAGGGCTTCTGGTTCTTGACTGTATGGCTCAGGGAAAAGCAGGCCACGCTGCTCGGGAAGAAGGTGAAAATGCCCTTTATATTGCTTTGGATGATATCGCCTGGGTGCGTTCCTATTCGTTTGCCAAGGAATCTCCAACCTTAGGAAAAATGAAAATGACAGCTACGGTGATCAATACCGAGAACCGTCAACACAATGTTATTCCAGCTACCTGCCACTTCACACTTGATGTGCGGGTTACGGATCAGTATACCCTTGAAGAGACATACGAAATCATTCAGGCCAATATGAAGTCGGAAGTACAGGCTCGTTCAATTCGTTTACGACCTTCCAGCATTGCGATGGAACATCCTATCGTACAGGCTGGTATAGCATTGGGGCGTAAAACGTACGGCTCACCAACTACTTCAGATCAGGCCGTTATTGGTTGTGCTTCGCTAAAAATGGGCCCCGGCGATTCTGCTCGTTCGCATCAGGCTGATGAATTTATCTATCTTAATGAAATTGAAGAAGGCATTAAGTTATACGTTGAGATGCTGAAACCTGTTGTGCTTACATGAAAACCCGCCACTTAACTGGCCTGAGTATATTCTATGTACTGATACCGTTTATTGTGTTTATCAGTAGCTGGATAAGAGTAGAATTTGCCGCTATAGCCCTGGCGTGTTTACTAATTGGCCTTTGGAAGGCTTATAAAACCAGTAACTGGGAGCACGAAACTTATTTCCCCCCGAAAGTACTCCTTGTTCTTTTGCTTGTATCATTAGGGCTTACGACTCTGTCAGGAGCAGGCGAGTTACTGACACAAGTAGGTGACTGGCGAAAACACAATCTGATTCTAAACGACCTTATTCGGAAGCCCTGGCCAGTTGTTTATACTGATTCACATTATTTCTGCTATTATCTGGCATATTACCTGGTTCCGGCTTTGGCAGGTAAACTAATGGGTGTTTCGGGAGCTCTGCTAACTTGTTTTTTATGGACTTGCCTGGGGTTATGGCTTGCCTGTCTGTGGGTATATGACTTAGGCGGAAAGACCCTCTGGGTAATAATTGGTTTTCTTTTTTCCGGAAATCTACTTTGGCTGGTTAATGTTCCGGTTGGTATTTTTAGGCTGATTCATGGGGAGAAACTCATACATGCATGGAGTAATAATGGAGTATTTCTTACTTACAAGGCTCATGCTATTTTAATTCCCTTGCTTTATGATTCAGTCTTACCGAGTATTTTGTACATTCCTCAACACGTTTTAGGAACGTGGATTGTCATCGGAATGGCTTATAAAGCCATTCAAAAACAGCTATCTTTCTCCTGGGTGATAATGGCCATAATCCCCTTACCCTTATGGGCTAGCGTAGCTGCATTAGGTATTTTGCCATGGGCTTTTTATGCCTGGCTGCGAAATGGGAATTTACGGAATGACCTGATTCAGATATGTGCATTTCTGCCAGGTTTACTACTAATGGCTTTTTATTTAACGGGCCATACCGATTTGGAAATGTCAGGCTGGTACTTACCGAATGTTGGTAAAATGGTTGTTTTTTTCTTTCTTAACTGGGGCGTTTATCTGTTAGCAGCATACTATGTAAATAAGCAAACGTCTTTTTTTACTATAGTTAAACAACCGGTTTTCTGGCTTGCGGCACTTGTAATTAGTGCAGGAAGTTTTATTTACGTAGGACCGGTTAACGATTTTGGGAACCGTTTTGCATTAGCTTCTTTTTGGATGCTATGGGTGGGTATAAGTGCAAATACTGTTTATTACCTGAAAAATAATAAGCTCAATGCTCGTATACTAATGCTTTTGGGGGTTTGCCTATTCGCCGCCCAGTATGCAATTAAAGTTATGCTCTTGGTACCTATTGGGAAATACCAGAGTGCTAGCCATATCAATAAGTCAACATTAGGAGAGATTAATCAGAATGGGAATACCCTTGAGGAATATGGGTTAACCGTGCGGCAATATGAAGGTAAACCCGAAAGTGTATTTAGTAAATATCTGATGAAGCCAAATAAAAATACAGAAGTGTTCGGTGAGTAAGTGTTTTTTGGCGAATTTTGAGTCAGAATAGAACTGCTCTAATGAATTGAAAAGTCATGAATGAAATAACGCCTCGCTGGAAAGGTTGGCTTAAGCGATTGGGTTGGGCAGGCTTTTTCTTCTTTCTGATTAAAGGATTGCTTTGGCTCGCTCTTGGATACTTCGGATTAAAAATTTTTGAATAATGGATTAAGGCAGAATCGGCTTCCCTGAAGGGAAGCCGATTCTGCCTTAAATGAGTTTCACTTTTAATAACTCTTTGGTTCTTGCCCAAATAATAATTACCAGTATTAAGGTAAATCCACTACCAATGATAACGGAGTGAATAGTACCAAATGTTTTAGCCATTAATCCAGACTCAAATGCACCAATTTCATTAGAGGCACTTACGAAAATACTGCTTACCGAGACAACCCGTCC
>JASGGE010000210.1:0-3817 GCA_047605205.1 Siphonobacter sp.
GCACGAAAATGGTAGTAAACGAATTTGTAGCCTATCTGGATCTTATTAAGATCAAAGAAACGCTGGACCCCAAAACGGTTGCTATTATTAGTTTTGCCCTTTGCGGATTCGCAAACTTCAGTTCTATTGCTATTCAGGTAGGAGGAATTGGAGAATTAGCCCCAACTCGACGAGCCGATTTGGCAAAGCTAGGCTTTAAAGCACTAATTGCGGGTACATTAGCCAGTTACCTGAGTGCTACTATTGCGGGGTTATTGTTATAAGAGTCTAATAATCAAGAGCAGTTATGTTAACCTATACTGCTCTTTTCATAAATATAGATAACATGAATCAGCTTCTCCGGTATTTTAATTTTCAGCCTGGAGAAACTATCGTCAGTTTAGGCTGTGGTGGTGGTGTTTGGGAAATAGGTTTTGGTACGACTATTGACCACCTTACCTTTTATTTAGTAGAACAAAATGCCGAGGTACTAAATTCTGATGAGATACAAGCAGGGATTCAGTTCTGGGAAAAGCAATTGCAAAAAGTTACGACAAGTCATTTTATACCTGTTATTAATACTGAAACCAATATTCCCTTACCCGATCAGATTGCCGATAAAGCATTAATCCTGAATGCCTTGCATGAATTTTCTTTTCCGGAACCAATGCTAAAAGAAGTGCGTCGAATTCTGAAGTTCAGGGGGAAGGTTTTTATCGAAGAAGAAATAGCTACTCAGGTAGGCGTATTGCACGAAGGCTGCGGAAAACCTCTTTTTACGGAAACGGCTTTACAAACCTTAGTTACTACGAGTGGGTTCTACAAGCAGCAGGAATGGCCTACCACTGAAATAGCCCGATTATTTTGTTATGGAAATAAGATCGCCTCAGTCGCCTGAAGAATGGGCTGCCTATTATCGTTTACGATTTGAAGTATTACGTGAACCCTGGAATCAGCCTCCTGGAAGCGAAATCTTACCCGATGAAGAACAGGTAATTCATGCTGCTGTTTATGATGCGGAAGGCAGAACACTGGCCGTAGCCCGACTACAACAAAATACGGAACAGACCGGGCAGGTGCGTTGTGTAGCGGTATCGCCGCTGGCTCAGGGCAAAGGGCTTGGAAAAGCATTAATGCTACATCTGGAAAATCTGGCAAAGCAAAAAGGTATTCAGGAAATAATACTGGAAGCTCGCGAAAAGGCCGTTCCATTTTATAAAGCATTAGGATATACCATTACACAAACCAGTTATCTGCTTTTTGGCGAAATACAGCACTATACCATGCGGAAAGGCTTATAAATCGAAATACAAGAAAGCCTCGTATGCACGCATACGAGGCTTTCTTGTACAATAAATTCAATTACTTGATACGAAGTTCGTAAGGTAAGCGAGTTTGAAGACCGGTCATCATTTGCAGTTTTTTCAACTGCTTGACGTACGGAACCAGGTCGCCGAAGGTGGCCTGCATTATACGAGCTTCTTCTTCATCACTGGCATTATTGAAGAGGGTCTGGAGGAAATCTTTTTTCGCTGGATAACGAACCCGATATTCTCCATCTTTCAATTTAGCTTCAGAAGCGGCAATCTGAATGGCTTTTTCTAATCCACCCAACTCGTCAACTAATCCGTTTTGTTTGCCTTCCAAACCTGACCAAACCCGGCCGCTTGCAATAGCACGTAGTTTCTCAACGGGCATATGACGACCCTGAGCAGCTTTGGAAGTGAATACTTCATAAAACCGATCCGTGGATTTTTGGAAACGAGTCTTTTCAAACTCATCCAAGTCGCGGGTAATGGAAGGATAATCAGAGTGAGCATTGGTTTTCACGCGGTCGAAGGTGATTCCTAATTTGTTTTTAGTGAATTCATCAATACGGAAGAACAATGAAAATACCCCGATTGAACCCGTGATCGTTGTGGGCTGAGCCACAATTTTATTACAGCCCATCGCCAGATAGTAACCACCCGAAGCCGCATAATCAGACATTGACGCCACTACTGGTTTTTGTTCTTTTGCTAATTGAATTTCCCGCCACATCACTTCAGAAGCAAGCCCTGACCCACCAGGAGAGTTAATCCGTAAAACAATAGCCTTTACGTTTTTATCCTTACGTGCTTTCCGAATTTCAGCAGCTGTTTTTTGGGAGGCAATTTGTCCGCTATTATCATTATCACCGTCTACAATTTCACCCTGAGCTACAATAACCGCGATTTTACTGTCTGTGTTCGGACTCTTAATTTGTTTAGGAGCTTTCAGATATTTTGCCAGATTTACGTATTCAATCTTCTTATCCGGATCGTACTTCAATGCTTTCCGGATTTCAGACTCAAATTCATCGGCATACCCTACGTTGGTAACCATCTTGTTTCGCAGGGCATCGAGTGGTTCGGCGGCTCCGAGAGAATCAGCAATGGTTTTAAGCTGAGGCACCGTTATGCCACGGCTTTTCGAAATATCGGCTAGAACCTGTCCGTAAATTGAATGTAAGAACGATTGTGTTTGCTGGCGACTGGCATCACTCATATTCTCCCGGAAGAAGGGTTCTACGGCACTTTTGTAGGTTCCCACCCGAAAAATAACGGGCTTAATATCAAGTTTATCAAAAGTGCCTTTGTAGAATTCATATTCAGCACTTAAGCCGTTAAAATCAATACCTCCAGCCGGATTAACATAAAGTTTATCAGCGATTGAAGAAAGGTAATATCCTGATTCTGAGTATGTTTCTCCGTAAGCGTAAATAAATTTACCTGATTTTTTAAAGTCAGCTAAGGTTTCCCGAATTTCTTCAACAGAGGCCCATCCCGCCGAAGGATGAGTCGCTTCCAGGTAAATGCCTTTGATTTTTGAGTCAAGCTTGGCATTTGCCAAAGCTTCTTTCAGTTGAACTACTCCAATGACGCTTTCCTGAGCAAATGGGCCTCCCATACCAGCAAAAGGATTTTCGGTATTGTCGTGCTCAGTAAAAGGTTTGTTTAAATCTAACTTCAGGACTGTTTCGTCCTCAATTGGCTTTTCATCACTTGAGCTAGCTATGGAAGCAAAGCCAATGATAAGTAGTAAAGCCACAATCGAAAAGATAGCCAGCCCGACTAGCGTTGCGAGGACGTATTTCAGAAATTGTAACATATGCGGTATACTAAATGTTGGAAAGGGTTATTAGAGCCATATTGTATCAATCATACCAAAAATAACAAGCCCGTTGACAAACGGGCTTGTTAAAAGTCTGAACGGGAAAAGACTGGGATAAAAGGCGAAAATACGGTGCCGTTTTTAAACCGTTCTTATTCCCGATAAATGAGAATATTTTCAATGACAGCCTAGATTGTAGGAACCGCCGTTAAGGTACGGTAATCCTGACGACTTTTACGGATTACTTCGTGAGCAATATCACGGCCGTATACCGAGTCAATTTCAATGACAGCCTGTTGTTCACCAGGGATATTTTTGTACGTCAGGAAGTAGTGTACCAAACGACGTAATACACTGTCCGGGCAATCTGAAATATCTTTCCAGGAACCATACAGAGCATCATTTTTTAAAACGGCGATGATTTTGTCATCTGCTTCACCTTTGTCGATCAGGCGGATTCCTCCGATGGGGATAGCCTGAAGAATAATATTTCCGTGGGGAATTTCTTTTTCTGTTAGTACGCAGATATCCAGTGGGTCACCGTCACCCTCAGGAACTTCGCGGCCTGATTGCTCCGTTGCAAAACGGGCGATTTCTTCACCACAATAGGTTTGTGGAATAAATCCGTACAAACAGGGCATTGAGTTTGAAAAAAGCTGCGGACGATCAATTTTCAGGAAGCCCGTTTCTTTGTCAATTTCATACT
>JASGGE010000211.1:0-3727 GCA_047605205.1 Siphonobacter sp.
GGCATTCATACCTGGTGCATCTCCGCCGGAAGTAAATACTGCTATACGTTTCATATGAATGGTAAAGCCCGTGCTAGGTAATTTGTTTCAAATGGGTATCTCGGAAATTTTTTAAGTGTTTCCGAGCCAGAGAGTGCAAATTTACGGGTTCTTTCGGTCGAATATCAGTATGAACTTCAAAAAACAAAGAGTTCATATTAATTTAACAACAAAAAAATTGTACGTTACCCAGAACTTGTTTGATAACTATCAGATTTAAAGCTAGTTAACTTATTTAAAGAAAATCATATTTAACGAAATAAAACAATATCAGGCCTGATTGTTTCGTATTGAATCTAATCGCCTTTTAACCTTTTACATGAAAAAAGTATTTTTCTTTATTTTTTTTATTAATTCCTCGGTTATATCCTCCGCTCAGTATTTGCTAGGACAAAGTAGTAGTAATTACGCAGGTATACACGGCGTCTACCTAAATCCCGCCCAGGTTGCTGACTCTCGTTACAAGCTACAAATTCATCTGGCAGGGTATGAAAATTATCTTTACAATAACTATCTGGTCTGGAATGCTCCCTATTCTATTGTTGGTGTAATGACCAATACGGTTTCGAATAAATATCGGAATATACATGGGGCAATTCTGTTTGACGATGAAACCTATCTGCGTGAAAAACTAAATGGCCGAACAAAACATTTACGGGCCGGAGCCGAAGTTCGGGGGCCAGGTTTACTTTATACCATCAATGATAAGCACTCTATTGCCTTAGGAACTCGGGTGAGGGCAGGCATTTCGCTTACCAATACATCAGAATCTGTCGCTCGTATTTTAAGACACGGTACTACCCAACCGGAATTAATTCAGGCGGAAGATTTTGGGAATAAACTCAATATCAATAGTAACGGAATGGCTGAATTATCAGGAACATACGGAAGGGTACTGTTGGATAATGAAGATGAATTCTGGAAAATTGGCATAACCATAAAGCGATTAATAGGGTTACACAATGGGCATTTATTAGCAAAAAATATTGATTACGAGTTTGTTAATGATCCATTAGTCGTTGATAAAAATAATATTTTGTTGAATAACATCTCTGCTCAGTATGGAATTACGGATGAAGGCTCTTATCGTAATTTTAGGTTTACACCAGCCTGGCTTTTAGGGCGTGCTGCGGCAGGAGCAGGGTGGGGAGCCGATTTAGGAATGGTATACGAGTACCGTCCGGACGCACTAAAATATTCGTATCGCGAAAAAGGGCAGCAAAAGCGTGATGCTTCCCAAAATAAGTATCTATACCGGATTAGCATTTCTTTGCTCGACATTGGGCGAGTACATTATCGAAACCCAGCCTATGTTTATGCGTATAACGTACAAAGGCAGAATCTACTCGTTGATGAAGATTACTTTGACAACGTAAAAGGAGTAGACGGTATGAAATACGCCATCAACCAAACACTAGGCGTATCTGATGATGAAAGAGTGTATTCGTATCATGCCTTATTACCGACTAGCCTTCAGGCCAGTATTGACTATCATCTGAAAGATAAAATTTATGTAAACGCCTTATTACTACACTGTATAACATCCAGCAATAAAATAGCATTTACCAGTCCGTCGGTTTTAGCCCTAACGCCGCGGTATGAAAATAAGTGGATAGAGGTAGCGGTACCAGTTTCATTGACAGATAACTATAGCCGGTTGGCTTTAGGCGTGGGAGTTCGGTTGGGTTTACTTTATTTTGGCTCAGATAATATTCTCTCTACCTTTAATATCGGAAGCCCGAAAGGAATGGAGTTTTACTTTGGCCTTCAGGTTCCAATTTTCCGTAAGCCACCGGAGTCTTCACTTTTATGTTATCCTAAACCTGTTAAAAAAGGAATTTTCGGCTTTCTGAAAAAAGATAGATACTGATTGAAATTCTGCTGTGGATCGAGTAATCCGGACTCTGTAAATCGAGAAGTTTCATCGGAAGGCTTATCCTTGAATGAGCCCTATGCCGGTAAACATTAAACCTGAACCCAATAACATAAAGAATGCAGGAGCTACCCAGGTGGCTGCCGGAGAGTATGGCCGTGCCTGACCAGGAGTAGCCAGCGAATATCGGACCGGGATACGTCGTCCGTTTAAATTGGTGCTGGTTACTTTTAAGCCATATCGTTGGCCGTTAACTTCATAAATAACTTTACCATCTTCAACCAGCCCGGCTGTGAGGCCAGTCGTTTTTAGCCAGCTCCGGCGTTTTTGCAGGATGGTCCAGCCAACCATAAAAGCAATGGCTCCGATAACAATCAGAATAATACCTAAAACAACCATAAGGCAGAAAAGGCAGAGCAGCAAAATTACTTTTTTGCTGCTCTGTAAATTAGAGAATATATTGACTCAGATCCCGATTTTGAACCAGACCTGTCAGCCGTTGTTCAACCATTTCTTTATTGACGACAATGTGTGCATTTGGCCCAATTTCGTCGGGAATATCAAACAAAACATCGTTCAGGAGCTGGCTTACTACCGTTTGTAAACGGCGTGCTCCAATGTTTTCAACTTCAGTATTTAGCTGGAAAGCCACTTCAGCCAGGGCTTCCAGGGCATCATCCCCGAAAGTTAAAGCAACGCCTTCGGCCTTTAGCATGGCTTCGTATTGGCGTGTCAGTGCGTTACGAGGTTCCTTCAGAATACGAACAAAATCAGCTTTAACTAGCGGTTGTAACTCAACCCGAATCGGGAAACGTCCCTGCAATTCAGGTATCAAATCACTGGGTTTAGCCACATGAAACGCACCGGCGGCAATGAATAATACGTGATCCGTATGAATCACGCCATATTTAGTATTAACGGTCGACCCTTCAACAATAGGAAGTAAGTCTCGTTGTACTCCTTCACGCGAAACATCCGGGCCCGATCCGCCACTTTTAGCGGCTACTTTATCAATTTCATCAATGAAGATAATCCCAAGGTTTTCTGCTTTTTGGATGGCTTCTTCCTTTACCTCATCCATGTCTATTAACTTGGCAGCTTCTTCTTCCAGCAAAATACGTTTGGCTTCACCAATGGTTACTTTCCGTTTTTTGCGTTGTTTGGGCATCATTCCTGAAAGCATTTCCTGAATATTCATCATGGAACTTTCATCAAAGGGGCCACCCATAACACCAATATTAGGAGAGGCACTCTGCTGAACGTCGATCTCTATTTTTTTAGAGTCGATTTCACCATTTCGAATTTTTGCTCTGAACCGTTCGCGAGTACGTTCATTGATTTCAGAATCGGAAGGATTTTCAGATAGCTCAAGTTTATTGGTTTGAAAACCGGCAGGATTTTTTACCGGAGGAATTAAAGCATCCAGAATAACTTCTTCAACGGCCTGGGCCGCCCGTTCTTTAACCGATTCCTTTTTTGCGGCCCGAACCATATGAACGGCCTGCTCAACTAAGTCCCGAACCATACTTTCTACGTCCCGACCAACATACCCAACTTCGGTAAATTTAGAGGCTTCTACTTTTGTGAAGGGAGCTTCGGCAAGTTGTGCCAGGCGGCGTGCAATTTCCGTTTTACCACAGCCGGTGGGGCCAATCATCAAAATATTATTTGGCATGATTTCCCGTTGCATTTCGGTGGGGGCATTCATGCGTCGCCAGCGATTTCGCAGGGCAATGGCCACATTCTTTTTGGCTTCTTTTTGGCCAATAATGTATTTATCTAGTTCCGCTACAATCTGGCGGGGGGTAAGTGATT
>JASGGE010000212.1:0-3579 GCA_047605205.1 Siphonobacter sp.
TTTGGCGATTAACGACCATCAGCCGCGACTCACCGCGTTCGGCTGGATAGAGAGCAATGAGATTCTGCGGTAAGTCAAATTTAAATTCGGATAACTTCATGGATTACAGAGAGATACCAGATCGTTTTGGCTAAATATGCACTTTATTAAAGGCCTTTGTCAAGCTTTTCTTGGAAATTTTCTAAAAAATAAGTAGAAATCTACCGCCGTTCAACCCCCAAAATGGAACTATTATCCACTTTTAATTGCGTAGATTTATTGTATTTCTATACCTTCGAGTCGGAAATATTGACGGTCTTTTAGTAGATTAAGTTTTGACCATCAGCCAGATACCTATTTATAAGAGTGTTTTTTACATTCCCAGAAGATTCAGCATTTCAGGACTCCGGCAGGTTATTTTCAGTAGCATGAAATTTATTAGGCAATTTTTTGAGAGTATTCGCTTTGCCTGGCAGGCCTTGCGGTCCAATTTATTACGAACTGTACTGTCTTTACTCGGGGTAACGGTTGGAATCTTTTCCATTATTGCCGTTTTCACTCTGGTCGATTCACTTGAAACCAGCATTCGCGAAAGCCTTAATTTCACGGGCAGCAATACGCTCTTTGTTTCGAAATGGTCCTGGGATTTTAATAACCCCAACTATGCCTGGTGGAAATTTTTCAGTAGACCGGCTCCCTCTTACACAGAATACCGGTTTTTAGAGAAAAATCTGGAAAATGCTGATTTTGTGGCCATCTCCGACGGGCGGGGTGGCCGCACCATCAAGTATCAAAATAATTCAATAACTGCCGGAGTTCGTGGTATTTCCTATTCATACAATCAGATTACGGATATGCCCATTGAAAAGGGTCGGTATTTTAGCCCGATGGAAGTTGAATCGGCCCGGAATGTAGCCATCATCGGAGCCGATGTCGCCGCTAATTTATTCCCCTTTGAAGAACCTGTCGGTAAGTTCATTCAGATCAAAGGCTTGCATTTTCAAGTCGTGGGCGTTATGGGACGTATCGGAACGGGCATGTTTGATATTGGGGGCAAGCCCGATATTCGTTGCTACATGCCCTACCTAACCTTTTCCAAACTCTATCATACCCGCTATTCAGAACCTAATATCACCCTCAAAGGCCGGGACAACGATGAAAAGCTCCAGGCACTGGAAGGCGAAGTGGTGGGCCTCATGCGAACCAAACGAGGGTTAAAACCCTACCAGGAAGATTCTTTTTCCATTAATCGCCCCGAGGCCATTCAAACTATGGTGGCCAGTATTTTTGGAGCCTTACGCGGGGCCGGGTTTATTATTGCCCTGTTTTCACTGCTCATTGGTGGCTTTGGCATTGCCAACATTATGTTTGTTTCCGTAAAAGAACGGACTAGCCTCATCGGTATTCAAAAGTCACTGGGAGCTAAAACCTATTTTATCCTCTTCCAATTTTTATTCGAGGCCATTTTTTTAAGCTTGATTGGTGGTCTGGTAGGAATTTTGCTCGTTTGGCTGCTGACGTTTTATCCCCAGGAAACCCTAACCATTGATCTGACGCTGCGTAACATTATCATTGGCCTGACGGTGTCCAGTGGTATTGGACTTCTTTCGGGGATTATTCCCGCCTGGATAGCCGCCCGAATGGACCCCGCCCTGGCTATTCGGTCTAAATAACAAATTAAACGGGCAATTGATTTCTCTGCTTCCATTCCCAGGTAAGTATAACAACTTAATAAATCCGGCAGCTCTGGCTCAGCTTTTTAGTATTTCCACGGGCAAAAGGTATTCATATTTCATCAGAATCCTGTTTCTTTGAATCAAACTCATCCAAAAGTAAAAAGTCTGGACGGTGCTAATAAAAATTTGAGGAACGTAAAAACGCTATTTCCCTCAAACCAAACCACAGCTGCGACTATTCAAAACCATAAACGAATTACGTATGAAAACCTTCGGCAAAATCCTTATTGTTCTTGTTTTACTGGGTATTGGAGTCCTGTGGTTGCTTACCTTTATAAATTATTCAGAAGGCGAGCGAGCCGGCACCATTAGCCGCTTCAGCAAACGAGGATACGTATTTAAAACTTGGGAAGGAGAGCTTTATGTAAATGGTAATTCGGGAGGTACCGGTCAGTTAAATGCTGAAAAATGGGCGTTCTCCGTCAAATCCAGCAACGATACCACTATCAATACCATCAATCAAGCCCTGCGAACGGGAAAACGTGTAACCCTTTTTTATCAGGAGAAACTGGTTCAGTTTGATTTTGAGGGAGAAACGAAATACTTCGTCGTCCGGGCTGAATTTGCAGATGGCAGACCTTAATTTTGGTTATTAGTTTTTATACTGGTTACTGAATATCATAAAAAAACTATAAACTGAATCCTTTGAAATCAGCCTCATTACCCACTTCCGTTCGTTCATTAACCTTAACTCTGGGACTTGGCACGAACGCCATTCAAATTGGAGTGACCGATACCGGGAACTGTCTATTTCTGGAAGAATATCCTTTAAACGACCCTACAACTGACGAAGAATACCTCAGTGAAATACAACTGCTTTTTGCCGAGCATGAACTTCTGCAACGAACCTTATGGAACGCCATCCGGATCATTATTAATAACCAGTCCTTTACCTTAGTTCCCGAAACGTTATTTAGAAAGGAATTTGCGGTTAACTGCCTTTCGCTGGCTCGCGGGCAGTCCGTTGATAACGAAGCCATTTTCGTTACCCCACACGCTCAGTGGCAGGCGTTTACTGTATTTTCATTTCCTAAAAACGTATCAGACTGGCTGCTGGAAACGTATCCCTTCGAAAACTTAATCATCCGTCATCAGACCGATTTATTACTGGGACTGAATTTACCCGAGCGGTGTCTGGCGATTTACGTAGCTAACAATACAGCAACCATCCTTTTCACCGATCAGGCCGCCTTACGGTATTGCAACCGCTTTGTATTTCGCACTTCTTTGGATGTGATTTACTATATTTTATTTGTTCTGAACGAATTGCAGATCAATACGGCAAAAGAATCCGTCTGGCTTTTTGGTGACGTTTCCCCTGACTTACAACAGGGCTTACAGAAATACCTTGCTCATTTACACATAGGCGTACCCGATTCTGTCCATGTATCCGAACTAGCCGATTTTCCCATTAGCCCATTGGCAGGTGTACTAGTAGGACTTTAGAGAGAACTTTTAGCGATTCCCTTAGAATATTCGTAATTATTAAGCCAAAATAGTATTTTTCTTTTGTCAACAGATTGTTTCTGATTTGAAAACCTGTACTTTAGCTTACTAATTGACAGGACTATTTTTGTTTTAGTAACAGGATTTTCCTGTTCAGTCAACCCCTAAATGATGCCGCCACATCATGATTGTACTATACGCTGCTCAGGCTCATGGAGCCTCACTAGTCCTTTTGGACGTCAACACAATGCTAGAACTCTGTTTTAGTCATATTCTTACTCATAATACTTCTTCTTTATTTTTCGCGAAAGGATAGACTTAGATATCCTTGACGAATTGTATTTTCTATATTCTTTACCGCCAAACAACCATTATCTAAATGAAAATAGCCGTAGTAGGCACTGGATACGTCGGCCTG
>JASGGE010000213.1:0-3562 GCA_047605205.1 Siphonobacter sp.
AAAAAGACCAGGCAAAAAGAGACTATATCTATGCTCTTCGTGACTTATGGGGAGCTTATTATCAATTGCGATTATTAACCCTATACGACTTTGAAAATCAACGAAAAATAGGGTCGAATCCCTGAATTATAAACGAATTTATCTCTGATTATTAACGGATAGTTTTCACTAATGATACAACTAAACAACATCGAAAAAGTATACCGCACCGACACCATCGAAACGATGGCCCTGCACAATGTCAATCTGGAAATTCGGAAAGGAGAATTTGTTTCCATCATGGGGCCGTCGGGTTGTGGCAAAAGCACCTTACTTAACATTATGGGCTTATTAGATGCCCCTTCAGGTGGTGAAGTCAGAATCTCAGGAAAATGTTTGGAAGCCTTAAAAGACAAAGAACTGGCAGCCTTTCGAAACCAAAACATTGGTTTCATTTTTCAGAGCTACCATCTAATTGCTGACTTGCCTGTTATTGATAATGTAGAGTTGCCGTTGCTGTATCGTTCTGTTTCCGCTAAGGAACGTCGGGAATTAGCGAAACAGGCCTTAGAAAAAGTAGGTCTGAGTAACCGAATGAAACACTATCCGAACCAATTATCGGGTGGACAGAAACAGCGGGTTGCCATTGCTCGTGCCATTGTAGGCCAACCAGAGTTGATTCTGGCTGACGAACCAACGGGTAACCTCGACAGTGCCATGGGGCAGGAGGTTATGGACATTCTGCACGCCCTCAATCAGGAGGGTCGCACCATTGTGATAGTAACCCACGACCCTAACATGGCTCAGCAGACGCAGCGTCTCGTTCGTATGTTCGACGGCTCACAGGTGGCGTAGGCAATTTTGGATGATTGAATTAATGAATGAGAGATATAACTATTTATTCGTTCAAAACTAGAAAACCGATGTTCCTTAATTATCTAAAAATAACCCTGGCCGTTTTGAAAAGACGTAAGTTCTTTACGTTCATTAGCCTCTTTGGAATTTGCTTTACTTTATTGATTTTGATCGTATTAACGGCCTTGATTGATGATGCTACACTTTCGGGGTATCCTGAAAATCACCGTGACCGCACGCTATTTGTTAGTCAGCTTGTTATTCGGACAAAGGATGGAGCCAATATGCAAAACTTCCTGTCACCTTATTTCGTCAAAACGTATTTGAAAACCTTGAAAGTACCGGAAAAAGTAGCTTTTTCATCC
Organism: Siphonobacter sp.; assembly: GCA_047605205.1. GTDB lineage: Bacteria > Bacteroidota > Bacteroidia > Cytophagales > Spirosomataceae > Siphonobacter. The sequence continues at coordinate 1,200 of JASGGE010000213.1, forward strand.
CTGATGACTACGGCGGATACTTACACGCATGACGAAAAGATCAGACTCTACTATAAATACACAGATGCCAATTTTTGGGACGTAACCCAATACCGTTTTCTGGAAGGCAAGCCTTATACCCAGACTAATCTGGATGCGAATGATCACGTTGTTGTTATTACTGATGCTTTTCGTAATAAGCTCTTTGGTAAAAACCAGTCAGCTACTGGAAAGTCCTTTGAGCTGGAAAATGTACTCTATCGGATCATTGGTGTAGTAAAAGAATGCTCCATTGTTCGATTTACTCTCCATTCTGATGTGTTTATACCTTATACACTAGATCGCTTGGGAATAAAAAGTACAGAACTCTACGGCAATTATTTACCTATGCTCCTGGCAAAAACACCTGGTGAAGTTGCCGCAATGGATGCCGAATTTGATGAAATGGTACGCCGGATTAAAATACCCAATCAGTATTATGGCAAGTTGTATTTAAATGCAGATACCTTTCTGCCGAGTATGACCCGTTTTTTCAGTGGGGCAAAATCTTCGGGAGTGAACCAGTTTTATACCATTATCGGGGTATTTCTAGTGGCCTTTATGGCTCTTCCGGCGGTTAATCTGATCAATCTGAATACGAGCCGGATTATGGAACGTTCCTCTGAAATCGGAATTCGCAAGGCCTTTGGAGCTTCTAATCAAACCTTAGTGCTACAATTTCTGACCGAAAACATTTTCCTAACCCTGGTGGGTGGAATATTGGCTCTGATTTTAGCGGCCGGAGTTCTAATGCTTATCAATGCCAGTGAGCTAATTCCCGGATCAGACCTGCATATTAACTGGCGAGTTACGCTATATGCTCTGGGGTTAATTCTACTTTTTGGAGTGTTTTCGGGTGTTTATCCTGCCTGGCGGATGTCACGTCTGCAAATAGCAGCTGCCTTGAAAGACGGAGAATAAGAAGCTTGCTTTATTAAGAAATGGGTACTCTAAATGCAAAAAAATGTTAAGTCATTTATTTAAACTTATCTGGAAGAAACGTCGCAGCAGTTTTCTGATGATGCTCGAAATCTTTCTCTCCTTTCTTATTCTGTTTGCCGTATGGAGTTTACTCTTATATAACTTCAAAACCTACGCGAAGCCTTCCGGGATTGAAACAAAAAATGTATGGGCTGTTTATCTCAATTTTCGGGATAATCAGGATAGCGTGCGTAATGAACAAATGCAGCGGATTAAGCATATGTTGCAGGGAATGAAAGAAGTGAAAGCCGTAACAACCACGTCTACTAACCTCCCATATTCCTTCCACTCTACGCAGAGTGTAGCCACGTATGAAAAAACAGAGGCCAGGAGTACCGAGGTTATCTATTGTGATCTGGATTTTGCAAAGGTTTTAGGCTTGCAAATTACCGAAGGGCGTTGGTTTACTGTTGCAGACATTTTGGAGGCAAAGCATCCTGTGGTAGTCATTAATGGAACTTTACGAGACCAACTTTTTGAAGATAAAGAGGCCTTAGGCAAAGTTATTATTTTGGAGGGACGGCGGATGAAGGTAATAGGTGTTGTGAATAACTATAAACAAAAGAGTGATTATTCCTCTGATTTTTGTGCGTTTCAGCTAAAGCTTAAAGACCAAATCCACAGGACCATGCTTCTAAATGTTCAGGCGAGTAGTGGGCCATTGGTTGAAGCTCGGATTGCTAAAGAAATTAATCGATTAAATCGGGATGCCTCCGTAGAAATCCAGCATTTGGAAGAAATGCAAAGCAATCATAATCAACTTACGTTTGTTCCGGTTCTTATTTTATTGATTGTCTGTGGTTTTCTGATTTTCAATGTGGCTCTGGGCCTTACGGGTGTGCTATGGCAGGCTATACAGCAACGTCGGGAAGAAATTGGAATTCGACGAGCCATTGGAGCTTCTGAAAATCATATCCTGCGACAGTTTATTGGAGAAGTGTGGGTACTGGCAACCTTAGGAATGAGTATCGGGGTCTTTCTGGCAATTCAGTTTCCAATTTTACACTTATTTGACGTATCCGCTGGTATATACCTTACCGCTATTGTATTAGCAATCATCTGTATATTTATTTTGGTGACGATTTGTGCCTGGTATCCCAGCAAGCAAGCCGCCGGGGTTTTACCGGCCATTGCCTTACATGAGAACTGAAAAAGATGATATTGATTCTTGACGATGATCTGGTGGTTCGAACCTCCTTGTTACTCCTGATGCAAAAAGAAAAACTTCCTGCTATAGCGGTAGAATCCCCGCAGGAAGCGAAAGCCTTTTTGCGTCAGAGCCGCCCGGATTTAGTCTTGCTGGATATGAATTTTTCAGTAGATACGTCGGGCGAGGAAGGCCTTGGATTGTTACAATGGATTAA
>JASGGE010000214.1:0-3560 GCA_047605205.1 Siphonobacter sp.
AAGGAAACACTTAATACAAGTACAGTACAGTACAGATACACAGTAATGAGTAAAAACGTAACATTTAATCCGTTTGGTTGGCAAAAATGGGCTTTAAATAATATTTTTTGAGCTTAAAAAACTAATGTAAAAACTAGTTATACTCAAATAAATTGCTTCAGGCGGTGTAAAAATTTACCATAATGGAAGGACAAAGGAACACGTAATCCGTGAATTGTCCAAGCCTTCATATTTAAAAGGTGCTGATCGATGATATTTTTAATGCTTCGATTAGAGGTACCCCCAATTCGCATATGAACCAGAAAAGAATCCAGCCATATGCTCTTCGCCTGGAAAATTCGTAGAGCTCTAAAAGTTAGTTCATAATCAGCTCCCAATCTGAAGTTTAAATCCAGGTACCCGATTTTTTCATAGAGAGTTTTACGGGCAAAAAAGGTGGGGTGCGGAGGCATTTCTCCATAGTCGAAGAAGCTACGGTCATAAGGTCTTGAGAGCCAAGTACGAATTACTTTCTTTAATTTGGAATCCATATACTTGAGGTTCCCATAGACGATCTCTACATCCGGTTTTCCTTGAAAAATACTCATTACATCACTAAGTACTTTATCGAAAGCGTATACGTCGTCTGCATTTAGAATTCCCACTACTTCGCCTGTGGCCATACGTAGCCCTTTATTCATAGCATCCCAAATACCCTTGTCCGGCTCACTAACTATTTTGCTGATCCGATTGTTATAGGGGGCTATTTTTTCCAGCGTTCCGTCAGTCGACCCGCCGTCGATAATTATATATTCGACATTTGGGTAATCCTGAGCAAGTACAGACTTAATCGTATCTTCAATCGTATTCACTGCATTATAGACTACTGTGACGATTGAAATTTTAGGCTGGGTTGACATAGAAGATAGGGAAACGACTCGTTTTTAAATGAATTTTAGTTTACGAGCCGCGAAGGCACACATGCGTAACAGGATGAACCCATGAGTAAATCTGGAGATATTCGTGTCACCATATGTACGATCACGATACCGAATAGGAACTTCTACTATCTTCAGATTCAGCTTAAAAGCTCCGAAAATCAGATCAAAATCGCCAAAAGGATCAAAATCGCCGAAGAATTTCCGATTCGCAATCAAACGGATATAGTCCGACCGAAAAATTACTTTTGTTCCGCAAAGGGTATCTTTAAAAGGACGATCAAGCAACCAGGAAAAGAGTAGACTGAAAAATTTGTTACCCAGTAAATTCAGAAAACGCATGGCTTTCTTTTCCATTGGATAGACCAGACGGGAGCCGTTTACGAAATCTCCTTTTCCTGAAGCAATAGCATTATAAAACTTAGGCAGGTCTTCCGGGGGCACGGTCAAATCGGCATCCAGAATCATTAAAATATCTCCTGACGCTACCGCAAAGCCATTTCGTACGGCATTCCCTTTCCCTTTACCATCTTGCTGGAGAATCTTTATATCAAACCGATCTTTATACTGTTCGTGAATACGCTGAATGGTGGCCCAGGTATCATCCGTTGAATTTCCTTCTACAAAGATAATTTCCTGGTGCTTACCGAAGCGAGGCATACGCAGCAAAGCATTTTCAATATTACCACTTTCATTTCGTGCGGGAATGACAATACTCGTTGAAAACCGATTTTCCCAGTCCGTTACTTCAGTCGCCGGTTTAGCAAAACTGTATTGATTAAGGCAGAGATGCCGGATAACTGGCAGTTTCGCTATGTATTTATTCAGAAATGTAGAAAGTAAAGGGATATAGACCGGACATAACATCCGCAAACTATTTCGATAGACATCAAAACCTGCTAAATACAGGAGGTTATTAACATCCATTCGGGAAAGCCAGTTTTGGCGGGGCGTTTTACGCTTAATACCCAACCATTCGGCAAATTTCAGAAAGGGTTCCCAAAGGAAATTGTAATAATTTACAATGATTTTGGTGCGTTCGTGGCAGAGCGGTTTTAGCTGTTCAAACAATGCCTGCACATCATCAATATAACCAATCAGGTTCGATAGTATAATCAGATCGTAGGTTTTATCGAGCTGAATATCCATCGCATTCATCACTTCAAAACGTACTTCAGGATATTGCTGGCGTGCTGTATCAATCATTCTCGCACTGAAATCAATTCCTGTTTTTTGTCTGCCCTTTATCGTTCCTATCAATTCCCCGGTTCCGCAGCCAATTTCCAGTACGGTCAGTTCTTCATGTGAAAAGTAATCACAGTATTCCGTGATTTCATTCCAATAATACGATTTCCTACGCCGATAGTTTACCTGAGTAGGAGCAATCTGTTCAAAATATGGTAAATGCTGGATCGTTTCTGACCGGTGAATAGCTTCTGCTAACGACATAAAGTACCAATAAAAATACGAAATAAGGACAGGAAAATGGGCTTAGCAAACCTACTTCGTCATTTTACGCAAAGAGGCAGGCCTTTGTTGACCTGCCTCCTGATTTTATTGCAATCTGAACAAACTATGCTTCAGCAAAAGCACCTTTGCTTTCAGCACGTTTGCGTTCGTTTTCATCCAGGTAAATCTTACGCATCCGCATTGATTTCGGCGTAATTTCAAGGTATTCATCTTTCTGGATATATTCCATTGAATCTTCCAGAGAGAAGTTTACCTTAGGAATGATACGGACGCTATCGTCTGAACCAGATGCACGCATGTTGGTCAGCTTTTTCGCTTCCTGTAGGTTAACAACAATGTCGTTATTACGGTTGTGTTCGCCCACTACCATCCCTTCGTAGATTTCTTCGCCTGCATCGATGAAGAAACGGCCACGATCCTGGAGTTTATCAATGGTATAAGCCGTTGCAACACCTGTTCCTTTGGAAATGATTGAGCCATTAATACGACCGGGAATAGGGCCTTTGAATGGTTCGTATGCCTTAAAGCGGTGCGTCATAACGGCTTCACCGAAGGTAGCCGTTAGTACATCTGAACGCAGGCCAATCAAGCCACGTGAAGGAATATTGAATTCCAGGTGCTGTACGTCACCTTTGGGCTCCATAATCATTAGCTCACCTTTCCGTTGGGTGGCCAATTCGATTACTTTGCCAGCCGTAGCTTCGGGAACATCAACAACCATTAGCTCGATAGGTTCATGACGAACCCCATCAATATCTTTATATAATACCTGAGGTTGGCCTACCTGTAATTCATACCCTTCACGACGCATCGTTTCAATCAACACAGACAAGTGAAGAATACCGCGACCAAATACTAAGAAACGGTCTTCGCTATCAGTAGCATGAACCCGTAAAGCCAGGTTCTTTTCAATTTCTTTATACAGACGATCACGCAGGTGGCGTGAGGTTACGAATTTTCCTTCTTTCCCAAAGAAAGGGGAGTTGTTGATGGTAAACAACATACTCATCGTAGGTTCATCAACGGCAATACGGTCCAGCGGCTGAGGGTTATCGTAATCCGTAACGGTATCACCAATTTCAAAATCATCCAACCCGGTAATCGCACAAATATCACCAGCAGATACTTCAGGAACTTTTACACGGCCAAGACCTTCAAATACCTGAATTTCTT
>JASGGE010000215.1:0-3555 GCA_047605205.1 Siphonobacter sp.
CAAACCCGCAGGAAAAACCACGTCCGAAACGCACTAAAAATTATAAGCTGACAGAAAGCAAGGTATTGATGATCAAGAAAATGCTTAAAAGTGATAAGAATCGCCTGAAAATGATTGCCAAGCAATTTGGCATTACCCATACACAACTGAACCGGATTCGTTCCGGGGAAAACTGGGGGCATGTAAAGGTAGAAGAGTAAGCTTTTTCTAAGGTATAGATCGACCCGGCAATCAATGTTGGGTCATTTTTTTATGAATGACCCTTCGCCTGAAAGATAAACCCTTCGCCTTCCTCATCAAAATCAATTGATAAGCCCAGGATATACATCAGATGCCGACGATTAATAAAAATCTGAAGGCCTTTCACCGTAAATACATCGTCTTCCTCACTTTTTGTATCAAATCCAAGCAGGTAAGAAGCTCCACAGGCTGCTCCTTTCAACCCAACCCGAAGTCCGTAGAATTCAGGCAATTGTTTTTCTTCTATGATGGCCCGTATCTGTTGATGAGCCGTTTCCGTTAACTGTATCGGATCCGCCATTGGTAAACGAATGCTAGTAATACACTACTTTTGCAATAATTCATGCAACATAACTCTTATGCAAGAAGTTTTCAGTGATCTCATAAAAGTTCTTTTACCAGCTGGACTGGTGCTTTATGCTTCTTTTTTGTTTCTACGCTCATTTCTTAACAAGCAACTTATTGAGCAAAAACAGACTACCCAAGCCGAAGCCATTAAAACGACACTTCCGTTACGGATTCAGGCCTATGAACGCCTCTGTTTATTACTTGAGCGAATCAGCCCTAATGCTTTACTTATTCGTACGGCAGGCCAGGCCTTAAATGCCCGTGACTTACAACAATTGTTACTAAGTGAAATCCGGGAAGAGTTTCAGCATAATGTAGCCCAGCAATTATACGTGAGTGATGAAGCCTGGGAACGTCTGCGACTGACTACTCAGGAGTTGAGTTCATTAGTCAATCTGGCTGCAAGTGACATCACGACTGAAACACCAGCCATTGAGCTAGCCCGGAAAATCAGTGAACTGGCTATTGGTCGCCCGACGGAGTTTTGGCAGGAAACACTACTTTTTATTAAGGCTGAAGCACGACAATTGTGGCAATAATCTATTCTCTAAATAAATAATGAACGGCAGTTATCAGGAATGATAGACGCCGTTCATTATTAAAACTCTTACCCGAATTACTAAAACAAGGCAGCTAGCTAGAATACTGCCTTAGCAATACGTTGTACTGAATCCGATTTCCCCATGGTATAGAAATGTAATACAGGTACTCCAAAATCTAGCAATTCTTTGCATTGCTGAATACCAAATTCAATTCCAACCTCTTTTACCTCCCGGTCCGTCTTACAGGCTTCTACAGCCTTCACCAATTCCTGAGGAAAATCCAGATGGAAAATACGTGGCAGTACGGTCAGCTGTTTCTTCGTTGCCAGCGGCTTCAATCCAGGTATAATTGGCACATTAATGCCATTTTCACGGCATTTATTTACAAAATCAAAGTACTTTTTATTGTCAAAAAACATTTGAGTTACAATGTAATCTGCTCCGGCATCTACCTTCTGTTTCAGGTATTTCATATCCGTTGGCTGATTCGGAGCCTCAAAGTGCTTTTCAGGATAACCCGCCACACCAATGCAAAAATTGGTTGGGTATGCTTCGGTTTCTTCATGTAAAAGTCGACCACTATTCATATTCACAACCTGCTCTACCAGTTCACAGGCATAACCATGCCCCCCCTCTTTTGGTCGGAAAACTCCTGCCGATTTTTCTGGATCACCTCGTAAAATCAATACGTTATCAATACCCAGATAATGCAGATCATAGAGGAAATCTTCCGTTTCGTCTTTCGTAAAACCACCACAGATCACGTGCGGCACGGCGTCCACCTTAAAGTGTTCCATGAGTTTAGCACAAATACCAACCGTTCCGGGCCGACGCCGAATGGGGATTTTCTGAATTAAGCCGCTGGGGTGTTTTTTCTCAATTACTTCCTCCCGGTGGTAAGTAACATCTACAAAAGGTGGTTTAAATTCCATTAAAGGCTCAATTGAATTAAAAATCTCATCAATGTTTTGTCCTTTAATGGGAGGAATTATTTCAAGGGAAAATAAAGTCTTTCCGTTGGCTTGCTGGATGTAGTCGGTAACTTTCATGAAAACAAAGGGTACAGATATGCAAAATACGTAAACTTCCAGCGAAAGATTCCCAATCATCCAGGAATTCGGCCATACGGGCTACCTGATTAGTGCTGTATTTTACCTGTTTCAGCCACTATAATCTGATATTTATTATTAATTTTGCCTGATATTGAACTCTATAAAGGCAATATTCTGTTATCTCTATACTACGCCAGTATTTCTTTTTCAATCATGTGGATTCAATAGTATTTGTGCTTTTGTAGAAACAGAGTTGGAGCTTTCCAGCTTATCTGTTTCATGTCAACCTCTTCTTTTTTTCGAATTTAACATCCATTCATAGATTTGTTTAGCACCGAAAAACACATCGAAACGGCTGTATTGGTGGCTTTAGTCACACCTAAACAGCCCGAAGAAAAAACTCGTGAATACCTCACAGAGTTGGAATTTTTAGCCGAAACGGCCGGCGTCAAGACCGTTAAAACGTTTGTCCAACGCCTGGATCGTCCTGATTTGAATACATTAGTCGGAAAAGGCCGGTTTGAAGATATTGTTGCTTATGTAATTGATCAGAACATTGATTTAATCATCTGTGATGATGACCTGAGCCCACGTCAGGTGCGGAATATGGAAACCGCTTTTCAGGCTCGTCAGAAAGAAGTTAAAATCATTGATCGTAGCTTACTGATTCTGAACATTTTTGCCATGCGTGCCCAAACGGCTCAGGCCCGCACCCAGGTAGAACTAGCCCAACAGCAATACATTTTACCTCGTCTGACCCGTATGTGGACACACTTATCACGGCAACGCGGGGTCGTGGGGATGCGTGGCCCCGGGGAAAAAGAATTGGAAACGGACCGCCGGATTGCTAACGACCGGATTTCCTTTCTGAAGGAAAAACTGGAAAAGATTGACCGTCAGGCTACTTCCCAACGTAAAAACCGCGATCAGTTAGTCCGGGTGGCTTTGGTAGGATACACCAACGTTGGCAAGTCTACGTTAATGCGTCGATTGGCAAAGGCTGACGTCTTTGCCGAGAACAAACTTTTTGCTACTGTCGATTCGACCGTGCGGAAAGTTAGTCTGGATGGTATTCCTATGCTACTGACGGATACGGTTGGCTTTATTCGCAAATTACCTACTACCCTGATCGAAGCATTTAAGTCAACACTGGATGAAGTTCGCGAAGCTGATATTCTGTTACACGTGGTGGATGTTTCACATCCGGCCCATGAAGAACATATTCAGATTGTCAACCAGATTTTGGCTGAAATCGGGGCCGCAGACAAACCAACCATTCTGGTCTTTAACAAAATTGATTTGTATAAACCCAGCTTAGAAATGGAGTTTGAAGCCCAGGAAAGCGAATTTTCCCCTATCGACTTCCTGAAGAA
>JASGGE010000216.1:0-3410 GCA_047605205.1 Siphonobacter sp.
TGTGCCATGTGTAATGCTACCGATACCTTTGATGTAACTCTGGCAGCTAATGGAATTGATTTTGTGGACCCCTTTTATGATGGAACTCCCGCCGATGGGAGTATTAACCAAAAGTTAGACTTTACGCAAACGTTTGCTTTCCAGAATTTTAAAGTTATCCTGGATCCTTATCAGGTAGAGTTTTCTTCGGTTGACAGCCAGCCCGAGGAACGTCGGTTGACGGAGCAAAATGACTATTTCCAACTGTTTCAATTCTCCGCTAAATGGGATCCCGTTCCGACCATGCTAACGCAGGATCATGAGACCACCATTAAGGGCTTTATGGGGCAAACAACTGCTTTTAAGAAACAGTATATCAAACCTGAAGTACTGATTTTGGGCGAAAATAGAACAGTTGGGGAGGCCCGTTATATTCATGGTAATTATGGTAAGGGCTTCTGGACTTTCTACGGGGGGCACGATCCTGAGGATTATCGTCATGAAGTAGGAGAAGAGCCTACAGACCTTAATCTTCACCCTAATTCAGCTGGATATAGACTCATCCTTAATAATATTCTTTTTCCTGCTGCGAAAAAGAAGAAAATGAAAACCTAGCAGATTGAGAATTTATATAATTCGATTAAAAAAAGGATAGCCACGAACTATCCTTTTTTTGATCGAATTGGGTATACGTTATTTTCTAGAACGCCTGAACCAGGTAGTTACGTCATGTTGTGTTTTAATATCAGTTTGAACGTTCCTGGGAAGTTTCGCAAAAAAAGTAATACCCGTCTTTGTCTCAACATCCTGAATAGAAGTAGTGTAGTCCTGAAGGCGGGCCTCAACAATGTTCTGATTCGGTACCCAGAAGGCAATGGCCTGCTGGGTTTGTGGGTCATAAACAATTTTGAAGTAATATTCCGGGACAGCCACCTGCGTTTTACGACCAATAGTTGGTAGACCTTTTTTAAGTTGCGGGCCCGTAACTACCACCAGATCACCTCGTTTTTTTGCCCAGCTTCGTACTTTGTTTTCAATATCGTTCCAGAAACCGATATTTAAATCGTGTACCTGTGGTGACATATTCGTCATGTAAAAAGTCTGGTTTTTTAAGTTCTGATCATAGTTGAAGTCACCCGCAGGAGCCATGTGCCCCCGGTCGTAACCACTATTGCTATAATCAGTTGGTAATACTTGCTGGCCTTTCAGGAGAGGATCTGGCTGGAAACTGTCAGCCCGGCGGGCCTTTCCCGTTTTATTTAAAACAAAGTGAACAACCCAGGCTGCCTCGCCGTAGTCGGGCAGATAGTTAAGTGTATAGGCATCGTGCCTTAGAATCTGATCATCTGAAGTGTAGGCTGGTAAATAACAGTCGAGCGAACCTAAACTCGTATCCTCCTGATCGGTTTGAGTGTCACTTGCTTCTGAGTCATATTCTTCGGAGGGGTTTTGTTCATTACGCTCTTCTGTACGAGTTGATTCCGTCTGACTTGTACCGAAAATATCTTTTTTTAATCGTTCAAATAGGTGGGCATCATTGTAATATCGTAATACCAAACCAATAAGGGATAATACCAGAATAAAAATAAATCGATTGTTACGCATACCTCTCGTTGGCATCTTGACGGTTGAAAATACTTAATTGATTTGGCGGGGTAATAAACAGCTTCTTCTTTTTGTAAAACCCAAAGAGCCTTGGTTGTTTTAGTTACAAAAACTGAGATACTCTCTAAAAGATTTTGTCAAATTCGTAGCAAAATTGGCTCGAAAACGATGACTTTAGAAACAATACAAGAGGCTAAACAGGCAATTCAAAACCAACTCGTTGATTTTCAGCCCGAAGTTGGTATTATTTTAGGAACAGGGCTTGGGAAATTAGCTGATGAAATAGACATTGTTCGGCAAATGCCTTATGAGCAGATACCTCATTTTCCAGTGTCAACGGTAGAATCGCACTCCGGGAAATTATTATTAGGCACATTAGGTGGTAAAAAAGTAATCTGCTTACAAGGCCGTTTTCATTACTATGAAGGTTACTCGATGCACCAGATTACTTTTCCGGTGCGTGTGATGAATGCTTTAGGTATTACCCATTTATTGGTATCGAATGCGGGGGGTGGTTTACATCCAGATTATCAGACGAGCGATTTAATGTTGATTGAAGATCACATTGCTTTGTTCTTACCTGAAAGTCCGCTGAGAGGGCTTAATGAACCCGAATGGGGCGAACGTTTTCCAGATATGAGCCAACCTTATGATGCTGCTTTGCTGAATAAGGCAAAAGCCATCGCCCAGGAATTAGCGATTCCTTTTCATGTAGGTACGTACACCAGCGTGCAAGGGCCACAACTGGAAACCAAGGCGGAATATCGAATGCTTCGGCAATTAGGTACTGATACAGTTGGTATGAGTACTGTTCCTGAAGTAATTGTAGCCCACCAATTAGGGATGAAAGTTTTTGCCTGCTCAGTTATAACGGATTTGTGTTTTCCTGATACACTCAAAGAAGCCCATATTGAGGATATTCTTGCAGCGGCGGCAAAGGCAGAACCCGGTCTGGCGGCTTTATTCAAAGGACTGATTCAGGCGATTGAGTAAGATTACAGGTAATGTGGCTTAACGTTTGAGGTTTATGCTATCTGCTAGTGAGGGTAATCCTGGTAACGGAGAGCCATCAACAAAAACCAATAACCCTGTAGAAAAGCGGTCAGGCGATGCCTCCATTGAGGAGCCGTTACCACTCTAAACGATAACACCAAACGCTAACTCCTTTACTATGAATCGCAGAACCTTTCTGGAATCTACTTCCAGGGCTTCTCTGGCTTATTCAGCCCTGCCTTTACTCAGCTCTTTTATACGAACCGAAAAATACCGCACGGCTTTAGTAGGTTCAGGATGGTGGGGAATGAACATTCTTCGCTGTGCCGTGCAAGCGGGTCAATCAAAAGTAATAGCCCTGTGTGACGTGGATAGCCGGCAACTGAAATCTGCCCGGGAGGAGTTAGGTAAACTCACCTTCGATCAGCCCAAGCTTTATCAGGATTATCGGGAGATGCTGGCGAAGGAAAAACCTGAGATAGTTATTGTTGCTACACCAGACCACTGGCATCCATTATGCTGTATTGCTGCCATTGAAGCTGGAGCCCACGTTTACGTAGAAAAACCCATTTGCCATACGATTATGGAGGGGCGGGCTATGGTGAACGTCGCTCGTAAGCATAACCGTACCGTACAGGTGGGTACGCATCGCAGAGTATCTCCGCATAACGTGTCGGGCATGGAGTTTCTGAAATCAGGAAAAGCTGGTAAGATCGGAATGGTTCGGGCATTTGTACATTATGGTGGTGGGGCGGGTGAAAAAACACCACAACAGGAAGTACCCAGGGAATTGGACTAGGATATGTGGTGTGGGCCTGCTCCCATGATCCCTT
>JASGGE010000217.1:0-3332 GCA_047605205.1 Siphonobacter sp.
CGTTCGAGGGGCCATGTACCACAAAGTCGAGGTCTTCGGAATTCGGCGTGGTTATAGTGGTATGATTGAGGGAGACTTATATCCCATGACCTCCCGCGATGTCTCTAATATTATTCAACGCGGTGGCACGATTCTGAAATCAGCTCGTTCCCGCCGGTTTACTACGCCCGAAGGCCGTAAACAAGCGTATGACAATTTGAAAGCTCTAGGAATTGAAGGACTGGTGGCCATTGGTGGAAACGGAACGTTTACAGGTGCCGAAATTTTCTATAATGAATATAATATCCCTACGGTAGGTGCTCCTGGTACTATTGACAATGACCTCTACGGAACCGACTATACTATTGGATATGATACAGCCGTAAATACGGCACTTGATGCCATAGACAAAATTCGTGATACAGCCGATTCACACGATCGGGTATTCTTTATTGAAGTAATGGGTCGTGATTCAGGTTACATTGCCATCCAGTCTGGTATTGGTGGTGGTGCTGAGTTTGTTGTGGTGCCTGAAGATCACTCAGAACCCGTTTCAGCCGTTATCAAAACGCTTAAGCAAGGTTTCGTTAAGAAGAAGTCATCGTCTATCGTTGTGGTAGCAGAAGGCGAAAAAGAAGGCCGGGCATCTGAAATCGCTGAAAAAATCAAAAAAAGCATTGATGTTGACGTTGACATCCGCGTAACTACACTTGGGCACGTACAGCGGGGTGGAATTCCTACTGCCTGTGACCGTATCCTTGCCAGCCGGCTCGGGTTAGGGGCCGTTGAAGGTCTGCTGCGTGGCCAGAAAAATGTGATGGTGGGTGTGATTAACAACCGGCTAACCTACACGCCATTCATTGAAAGTATTACAAAAGACAAGCCCATTTCTGACGAATTGTTGCGAATGGTGCACATTTTGTCATAAGTAAAAAAAGAGCAGTCTCGTTAACGAGACCGCTCTTTTTGCATCAAGGCAATACTACACGACCAGGCCAATTTCTTTTGGTTTACTATTGGGACAGTCTCTAACAGTATCCCACCAGTCGATAAACAATATACCCTACTATTTCTCGCCAGATCCAGTACGTTGTATTTAAGGCCTGCTCTTTAGGAATGAGGATATGATCGATCATCGTTTGGGCATCACTGCCGTAAAAGTCGGTTGGGAAAGCAGTCGGCTGCAAACCTACTTTACGAAAACATCCCATAGCTCTGGGCATATGATTGGCTGAAGTGACCAAAAGAAAGCGGTTGATTTTCTTAGCTTTTAAAATACGAGCGGAGAAAAGGGCATTTTCCCGCGTGTTTCGGGATGACCCTTCCAGCCAGATGTCTTCTTCAGGTACTCCAGAAACTTGTAATAAATGAGCGACGGCCTTTCCTTCAGAAATAGAATCGGCCTGATTCGTAAGGTTTCCTGATCCTCCTGAAATGAGTATCTTTTTAATTTGTCCTTTTTTATACAACAATAAAGGCTCCAGCACACGATCAACCGTGTTACTGTAATAGGTCATGGTATCCTGCTTCACCGTCATTCCGCCCGTTAATACTACGGCTACCTCATAAGATTCATTCATTTTCAGAACAGTCGGCGGATATTCCCATAGCCGTACGATCTGATTAACCAGAAATTCATTACTGAAAACAAATAAGCAACTAAAGGAAAACCACAGAGCTTGTTGTTTACGCCGGGGTGATTTCGTAACCAGAGCATAAATAATGCCATAGAAAATGATACTAATCGGCATAAAAATATGCCCTAAAATTTTAGACAGGAAAAAGAACATACACAATTAAGCGTTGTTAAGAAAGACCTATTTTGCCAAGGTAACCATTACCTTTGAATTTATAATCAGTATTTCCTTCATGCGGTATTATCTAATAGCCCTTACTTTACTGTTTAGCATTCAGCTATACGCTCAATCTACCTATACCATTACAGCCCATATTAGTGGTTTAAAAGATAGCACCTGTTATCTGGCTCATTATACCAGTTTAGGAAGTGGCCAGTTTTTTATTCAGGATACTGCCAGAGCAGATGCTCAGGGTAATGTAATTTTCACAGGTAACAAAAAACTTCCTGAGGGGCTGTATGTCGTCTCAATTGCCAAGTGGCGATTGTTTGATGTGGTAATAGATGCAGATCAGAATTTTGAACTGATTACAGATGTTGCCAGTATTCAACAGGGAAACCCACCCCGGCATATGAAGGTAATCGGATCAAAAGAAAATGAACTCTTCTATACCTTCAACGAACACATGCAGCAATACGTGGACCAGTTATCTACGATTTCAAAAGATAAAACGGGGCAAGAGCAACTTCGTGAGGTTCAAAAAAAGATGAGTCTGTACCGGAACACGTTCATTCTTGAACATGCCGGTAGCCTTACCGCCATGTTTCTAAAAGCCGCTTTTGACCCTGAAATCCCGCCTATTCCCAATCTGCAAAATGGTAAACCCGACTCTACCTTTGCCTATCGATATTATAAAAAACATTACCTGGATGGAATTGATTTCACGGATGAGCGAATGCTACGAACCCCTTTCCTCCAACAAAAGATTGATACTTATTTCAATAACCTTGTTTATCAGCTTCCAGACTCAATCATTACGGAAGCAGATCAGCTGATGAGTCGGACAAAAGGGCACGATATGCGTCGGTACGTAGCATACCGAATAACCAGTAAATATGAGCAGTCGAAGGTGGTAGGTGTTGATGGGGTTTTTGTTCACATGGGTGAGAAATATTACATCGGGGAGCCCGCCCTATGGGATACCAGCACGGTAACTAATTTTAAAAAACGAATTGAAACGTTAAAGCCTCTATTAGTAGGTAAACAGATTCCTAATATGTACCAAACAGATACGTTGGGGTACAATCTGAATTTATACGACGTAAAGGCTAACTATACCATCCTATTCATTTATTCAGACGAATGCGGCCATTGTCAGGAAGCCGTTCCGTTGCTCAAGAAGTTTTATGAGAAATATAAAAACCTCGGTGTGAAGATCTATGCCACCGATATGCTCCGAAATAAAACGGAATGGATCAAGTTTATTCACGAATACAAAACACAGGACTTTATAAATGTAACTGATATCCACACAGACCCAGCAACAAAACAAACCGTTTATTACACTGATTATTTAAAAACATTCGATGCCGTAACTACGCCTACTATTTATATTCTGGATAAAGACAAAAAGATTTTAGCTCGCAAGATCCCAGCTGAAGAACTCGACAAGTATTTTGAGTTTATGCTAAATCGTCAGGCGAAAAGTAAATCCTAAGACAGAAAAGAGCGATCCGCGTAAGCGGATCGCTCTTTTCTGTCTTTGGGCGTTTTATT
>JASGGE010000218.1:0-3192 GCA_047605205.1 Siphonobacter sp.
ATCGGGACCAGTTGACGTACTTCACCCGTATGAATCTGAATGCAACCCCTGTTTCCAACGAAAATCATAATCTCAAGACCGGTTTCCGAAACCTTATTGAAAACATCTTTTACCTGCTCAAAAGGAACTGGATAGGCATATCCTTCAGGGGCTAAGCGTAGAGCTTGTGTACGAGTCAGCTTATACTTACGAGTCAGTCCGAAAAACTCATGGGTATCCTGAAGATTAATCCAACCTGTCCGGAAGCCTTCTACATCCACTTCGCTATCGGCTACTTCTGCTTCTTTCACTGGAGATGCTGTGATTTCAAGTGGAAGTTTTTCTTCTGTATATTTCTCTACCAAGGCATCATAGGCCGCTGCGTCGCTGGATTCCTGTAGGTAAATCTTGTGCAGAGCTTCGCCATCTCCGGCAAAGAATTGTAAACTTTTCATGCGACCGTCGCTCACTGCAAAACCAAATTTCCAATGCATCATAAACAGACGCAGATCAATGTCTTCACCCAATACTAGTCCTACGTGATTAGTAAAGGATACCTTTGTATAGGGTCCTTTTCGCTCGTGTACGCACGATTCATTGCGGGTAAGAGCCATCACATATCCTAAAGACGGAACATCTTTAAGAATACTTTCAAAATCCTCTTTCAGTCGAATGCTGCTATCGCCAGCATTTACCAATTCGGCCTCTGATACGCCCAGTTGTTGGGCAGCATCACGGATGCGAAGTTTAGGATTTTCAGCTTTTAACGCTTCATAGCGTTGTTTCAATTCGTTAATTTCCATAAGGACAGGCAAATTTATTTTCAAACTGATCTGGTATAATAATTGGATACCCGATTTCGGGTAAACGAACGAGGTTTACTGATATCTGAAAAGCCTCTTTTATATGTTGACGGGTAATTACTTCATCCGGTTCGCCGAAGGCAACGGTCTGGCCTTTTTTCAGAATCAGAACACGGTCGGCGTATTGCATGGTAAGGTTTAAATCATGCAATATAGCAATAACACAGTAGCCTTTACGGGCACTCTCATGGGCAATTTTCAGCAATTCATGCTGATAATATAAATCCAGGCCATTGATGGGTTCGTCCATGAAAAGATAACGCGTCTGATCAGACTCTTCCGGTTCCATCAGTTGAGCCAGTACCTTTGCTAAATGTACGCGTTGCTGTTCGCCACCACTTAAGGAAATAAAGACCCGTTTTGTTAGATGCGTAACCCCGGTGATCTCCATGGCTTGCCGGACCACCTCCACATCTTTACGGCCAGGGCGGCCTTTGAAATGCGGATAACGCCCCATCATCACCAAATCGAATACATTAAAATTGAACGATAGGGAATGCTGTTGGCTCAATACCGCCCGAAACTTGGCTAATTCTTCCCGGGATAGTTTACTCAATGGTTTACCATCCATCCGAATTTCACCACCTGACGGAGTAAGTTCTTTACCAAGTAATTTTAATAAGGTCGATTTGCCCGCTCCGTTTGCACCAATAATGGCTAACAATTCACCGGGGTGTGCCTCCAGCGAAACGGCATTTACCAGTGTTTTTCCCTGAACAGCATACGATACTTCGTGAGCTTCAATCATAACAGCGGGTTAATGTGTTTATATCGACGACTGGTTTTTCATCAGAATCCAGACAAAAACCGGTGTTCCAATCAATGCGGTAACAATTCCAATGGGGATCTCAGCGGGAGCCATTACGGTTCTTGAAATCAAATCAGCGAGCGTCAATACAGTTGCTCCGAGCAAACCCGATGCAGGTAAAACCAAACGATGATCTGCCCCACCAAATAGACGAATGGTATGCGGAATAATCAGCCCGATAAAGCCAATTGTCCCACACATTGCCACGCTGGCTCCAACGCCAAGGGTAGTCAGTAATATCACTTTGGTTTTTAGGCGACCGGCATGAATACCCAGGTATTCCGCCTGGCTTTCGCCTAGTGCAAATGCATTAAGTTCTTTACTCAATCGGGGCACCAGTAAGACAGGTATGGCAATAAGGGTAGCCGCTACCTTAACCGCTTCCCAGGTTGCTCCACCCAAGCTTCCTAAACTCCAGAATTGAATCGTACGTAGCTGAGCATCAGTAGCAATGAAGGTAAGGAATCCGGTAATCGCTCCGGCAAAAGCATTTACGGCAATCCCTGCCAGTAGCATGGTCGAAACAATTACTTTCCCGCCCAGTTTAGATAGCTGATAAACACAAAGTGTAGCCAGGGCTGCTCCCGCAAAAGAGGCAATGGCCATACCATACAAGCCGTTTACGAATGGCATTCCGGCAAAAAACTTCAATTCCAGCACCACCATCATCACCGCAAAAAGAGAGGCTCCTGAAGAGATTCCAATCAAGCCAGGGTCGGCCAATGGATTCCGAAATAAGCCTTGCATAGAGGCTCCGGTCATCCCCAAAACCGCCCCAACCAGGATACCCATCAGAACCCTCGGCAACCTGATAACCGTCAGGATTACTTGTTGCTGTTCTTCTACATTGGCTTTGCCTATTCCAATTTCCTGAGCCAGAATAGCACATACATCCCTAAAAGAAATCGGTAGAGAGCCCACCCCTACTGCCCATATGGCTACTATAATCAGCAAGATGCTAAGAATAGTAAGCACGAGTGTTGTTTTACTATAAGAAAAGCGAATGGTATTTTCAGCTTTCAGCGTTGCAGTCTGCATTCAGAAATGAGTGTATTAATCGAGTCAAGAATTCTTCCTGAAGCTCTGTAAATCTAGCAATTTTATTTCTGGATCAGGCCATTTAGCTCCAAAACGGCTTCCCCTAATCGAGGCCCGAAACCGGTCAGTTTCTCCCCCTCCATTTCAATTACCTTCCTGTTTTTTCCGGCATTGGTCTGTGCAATTCCTGGTACTTTCAGCAAGCCTTCCATTCCTCCCAGACTTTCCAGGCCACTATTGAATAACAAAATATAATCAGGATTCGCAACTACCAGAGCCTCAGGCGTGAGAGGCTTGAAATTGTCAAACCCGTTCGTTGCATTTTCGCCACCTGCCAATTCGATAATACTCTTTACGGAGGTGCCTTTACCCGCCACCATCATCGTGCCCGTTCCACGAGCATAGATGAATAACACTTTAGGATGTCTGGTTACTTTTTTCAGTTTAGCGAAATCAGCATTCAGTTTGCTAATCATTTTTTTACCCTCGTTTACTTTGCCAAAC
>JASGGE010000219.1:0-3018 GCA_047605205.1 Siphonobacter sp.
TAGTTTTAATGGCGATATTTTAGGAATACATAAAAGTAGTATCACAAACCCCAGGGGATACATAATACCTGATAAAATCCATAAAGGTGCATAGCCCGCACTTGAAACCATTTTACCGATCATCGGATTTACCAGCAATGCCGAAAGGGCGCCCGCCGTACCGGAGATGCCTACAACTGTTGATGTGGCAGCCCCTCCAAAAACATCTGCTATAGACGTTATATAATTGGTTATCCAGAAACCGTGGGCAAACGTAATTACCGCCATCAATGATATGGCAAGCTGAACAGAAGAAACAAAAGCAATCAGGGGCGCTACCATGGTAAGCAATGCCGCAACGCCCATAACAGTCTTTCGTGACTTGTTCAGGGAGAATTTAAACCTGGATATAAGCTTGTCTGAAAGCCAGCCGCCGATAATATTTGATATCCCCAGCGTGAGAAATGGAATCCAAAACAGGTTTCCTATCTGTTCATAAGCCATGTTTCTTTCCGAACTAAGGTATTTCGGTATCCAGAACATGAGAAAATACAAGACGGGATCAAGTAAAAATCGGATAACGACAAAAACCCAGACCTGCTTCACCCGCAAAATTTCTAAAAAGGGAATTTTTGTTTTTGAAAGGGGGTTCAAATTGCTCTCTTTCAATGATTTTCGTTGCGATATGCAAAGCCAGCCAATTACCCATAGTAAACCAATGATTCCCGGTAGTACAAAACTCCAGCGCCAACCATGGTTGCCCGACATCCAGATAGTAAGCGGTGGCGCTATAACAGCACCGACCGCTGAACCACCGATTGCTATACCGTTGGCCAAAGCCCTTTCTTTTTTTCCAAACCACTCTGATACGGATTTTGCAGCTCCGGGAAAACATCCTCCTTCGCCCAAGCCAAGCAAAAAACGAAAGGATGCCATTTGAATGAATCCGTTCATTACACCATGCATTATATTCGCCGCCGACCATACGCCAACTGAGCACGCCAATCCAAGCCGCCCACCGTACCGGTCAATAAGCCAGCCACCCACGGTAAACATTAGTGCATATCCTATTAAAAAGCTGGTATTTATCCATCCGTATTCAACATCTGTTAACTGAAATTCGTTCTGTATTTCAATAATAGCTACAGATAACACTTGCCGATCAAGGAAACTTAGTCCTGTGGCAATAAACAGAAATCCAACAACAAGCCATCGCAGTTTAATATTATTCATAATAGCTAACGCACTAAGCAATCAATGAGACAAATTTACCTGTTCTCTTCAAACAACAAAATTTATTTTTAAATATTTTAAAACGCTGTCGAAAAATAATTTACAGCTTCCATATTAATATTCTCAGTTCGCAGTCTTCGATGATTTTGCGCAGATCATCAACCAACATATTTTCCTAAATGCATCACTTAGGGAAAGTTAGAGTGTATCAATTTTATAATAATTACCTTAGTGCGTTAATATTATGAAGGAAGAAGAAAAACATAAGTTTTTAATGATCAGCCGCCAGATCATTGATAAAATACAGCAAGGTGAATATTTGCCCGGCGATAAAATACCTTCTGAAAATGAAATTATCAGCCAGTACCATGTTAGTAATACCACAGCGAGGAAATCGTTATTGGAAATTGAGTTGAAGGGATGGGCAAGACGTATTAAAGGAAAAGGCACTTTTGTTTTGAACCGTACGCAGGACCGGCATTTGTTACGTACGCTGGGCTCAATAGGAGATACTCGCATTGGTTTTCATGAGAAGCTAAAAGCAGAAGGATTTGAACCCAAAAATATCATTCTTGAAAAAATCATTTTTAACGACGGCATATCTTCTGAAATAAACGGCAGGCATTATATAATTGAGGGCCCCGCATTAAAAGTGCATCAGTTAAGGTATGCCAGCGATATTCTGATGAAAGATGAAATAAAATATATTTCGCTTACACTTTGCCCTAAGATCAACTTACTTCCAACTGACGTCTCCCATTATAAACTTTACGAGGAGAAATACCAGCTTGGTAAGCTGCATATTACGCAAACTATGGGTACAGACATTTTTAAGCCAGGCGATGAAGAAAATAATTTTGACAATACAATTCCGATACCTGTATTTGTCCTTGACAGCGCTATACTAACTTCTTATGATAAAGTCATTGAACTGGAACGTTCTTATTATCGTGGGGATAAATACAGATTTGCGATAAACGCACACGGAGAAATCTAAACTTAAAGTTCATACAACTATGAATATTAATAGCCATAATTTATGCCCTGACTTTTACTTTAACTACTAAGCTGAAGGTAAATTGCAATTCATCAACTTTTCCTTTTCCATCTTCGGCAGGTAAATTTTTCTGTTAATTAAATTTTGTATATCCAGCTTCACCTTGAAACTATTACTCATCATCTGCTGATTTTCAATACTTTAAATTTTAGATTGCGGTATAGCGGCATCAATAAAATAGAAACATGATTTCAAATACCCGGGGTAAATTATAAAGTATCTTTTAGCACAGCCTGCCAGGCCCCCACGTAGAGGTTTCGTGTACAGGCGTCGGCAGGGAGGCCGTCAGATTAACCTTTTGTCCGCTGATGGCATTAATGGAAAAATATCCCCGCCCGGATCATTTTGGCCAATGATCCAGTGTCCGTCAGAAGACATCCTGGCTCCTAAAACGAAGTCCGACATCATTTTTTTTCCGTCTCGATAGAAAAAACATAATCCGTGTGCTGGGCCATCTTGTTCCAGTAATATTCCGCTGGAATGGTATTCACGTGTGCGATTTTTATTGCTTGCAAAAGTATAGGCGACATATTTTGAGACATATCGCTTAATGCATCTATCTAAAAGAATCTTCCTATTTGTGCATCATACATTCTGTTCTTTGCATCATACCACTCTAAACCTGACCCATCGGAGAATTCTTTATTCTGCAGTTTATTGCCACCATTGTAAAGCAGCTTATTCCCAGGGCTTCCAAAGTTTAATGCTTCACTGCTGATACCGGCTAACTTTGTTCCGAACGGATAATA
>JASGGE010000220.1:0-2939 GCA_047605205.1 Siphonobacter sp.
AACATTCCCGCAATCATCAAGAAGGAAAGACAGCGTAAACTTCTCATAATGGCCAAAATTAAAAAAACGATTAGTAAGGATTGGTTGATTATAGTCAGTACGAATATGCCTTATGGTTTTTGTTTTAAGGCGGACGCCGCAAAAATAGGAGTAAATTCGGATTCCATCGTGCCAAGCGTAACTTTTTGCCTCGTTAAGCCTGATTAAAATGGGGCTAACGCAGTACTTTTTAAGCAGACCTATATACGTTTCCTGCTCTTGCCAAGTTAGAATAGGCTCTCAGCATTAAGTCATACGATACATTAATTATAAACGTTGCATGAGGTGAAGGCTCATTTGATCTTTCCACCCTGCATATTCATTTATTAAAATTTTCTGCCGAGCCTGCTTCACGAGCCACAGATAGAACGTCAGGTTATGAACGCTGGCTATTTGCAAGGCGAGTAATTCATCCGCCCGAAATAAATGCCTCAGATACGCCTTCGAGTAAAAGGTGCTAACATAACCCCCCAATTCTTCATCAATTGCACTAAAATCTTCCTTCCACTTTTCGTTTTTGATGTTGATCACTCCCTGAGTGGTATACAAAATCCCATGCCGGGCGTTTCTGGTGGGCATTACGCAATCAAACATATCTACCCCTAAAGCAATACTTTCCAGAATGTTGGCTGGTGTTCCTACTCCCATCAGATATCTCGGTCGGTCATATGGCAGGATTGAACACACCAATTCCGTCATTTCATACATGTCTTCGGCTGGTTCCCCTACAGACAACCCACCAATAGCGTTGCCTTCTCGCCCCAGCTGGGCAATAAATTCCGCAGATTGTTTCCTTAAATCGCGGTAAGTACTCCCCTGAACAATCGGAAATAAAGCCTGACTATGCCCATAAATAGGCTCTGTGGTATCAAAACGCTGACAACAACGCATTAACCAGCGATGCGTCAGGTCCATAGATTTGCGGGCGTAGCCGTACTCACAGGGATAAGGCGTACACTCATCAAAAGCCATTACAAAATCTGCACCAATGACACGCTGTATATCCATTACTCCTTCTGGCGTAAAATAATGCGTAGAACCATCAATATGTGATTTGAATCGTACGCCATCCTCGTCAATCTTACGGCCGGTTCCGGCTAATGAATAGACCTGGTATCCACCTGAATCCGTCAAAACGGGCCGTTGCCAGCCATTAAAACCATGCAAACCACCTGCTTTCTGCAAAACTTGTAACCCAGGCCTTAAATACAAATGATATGTATTTCCTAGAATGATCTGAGCCTGAATATCGTCTATTAATTCTCGTTGATGAACTGCTTTTACACTTCCAACTGTCCCGACAGGCATAAAAATCGGCGTTTCGATTTGTCCATGATCCGTCTGAATTATTCCTGCCCGGGCTCCGCTTCCACTATCCTGATGTACTAAATTGAATTGCATGTTTTCCTTAAAAGCGAACAAAGTTACGGACAATAAGCACTTCACCTAGTAGCTTTCTTTCTCTTCATCTATTATTTACCGCTAAACATGTACTTTTGCAACCTATACGCATATCCCCACCGTGATTATCATTGGCCTTTTTCTACTTGGTTTTTGCCTGGTTGTCCAGCTCATTTATGTAATCTTTTTTTCGAAAACGGCTTTTTTTCGGCCGGAAGAACTGCTTCCATCCGTTGCACAACCTGGCGTTTCTGTCATTGTTTGTGCATGGAACGAATTGCCCAATTTGCAGGAGTTGTTACCCATTCTTGAAAATCAGGTGTATTCAACTTTTGAAGTAATTATAGTGAATGACCGATCTACCGACGGAACCTATGAGTTTTTACAATTTGAGAGAATTCCCAAGCCATTCATTCGGTTTATCCACATTGAAAGTACCCCGCATCATATTGCAGCGAAAAAATATGCCCTGACTCGCGGAATTCAGGCAGCCCATTACGAAACGATTCTGTTGACAGATGCTGACTGCCGGCCTGCTTCTGACTATTGGATTCAACATATGATTCAACAAATGAAACCTGGAAAAGAGATCGTACTCGGTTTTTCGCCTTATTTTCCAGCAGAAAGTTTCCTGAATCGTTTTATACAGTTTGAAACATTTTATACCGCTCTGCAATATTTCTCACTGGCCTTGGCAGGAAAACCTTATATGGCAGTTGGACGCAACTTAATGTATCAGAAAAAACTTTTTTTAAAACATAAGGGCTTTCACGGATTTCTGAATATTCTGGGCGGAGACGACGATTTATTCATAAATAAGGCTGCCACATCCCAAAACACAGCGGTTTGTTTACATCCCGATAGTTTTATGTATTCCGTGCCTAAACAAACCTGGCCTGAATGGCTACACCAGAAACGCCGCCATCTATCCGTTGGTGGATACTATAAGCTCAGCAATAAGCTTATGCTCGGGTGCCTTGCCGCTTCGCATGTGTTCAGCTGGCTGCTATTCTTCGGATTAACCGCCCTGCTTTTACTTACACACCAGTACACTACTTTTTATTGGGTAATGGGCCTTTTCGGTTTGCGGACAGGCCTGGTCTGGTTCATCTGGAGCAAAAGCAATAAAGTATTGGGACATACCTTCTCGAATGGAGCCATTCCTTTTTTCGACTTCCTGGTAATGGTTTATACAATTACAATGGGTGTCTTTACCACATTTTTTAAGAAGAAAGTTACCTGGCGATAAGCATCCCGATAGCAGCTATGGAATTAATTAAAAAATATTTTTCGGGCTTAAGCCCCCTACAAGAGCAGCAATTTGGTGAGCTGCAAGACCTATATCGCTTCTGGAATGATCAGATTAATGTAATTTCCCGGTTGGATGCTGACAATCTCTATGAACGTCATGTCTTACATTCCCTCGGTATTGCTAAAGTAATAACGTTTAAACCCATGACCGAGATTCTGGACGTAGGAACAGGAGGCGGATTCCCAGG
>JASGGE010000221.1:0-2926 GCA_047605205.1 Siphonobacter sp.
TGCTCTTCCATAAGTTAATCTTCTTGATGTCAACCTATTTCAGGACGGTGCAATAAAACAATAAAAAAAGCTGCCTTATTCAGACAGCTTCTCTTTTGCTTGCGATACTTTATTTTTTAGGCTCCCGGTTTTTCAAAAATGCCCCAATATAAAAAGAAGCTGCCATCAGGATTACAAAAAACAGAATGGGAATGAACGTCGGGAGGGGAATGTTGAGCAACATATCTATAGCCAATTAGGAGTGTTCTGAAATTGATATGCACAAAAATAAGGGACAAACGCTAAACTCTATACTTATAATACACCTTTCGTACTGGGTAAATTGTTAAGATCTTTCAAATCTCGCCGGATAGCCATCTTGATGGCTTTCGCCCAGGCTTTATAAATGGATTCAATTTTATGGTGTTCATTTACTCCTTCTACTTTGATATTGAGGTTACTAAGCGAAGTATCGGTAAACGATTTAAAGAAATGGTGAAACAATTCGGTGGGCATATCACCAATTTTCTCACGTTTAAAATCAGCTTCCCATACCAGCCAGGGGCGGCCCGAAAAATCAATGGCTACTTGGGCCAGGGCCTCATCCATGGGTAACAGGAATCCATAACGGGCAATGCCCCGCTTATCACCCAGGGCTTTGCGGAAGGCTTCGCCCAGAGCCAGTGCCGTGTCCTCAATGGTATGGTGCTCGTCAATATGTAAATCACCATTTACTTTAATAGTAAGATCCAGGCCACCGTGTTTGGCCAGTTGGTCAAGCATGTGATCAAAAAAACCCAGACCAGTATGAATAGTTGCCTTACCCGTACCATCCAGATTCAGTTCCACGAAAATCTGGGTTTCTTTTGTGTCACGTTGTACCTGAGCCACCCGGTCCTGAAGGCGTAGCTTATAATAAATCTCGTCCCAATCTCCCGTAATTAAAGCTACAAAAGGCTCCAGTTCAGGTGTCAGATTACCCGCTTCAGAAGCTTTATTAGGGGGTTCTACCAACAACGCTTTAGCTCCCAGATTTTTGGCCAGCAGTACGTCCGTCATCCGGTCACCGATTACGTAGCTATTGGTTAAGTCGTAGCTTCCATCAAAATATTGCGTCAGCATACCGGTACCCGGTTTACGAGTAGGCAGATTTTGTTCTGGAAAAGAACGATCAATGTGTACTGCGGTAAACTGCACGCTCTCTCCTTCCAGCGTTTTCAGCATTTTATATTGAGCGGGCCAGAAGGTGTCTTCTGGAAACGAGGCCGTCCCTAATCCGTCCTGATTGGTTACCATTACCAATTCATAGTCCGTATCCTCTGCTATTTTTCGTAAAGCCGAGATGGCTTTGGGTAAGAATTCCAGTTTTTCGAGGGAATCAATCTGAAAATCGGTTTGTGGTTCCAGAATAATGGTTCCGTCCCGATCAATAAAGAGTACTTTTTTCATGCCTGCGATTTTGCTGCAATTTGCTGCTGATTTTGGCAACTTCATAAGAAGAAAAATAGTTTCCAGCGGCTATTCCCGGAAAAAGTCAATTAAACAGCATATTTCAATGATTATATAGAACTTTTACTCTATATAATACAATTTAGTTGCATAGACGAACTCTTTAACCGTATTTTGCATTGTATTTCTGACAGCGGTTATTATTACTATAGCCAGGCTGTTTATGAAAAGGCCTCCCGTCTGCCTTGCTCTGATTTGGTTCGCGTGCCGGACCCTCCTTTGTAGCTCACACTTTGGTCATCAGAAGCCCGACGGATGTGTAGGCATCGTTGTGGTTTATTTTACATCATTATTTAAAAACCGACTATACCACAAACTTCTGTTTGTGATGTCTTCGGAAGCAAGCTTGAGCCTTGCAGATGGCCGAAGCACAAGGAAATCTTGTGGTATTACTAATTCATGGAGAATCAAATTCTTTTTGCTGACCTGAGTCTTTCAGATGAGGTTATGCAAGCCGTCACGGAGATGGGTTTCGTGGCACCTTCGCCTATCCAGGCAGAATCTATTCCTTATTTACTTGAAGGTCGTGACGTTATTGGCCAGGCTCAGACTGGTACTGGCAAAACCGCTGCTTTCGGAATTCCTCTTATTGACCGGATTGATGCTAGTGACCGGGCTATTCAATCCCTTATTCTTTGCCCAACTCGCGAATTAGCTGTACAGGTATCAGAAGAGCTTCGTCGTTTGGCTAAATTCAAACGTGGTTTGTGGATTACCGCGATATATGGTGGCGATAGTTACGAGCGTCAGAATCGTGATTTACGCAAAGGTTGCCAGATTGTGGTAGGTACGCCTGGTCGTGTAATGGATCATATCGAACGCGGAACGCTCCGTCTGGATAACATTCGTTTTGTTATTCTGGATGAAGCTGATGAAATGCTCGATATGGGCTTCCGTGATGATATTGAAAGTGTATTGGCTGACTGCCCAGAAGATCGTCAAACGGTATTCTTCTCAGCAACGATGCCAAAACCAATTATGGATCTGACCAAACGGTATCAGAAAAATCCACAGCTGGTAAAAGTAACGAAAAACGAAGTTACCAATGCGAATATCGAACAGAGCTGGTACGCAGTGCGTCCGGATGCGAAGTTCGAAGCTATGTGCCGTCTGATCGACTTCCACCAGATTAAATTGATGCTGGTATTTAGTAATCAGAAAGCACGGGTTGATGAAATTGTAGAACAGTTCCAGATGCGTGGTTATGCAGCGGAAGGTCTGCACGGCGATATGCGTCAGGCTGCTCGTACACAGGTCATGAGCAAATTCCGTGGTGGTACTACCCAAATTCTGGTAGCAACCGACGTGGCTGCTCGTGGTATCGATGTAGATGACGTGGAAGCCGTAATTAACTATGACGTTCCAATGGATTCTGAATACTACGTACACCGGATTGGTCGTACGGGCCGGGCTGGTAAATCAGGAAAAGCCTTTACAC
>JASGGE010000222.1:0-2792 GCA_047605205.1 Siphonobacter sp.
AATCCAATAAAAAATACCCAAAGTAACTCCACTCAATGCACTGAAAACAAGGAAACGGCTGCCTAAGCTGGCAGAACTCCGAAACGCCTGGAAGAAAAAACTAATCCCTACAAAGATGGCAATCACCAGGATAGTCACCAGACGATCCGTTCGCCCCCAAAGCGTATCCAATTGCAGCGAACTAACTAAAATAATAAAGAGTGTGGTAGCTACCAGATACCAGATACGAGGGAGGGCCGTCAAGGCGGTTAGAGCCAATACCCCACCGATTAAACCCAGACTAAGGCAAAACCAGTCAGTACCTGGATGAAACACATTCATGGGTGAAGCCACAAACTGCTCAGTCAGGCTATAGGCCGTTGCTCCAATCGTAAAGTGCGACCCATTAACATCAAATTGTTCAAATGGAAATGGAATTTCGCCGAGTTCACTCAAAATATCCCAATGAGCAACGTTATCAATTCCCCGGTAAGCAAAAACAATCCAGGCTGCCAGGGCAATCATAAAACTCAGGAATCCAATGAAAAAAAGCCGTTGATAAGGCTTCCAAAACACATACTCTTTCATGTTGATCAGGTCTATAACCTGGAAAATTGATGAGAAGTAACCAGACCCCTTAGGGTTTCCGGCCTGTTCGTTGGTTAATTATTACTTAAAACAACGATACAAAGAAAGTTTCTATTGACTATAGCCCCTTCAGAACGTTTACTTTGTTTTTAGATTTTCTAATCTTCCTCCCATGTCTTTACCCAAAATTTTGACCTCCAGCGGATTCCTGTTAGCCATTCTTTGCTTCTTTTTCAACTTCATGACCATTAGCTGTAGTGAGCAACCTGTGGCCACGATTTCAGGAATTACCCTCTTAATGGGCGGAAGACCAGAAGCGGTTTCACCGGAATGGTCACAGCAATTTGATAACCCTGATGCAGCCGAAAGTGGACAAAACGGGAACGCAGCCCTGACCCGCTCGAGGCCCGTTCCGATGCAACCCATTGCCGCGATAACGGTTTTGCTGGCTTTGCTGGGTATTTTCGCAACCTGGGGGCCTGGCCGCCTTACTCGCCTTTCCTCTATCATTCTTTCATCATCAGCTATTATTTCTTTATTTGCCTTACGTTATTCCCTCTCTGATTTCAAAAGTTTGATTGAGGCCGAACAAGCTGATTTACCCCCTCTTACGAAAGAAGATTTACAGTTTATTAATTTATTCACCATTGACTGGGGAATGGGTTACTGGGGGGCCATTTTCTTTCTTTTCCTGGTATTGATTGGTAATCTCTGGCTACTTTTGACAAAAGGCCGTAAGTTTTTTAGGTAGTTTGTATTTGTTATAACTACTTTTCAAGCATTGAATTATGACTTCTACTGAAAACGAATATCGTCACGTAATAGCCCGCTGTAAAGATTTGTTTCTAAAAAAGAACCGTGATTATGGCACTGCCTGGCGAATTTTACGATTACCTAGCTTGACTGACCAGATTTACATTAAAGCTCAACGCATCCGGCAGTTACAGCAAACGGGCGTTGCCCGCGTAGACGAAGGCATTGTTCCTGAATTTGTTGGGATCATTAATTACTGCATTATGGCCTTAATCCAGGATCAGCTGGCAAATGACCCCCGTATGGAAATTCCAGCCGATGAATTATCGGCTTTGTACGATCAGCAGGTAGATGAAACCATTCGGCTCTTGCTCAATAAAAACCATGATTACGGCGAAGCCTGGCGTATGATGCGGGTAACTTCCATGACAGATATTATTCTGATGAAGTTATTAAGGACAAAACAAATTGAAAATCTGGGCGGGCAGACGCTGGTATCTGAAGGAATAGACGCCAACTATCGGGACATGATAAATTATTCTGTTTTCTGTATGATTCTGCTCGGACAAACTCAGAGCCAGCAATAGTTAGTAGCCTGAAACATTACACACCAACTTTCCCACAGGAGTTATTATTGAAAACTGAAAGTCGTAAACCATAACGACGGACTCCCTTGAACACTATCTCCTCGAAATTCAGCCCGACGTTTGTGCATATGATTAGACTACTATTACTCCTTTGCCTCTTTATCCAAATCAATGCCTTTGCTCAGATTGATTCGGTTAACCGAAAACCAATCTGGAAGGCCCTGATTGCACCAGCTACGCTTATGACCGCTGGGCTGGTCACTCAGGGGCATATTAGTCGGGAAATCCGGACAAAGGTTCGGAAGGAATTCCCAGACTATAAAAGTCGGGTTGATAATTACGCTCAGTATGCTCCTACACTTGCTCCGTTAGCATTAGGAGCAGTAGGTATAAAGGGGAAACATACGTTTAAGGATCAACTGATTCTAACGGCTCTTTCTCAGCTGCTATCACAGAGCCTTACCCAGGGAATAAAACACTTTGTAGCCTATCCCCGCCCAAACGGTAGCGAAAATAATTCTTTTCCGTCTGGTCATACCTCAATGGCATTTACCGGAGCAACGCTATTGTCAAAGGAATATGGCCAGCGTAGTATCTGGTATAGCATTGCTGGCTATGGTGTGGCAAGTGGTGTGGCAAGTTTTCGAGTATTAAAAGATCGGCACTGGACTGCCGATGTGTTATTTAGTGCAGGCTTGAGTATGGCATCGACTGAAGCCGTTTATCGCTGTTATCCCTGGATTCAGCGAAACATTTTTAAGCGTTCTAATAAGGTTGCTATGCTACCTTTTTATAATGGACAAGCCGCTGGGTTAGCAGTCATCACGCCACTCTAAAACATCAACTTACACAAATTAGAATGGGTATCCTACTGCTATATTAAGG
>JASGGE010000223.1:0-2779 GCA_047605205.1 Siphonobacter sp.
CAACTTACTACGGTAAGAAATACTTTGGTAAAATCACCGCGAGCGGTGAACGCCTGAAAAACGGTACCTGTGCTCATAAAACACTACCGTTTGGTACTATGGTTGAAGTGACCAACCTTAAGAACAACCGCAAAACAATTGTTAAAGTAATTGACCGCGGTCCCTTTGGAAAGGATAGACTTATTGACCTTTCCTTTGACGCAGCTAAAAAGCTAGGCATGACCCTGGCGGGCGTCGCAAAAGTAAAACTTCGGGTAATCGGATTAAATGGCGTTGTCCTGCTCCGACCCGGCGAATACCTACTTAAAGAAGCAGCCTCGATTACCGCAAAGGCGGACGTCGCTGCACTGAATAAGTAGTTTATTTGATTAGGGAGGTACATACAAAATGTTGTGCCATCACATGTTTCAGCAGCAGTTTCTTTAACCGCAATCTTTGTTTGGTTTCTAAAGGGAAAACGGTTCACTCTTTAGACCCTTCAAAAGGTTGCGGTTTTTTGTTATTCTTTCCTTTATCAATTTGCAGGTATAGAATGGCCACTATCGTATTTTTCAGTTTAGCTCAAATACCTGGCCAGTAATTCCAATACTTTACAAGGCAAAAACAGCAAGCGGAATACTGTGAAGAGAAAATTAAGCCCTTTTTTCTTGCTCACCGTTTTTGGTGGATAAGCGAAGCGTCAGTTAAAACTATTATTAACCAATGCTGGTCAGGGAATGTGATGAATCGATATCTCTACCAGAGAATATAATAAACGTATCCAGGTTTTTAACAGAAATAGCATCGAAAACAGAAAACCGTAAACAGAAATCACACAAGTCTCTTCTTTTTTAAGCGTTCTCTTCGTTTTTTACGTTACTAATTTCAGTGAACTATTAGAACAAACTGTTATGAAGCTTGATTTGGCGAAAGTGCGTGAGTACGGGAATATTGAATTTCTAGCCCGGCAAATGGTTGAAGGCTTTATAACGGGCTTGCATAAATCGCCTTTTCATGGCTTTTCCGTTGAATTTGCCGAACATCGCCTATATAATACCGGTGAAAGCACTCGTCATGTAGACTGGAAAGTATTTGGCAAGACAGATCGGTTATACACCAAACGTTACGAAGAGGAGACAAACCTGCGTTGTCATCTTTTGCTGGATACTTCTTCATCTATGTATTATCCCGAAAAGACGCATGGCAAAATCGTTTTCAGTATTCTGGCTTCGGCAGCTTTGGCCTTCTTATTGCAAAAACAACGTGATGCGGTGTCTCTGTCAACATTTGCAGAACAAATTGAGTTGCAAACTCAAACCCGATCAACGGCATCGCATATCCATAAAATCTTTTTAGAGTTACAGCAACTACTGGAACAGCCTGCTCCCAGTCGGAAAACTTCAGCCGCAGAAGTTATACATCAACTAGCCGAGCAAATTCACCGTCGTTCACTGGTAATTATTTTCAGTGATATGTTTGATGATATTGAACATGCTGATAAGCTATTCTCTGCTTTGCAACATTTAAAGCATAACCGTCACGAAGTATTGCTTTTTCACGTAACGGATCGGGCTACAGAAGAAGAATTTGATTTTGAAGAACGTCCTTATGAGTTTGTGGACCTGGAGACGGGTGAGCGGGTTCGGGTACAACCCGGCCAGGTAAAGGAATATTATCGGGAATCGATCAAGAAGTTTTACTATGAACTTCGGATGAAATGTAATCAGTATAAAATTGATTTTATTGAGGCCGACATTGACAAAGGTTTTGATCCTATTATGTCTGCTTATCTGGTAAAACGTAGTAAAATGCGGTAGATTTTTAAATAGAATGTGGTAGGGATCGCTGGGAGCGGCAGCGTCTTAATGTATAATGATCATCATTTTTAACTAAACCTATGCGTACTCTTACAGTTGGTTTATTATTAAGTGCCAGTGCAGTATTTGCTCAAAAACCAGTCTTTCCACAAATGCCGGGAATGGTATCCTATACGTATCGGAATAGTTTTCAAAAAGATGCGGCCGCTACACTGGATACCATTAAAGCTTTTGGTATCACAGATATGGAATTTTCAAATCTGTTTGGTAAGTCAGCTACGGAATTAAAGATATTACTGGATCAAAGGAAAATGCATTGTTCTTCCTATGGCGTTAGTTATCAGGATGCCGTCGATAAAACAGCTGAAGTTGGGCAAAATGCGAAAACGCTAGGAGCAAAGTTTGTTCGAGTAGCCTGGGTACCTCATGAAAACCCATTGACACTGGAGGCTGCCGAAAAAATAGTAGCAACCTTCAATAAAATAGGGAAAACGCTTAAGGAAGATTTTGGCCTGACGTTTTGTTATCATAATCATGGGTATGAATTTCAGCCTTATCAGGACGGAACCCTGTTTGACTACATTATCCAGCACACCGATCCGAAATATGTAAGTTATGAAATGGATATTCTCTGGACTTTTTTTCCGGGTCAGGATCCCGTGAAATGGCTGGAAAAATATCCGAAACGTTTTAAATTGATGCACCTGAAAGACTTGCGTAAAGGCGTAAAAGGTGATATGTCAGGTGGAACGCCAGTAGAAAACGATGTGGCCCTGGGCACGGGGCAATTGAACTTACCCGCTATATTGAAAGCGGCTCGTAAAACGGCTATTGAACATTATTATATTGAAGATGAAAGCCCTAATGTGCAGAAGCAAGTGCCACAGAGCATTGCTTATCTGAAGCAGATTAAGGAATAAAACGCCCTAAGACAGAAAAGAGCGATCCGCTTAAGCGGCTCGCTCTTTTGTGTGTTAGGATTT
>JASGGE010000224.1:0-2749 GCA_047605205.1 Siphonobacter sp.
GTCACCTCTACACCGCAAC
This sequence comes from Siphonobacter sp., assembly GCA_047605205.1. Taxonomy (GTDB): domain Bacteria; phylum Bacteroidota; class Bacteroidia; order Cytophagales; family Spirosomataceae; genus Siphonobacter. The sequence continues at coordinate 20 of JASGGE010000224.1, forward strand.
GGTCACAAATGATGCCTTTGTAGCGAATCCGTTTGTATTTCCCGCAGTGACATTCCCAATCTTTGACTGGCCCAAAAATCCGCTCACAGAACAAACCGCCCATTTCAGGCTTGTATGTCCGGTAGTTGATCGTCTCAGGCTGAGTCACTTCGCCGTAGGATTGCTCCAGAATGGACTCCGGCGAGGCAAGGCTAATAGTAACTTTTTGGAAGTCACTATTCAGCTTCTTGTTCTTCTTCAAAGACATAATATATGATTTATTAAAGGCTACCTACAAAAATTGAGAAAACGATACACGTTTGAGCTGAATTTGATTTTGGTGAACCTGAAGCAGATAACACTTCGCTAAATCCATCTCCTTGTACTGACTTTCGTAAAGGCGAATTTTGACTTGATTTTTCAATAGTCCTTTACCTTTTACTACATTCGGAATGGTTTGCCGTTCTTTCGAAGCCACTAACCATTGCCAGGTAGTTTGTTGTTTATTCCATAAAACCAGGTAATTTCCGTCTAGCCCCCAGTAAGGGTTAAAATCTATTTCCTCTTTACTGAGAATAACATGCTCGGGTATATCTCTGGTAACCCGCCAATCACTCGATTTTTCTTTTACTGAATTTATCCCTTCTGAAAACCTTTGCTTTACTTGCCTTACTAAAGCAGGCTGTTCATAAAGGCCTTTTTCAATAATCATCTTCCAGTAATTAAAAGCTGTTTCATTAACCTCTTTACTTGGATAATATAACGTATTCTTATTTCTGTATTCCCAGTCTAGTAAACAGGCAAAATGAGTTTTATAATAATTTTGGCTCGGAACAAAATATTCAAAGTAGCCAAACAAACCTAACAGCAACGACCCTAAACTTGCTATAGCCCAAATTCCCTTTCTAACGTTTTGTTTCGAAAACAAACTTATAACGAGGAAATAGCCACTAATTAGTAAACAAATAGAGAGTAGTTTATATCTGCTTACAAACAAGGACAAAAGCGAATCTTCATTACTTAATCGCAGAATTGCCGCAGAAAAAACTAAACCAAATAAAAATACGGTTGTACCAACTAGAAAAATGGTTCCATTAGTAAGTTTTCCAGAACGGATATAGTCCAGCAAATACTTAATTAACGGAATTAATATGATTAAAAAAATTACAATACCGGCACCAAAAGCTAAATAGGAATACTGAAAATAAAAACCGAATGATTCAATTCCGGTAAAATATCGAGCATGATAATCTTTCAAAAAAGAAAACACCCCTCCTATTTCACCAAAAAATCCTTTCAAATACAAAAACCATTGATCAGGCAAATGGCTAATTTTAAAATCAGGAGACCAGGCAGGTTTTTGATAGATACTAAAAAAAGAACCTAGTATTAATCCCGAAAACAGGCTCCACCTAATCAGGCTTTTCCAATCGGCCTGCAATAGCAGGATAATTGCACCGGTTATTAATAAAAATGTTCCGGCTGTATTTGAAAATTGTACTAATACACTTAATAAGATACTGAGATAAATATCCCAAGTGTTTTTTTTATAACTTAACAGGTAAATAACTGCAAAACTAAAGCCATATAACAGTGTGTGATTAAAACATCCCATTACGATTAATCCATGATAATAATGAATTGAAAAAAGTAATAGTATGGGAACTGATAAATGATACAGTTTTACATTTTCTCTTATACAGTACAGATAAAAAACATACGGTATAATTAATAAAAATAATGAGTGAAATAAGGTAAAAAAGTAAATATTCGAACTCGAACTAATGTCAGTAAAAATGATTGTCAGAAATCTTCCTACTAATAATATATGGTCAGCATGTTGTTCAAATAATAGTTTTACTTTATTAATAAAACTTAATTCCTGCTGGAATCTAACTAACCATTCCAACATAAATAAATCATCCCAGGTAGGTATATTTTGAACCGTTAGAATTACATAGATGTAGAAAAACAATATGTATGCTCCTAGTCCTACTGGTAAAATCCATTTATAGCCGAAGGCAGTATTTTTAAAATCCATAGGTTTGCTTGAAGGCAAGTAATAATAAGCTGGAACGTATTAAACGTTCCAGCTTTATTACTGTATTAGTCCAGAGTAATTTCCAATGCAAGACCACGTAACTCGTGAATCAATACATTGAACGATTCTGGAATATTGGGCTTCGGCAGGTTTTCACCTTTTACGATAGCCTCGTATGCTTTTGCACGCCCCTGCACGTCATCTGACTTCACAGTCAGGATTTCCTGCAGGATGTGAGAAGCACCGAATGCCTCAAGTGCCCAAACCTCCATCTCACCAAAACGCTGACCCCCAAACTGGGCTTTACCGCCAAGTGGTTGCTGAGTAATAAGTGAGTATGGTCCGATTGAGCGGGCGTGCATTTTATCATCTACTAAGTGGCCCAGTTTCAGCATGTACATGATACCAACTGTTACGGGTTGATCAAACCGATCACCACTTAAACCGTCATATAGATAAGTACGTCCGAATGAAGGTAAGCCCGCTGCATTCAATTCCGTTACTACTTCTTCTTCAGTAGCACCATCAAAAATTGGAGTAGCATACTTTTTACCTAATTTCAGACCAGCCCATGCTAACACGGTTTCGTAAATCTGACCAATGTTCATCCGGGAAGGTACCCCTAGTGGGTTCAGTACGATGTTCATTGGCGTACCATCTTCCAGGAATGGCATATCTTCTTCACGAACAATACGGGCTACTACCCCTTT
>JASGGE010000225.1:0-2725 GCA_047605205.1 Siphonobacter sp.
CGTTTTTTGGTTCAAAGAACAGAACGATATGCTTCAGCAGCGGCAGGAGCACTCTTAGCGAATTGCCTCGGACTCAATAGAGATGCGGTTACAAACGTAAGACAAGGTTTTTAAATATCAAAGTCATGCTTTAAAAAATCCAATTTTAAATCCGATATGTTCTGATTTTTGGTTGATTTTTTTATCCAAATTCAGCTTTTTTAACTATTCTTAACTTTATAAATATTTGGTAATAGTGAGTTTTTCCCAGCAAAAAGCAAAGTATAATATTAAATTTTCGGGAAAATAATACCTTATTTTCTACGAAACTTTTATTGCAATTCCTTTCTTCATATTTTTACAAGCGACTCAAACCATAAACTTCCAAACATTGTGGCTGAAAAAGAAAGAGAAGAGCTGTATTCAAAACGGGTAAAGGCTGGGAAGCGGACCTATTTCTTCGATGTAAAATCCACGCGTGCCAATGATTTTTACATTACCATCACAGAAAGCCGGCGGTACCCCCAAGGAGATGGTTTTGCTTACGAAAAACACAAAATGTTCCTCTACAAAGAGGATTTCGACAAATTCGTCGAAGCATTGAAAGCTGCCGTCGATCACGTAAAAACCGAGCTTATGCCTGAATTTGATTTTTCACAGTTTGCCACCCGTGATGAAGAAGAAGATTACCGCAGCAACCTGAAATGGGAATAACCACAACCCTTAAAACTATGGTGAACTGATTACATTCTATTCAGTTTGTAAAGACTTTACTAAAGCCTTTGCCCTGGCAGAGGCTTTTTTGGTATATTCTGTTGTACCTTTGCGGTTTCTTTCAGCGGTTTTAATAAAAGTTTTCTCATTATCATGAGTTTGCAATGTGGAATCGTAGGCTTGCCCAATGTTGGAAAGTCTACGTTGTTTAGTGCTCTGTCAAGTGCCAAGGCCGAGGCAGCGAATTACCCTTTTTGTACCATTGAACCTAATGTAGGGGTAGTGGAAGTTCCCGATCCACGTTTACTGACGCTCGAAGAACTGGTTAGCCCACAACGGCTGGTGCCAACGATCATGGAATTTGTTGACATTGCAGGCCTGGTGAAAGGAGCTAGTCAAGGAGCCGGACTAGGCAATAAATTCCTGGCTAATATTCGTGAAGTAGATGCCATTATTCACGTGGTTCGCTGTTTTCAGGATGATAATATCGTTCACGTAGAAGGACGCGTTAACCCTGTTTCCGATAAAGAAATTATTGATTTTGAACTTCAACTTAAAGATTTAGAATCAGTAGACAAAAAACTCCAGCGAATTGAGAAAGCCGCCAAAACTGGCGGTGACGCAAAGGCTAAAGCGGAAGTAGAAGTATTATACCGTTTTAAGAAAGCTCTGGAACAAGGCAAATCAGCCCGCACCGTAGAAGTTACCGAAGAAGAAAAGTCAGCTGTTGCGGACCTTCACCTGCTTACCATTAAGCCCGTTATTTATGTGGCCAATGTTGATGAGGCTAGTTTAGTGGCCGGTAGTAATGAATACGTAGAGCAGTTGAAAACTGCAGTAGCAGAGGAAAAAGCAGAAGTAGTCGTAATCTGTGCAGCCATAGAAGCTCAGATTGCCGAAATGGAAGATCCCGAAGAGCGTCAGTTATTTCTGGAAGAATATGGATTAACAGAATCAGGATTAAGCCAATTGATTCGTGCCTCTTATGCTCTTTTAAACCTCATCACTTATTTCACAGCAGGGGTTAAAGAAGTACGTGCCTGGACGATCCAGCGAGGCTGGAAAGCTCCTGCGGCTGCGGGGGTGATCCACTCTGATTTTGAACGTGGTTTTATTCGGGCAGAAGTAATCAAGCTAGCCGACTACGTTCAGTACAAAACAGAAGTTGCCATTAAGGAAGCGGGTAAAATGGCTGTCGAAGGAAAAGAGTACATTGTTCAGGATGGTGACATTATGCACTTCCGTTTCAATGTATAACGTGTAATTTAGACAAGACTAAAAGAGGCCGGATATCCGGCCTCTTTTAGTTATTGATAACCTGATACCCCACCAGTTGGTCGGCTCTTTCACCTAATGGACGGTGGTAAACGAATATCTCGTAGGTATTTTTAGTAAAGGAAAAACTTCCTTCCATGGCTACGTCATCTGCTCTTTTATCATTCGGCCCTGCTAGCCCATAACAATAATTATAAACTCCCTGCTTCAAAAGGACCGTCATCTGATACGCCTGAGCCGTGGGCTCATAATGCATGGGGTTCGTCAGATCATAAAAATCAAAAGAGCCTAATACATAAGGCACCCGATTGTCCATTTGTTCGGGCATTCGCAAGGTGAATGTTACGGGGAAGTAATCGGGCAATCCCAGATCGTCCGTTGAACCAACACTAAACTGCCCATCCATATCATTCTGCTGGACATAGTTCTGTCCTTTAACCGGTGAATCAATGGATAGAAATACGGCACTGAACGTTGGTTGATGATCCATCCGGGCTACACCATATCCTTTGGTTTGCCGATTACGAATATCAAAGGTTCGGAATTCATTTCCTCCCGGAAAAATATTTTCATTATCAAAAGAGCGATATTCAAGGGTATGATCTGTCTGCCGCACCATTGAAGGTTTCAGGCCCTTAATAACCCGATCCCAACGAAAATTCTGACGAATAACTATTTTTAAATCCTCTCTTGGATTGAGTACCGGATAACTTCCGTACGACCCATCAACAAGTAGAATGTAATGTAGCCTACGGAA
>JASGGE010000226.1:0-2661 GCA_047605205.1 Siphonobacter sp.
CAAAAAATATAGCCCGGTCGATATGAGGCATAACGATAGCCAGGTTTTCCAATTCATCATTGAGTTAATAGAATATAAAGAAGGAGCGAGTGAAAAGATCACCCGCTCCCGCTCAGTAATCGTTAAGGTGCCTGAACACCGATATCCAGCAGCTCCTGTTTGGAGAGTGAGGGCGGTACTTGTCCCGTTTTAATTTTATTCAGCACGATTTCACCAGCTTTTTTAGCAAGTTCAGCCGTGGCAAAAGGCTGTTTTCCTGGAAAAGCAGGCATATATTGCTGATAAATAAACGCTTGTCCGTTTTGCTCAATCTGATACCCCCAGCCCCTACCACTCTTGAAAGGCGTAACCTGATAAGCAGCAGCCGAATCAGCGATCATGTGTGGAGTATCCACTTGAGGAGCTAAGGCCTCTTGCTTAGAGATACGCGGTTTCCAAAGGTATATTCCTATGGCGGCAGCCAGAATTACAACCAGAATCAGTAGATTAAAACGCTTTTTCTGCATAGCTTGAAAAGAGTTACGCAAAGAAGCCTTAATCGTCGGTTAATACGCGGACAACCGTAGGATCAAATGAATAAATATCGTCAAAAGGAGTAGAACCCGAAAGGCCAGTAGTAATATAGCCTTTTGTACCAATTACAAATGATACAGCCTTAGACCGGATACCTGGAGTAACTTTATATTTGGTCCCGCTATTATAAATATCCTGTACATCCGTCCAGGTATCTGTTTGTGGGTTGTATGACCATAAATGTGCGTTGCTGTTATCACCCATGCACCAGTAGCCAATGCCATTCAGTACAAATGTACTGGCATAATTACGCTTGATTGTTGATTGATCACTGGTTATATCCGTTTTCTCTGACCAGGTATCAGAAGTAGGATCATACGCCCAAACATCTCCTTGGTTAGTTCCGTTGTTATTACCTCCTAATACATAGGCGATATTGTCAATTACCATAGCGGCGGCTCCGTAACGTTTGGCACCAGCAAAGCTGGTTACCTTTGTCCAGGTATTAGCAGAAGCATTGTAAGAATACATATCATTCAGATAATTACCACTATATCCGGTTCCTACATAGGCTACGTTATTGATTACAAAAGATACAGCTGAATGACGGGCTGCTCCTAAATAATCAGTCACCTGGGTCCACTCATTAGCAGTCGGATCATAGGAGTAAAAATCTTGTAGAAACTGATTATTATAATCCTGACCTAGCCCCACATACCCAATATTATTTATTGCAAATGCCGAAGCCAGGTTACGGCCAGTACCGGGAAAATCAGCTGTTTGATTCCAGGTATTTTTATCAGGGTCATATTCCCAAAAATCGGTTAATCGTTCATTAGTACTATTCATTCCGGTACCAACATAGGCTTTATCATTCGCTACAAAGCCAGCGGCACCCGAACGGGCTACCCCTTCATACGCAGAACAGGCTACCCAGTTTCCTAGCTCATCATCATCATCAGAATTGCAGGAAGATAACCCTAGTACAGCTAAACCTAAAAAAAGCATCCAGGAGCGTGACCGGAGGGATGAAAAACGCTCAGAAGAGAAGTTCGAAAAAATTGACATAAAAGAAAAATCAGACCGTTTCATTTAATTGTTACCGGTATGAGTAAAACGAAGTGAATAACAGATCAGTTTAAATAATAGGTATTGTTATGCTTGGTCTTTTCTGAACAGTATCAGAATGCAACGAAGGGTTTCTACATGGTTTTCTTTTATTCCATCACCTCTACCTGCATTGTTAGTACTGTTGAAATAAAGGGCAAAAGTAAAGGTATGTAGTCAAGAAATGAAATCAGAAATCGAAAAGAATGACAATATCCCCGTTTTTTTAGCTTTTTATTACTTATGCGTTTTTTAATTGAAGCACTAGCAAGAAGCCGTCGGAGGGCTTTTCTTCCCCAGATTCGTTTCTAAAAACGATTATTCATACAATTATTGTGCATGTGCGTTTCTTTTTCGCCAGTCTTTATTCCGGTTTTTCGGATTTACTGACCTGAAGAACTTCATATACCTGCGGCAAATATTGCTCACTAACAGGCACATTAACCCCCGCAACCGTAAGCCGTAACTTACGAATAGCCTCTATCCGATTGGTGGCAACAATATAAGAACGGTGCACCCGCAGAAAGGCAGGCGGCGGTAAAATTTCTTCCAAGTTTTTAAGTGTCATACGGGTAATGACGGGCCGGGTATGGGCTGTCGTATGAATTTTCACATAGTCTTTCAACCCTTCAATAAACTGAATGGTTGAGGTCTGGATTTTAACCAGTGAATAATCCGCGTGTACAAAAAAATGATCGTCACCTTCTGTTTTGGACGCTCTTCCAAAAAAATCACGGGCTTTTTCAGCCGCCTGTAAAAAGCGAGCCATCGAAACGGGTTTGAGCAGGTAGTCCAGTACGTTCAGGTTAAAACCTTCCAAAGCATACTGTTCGTAAGCTGTCACAAAAATTACCTGCGGGCGTTCGCGTAAAGATTGCACAAACTGCGTGCCTGAAATTCCGGGCATCTGGATATCCAAAAATAATAAATCAACGTGTCCCTGATCAAGCACTTGAATGGCTTCTAAAGCGTCTTCACAGGTAGCGACTAATTCCAGATAAGGAACTTTCCGAATGTTATCGGCCAGTAGAGCCAGGGCAA
>JASGGE010000227.1:0-2639 GCA_047605205.1 Siphonobacter sp.
GATACATGGTCTGACCAATAAATGGCTCAAAATTAATAGTAGCTGAATAAATCCGCTCGGAGATCTCAACACGTTGCTGAATGATTTTGGCCTGATCAAGTAGCGTTTTCATCTGTCCGGCTAACTGATCGTACTGCTTGCCCGTTTGTTGCCGCATGGCAGTGAGGGCTTTGGCTTTGATCTTTCCTTCCTCTTCGGGCCGGATTACGGCACTGCCTGCATGATGGGCGTAAGGTAGCAGGCCAGGATTTTCAGCCACATGATCGGGATTGATAGGGTTTTCGAACGCCCCTGCTTCCGTATTTTCGGGCATAGTGCTATACTTTTTCTGAAAAACGTTCAAAAATAAGGATTGTTTGTCAGGAATCAGGGAAAGTTGGAAACAAGCAGCTATAAACTTGGAAAGCAATGAGAACTCTTCAGGATGATCTGAAAAAGTAAACATGTTACTAGCTGCAGATCTAATGCAACCGAATATGAATTTGTTGTTTGCCTCATCAGAAAATAAGCTCATCCTTTCCCTGAAAAATATTCTTATCCTGACTGGTAAGCCTATTTTATGTTAGAAGAGTATTGTATGATTCGTAAATATTGCATTAGAAGAACACATTAGTATAGAGTAGTAGACACTCAGTTAGGTGAAAGCTTAGCAAGTTTCGGATTTTATGGCTAGGTTCTATACCAGACCTTTGTGTTATAAAATCGCAATTGATATGAACGACCAGGAAACTCTTAATTATAATCGGATTGCTGAGGCCATTACCTATATCAAAACCCATTTTAAACAACAGCCTAATCTTGATGAAGTGGCTGAACAGGTACACCTCAGTCCCTTTCATTTTCAGCGACTTTTCACGGAGTGGGCTGGAACAAGCCCGAAGAAATTCCTGCAATACATAAGTGTAGAACATGCTAAAAAAGTTCTGAAAGAGAACCATGCTACTTTGTTTGACACTGCTTATGAAACGGGGCTGTCAGGCACGAGTCGTTTACACGATCTCTTTATTCAGATTGAAGGAATGACTCCTGCCGAGTATAAAAATGGTGGAAAGGACTTAACCCTCAATTATAGCTTCGCCGAAAGTCCTTTTGGAAACCTCATAATAGCCTCAACCAGCAAAGGGATCTGTGCCATAGCTTTTATTCAGGACGAAGAGTCGGGATATGCTGAATTAAAAAATAAATTTCCTAATGCTACATTTCAGCCGAAACCGGATCTGATTCAACAAAACGCTTTGTCTATTTTTCAGAACGATTGGAGTAAACTTCCTGAAATTAAGCTCCACTTAAAAGGTACCGATTTCCAGTTAAAAGTTTGGGAAGCACTCCTGAAAATTCCAATGGGAGGACTCTCTACTTACGGCAACATCGCCAGTCAAATCGGTAATCCCAACGCTTCACGAGCCGTAGGTACTGCTATTGGTAGTAATCCGGTGGCTTTCTTAATCCCCTGTCATCGGGTTATTCAGTCGACCGGAACATTTGGCGGCTACATGTGGGGACCTATTCGTAAAACAGCCATATTAGGTTGGGAGGGAGCGAAAGCAGAACATGATCTTTCATACTGATCTTAGCACTCACGAGCTGTGGCAAGCATTGCGGCAGAAACATATTGGCTGGGGAGGGAATAAAAAATTAAAAATTTACGGAACCTTACAATGCTCATCGGGTAAGCGGATGAAAAAGGAGAATCGTGTCTTTTTTGCATCAGAAGCCGAAGCTCTTACCGCTGGATACCGCCCTTGTGGACATTGTATGCGAGACCAATATCGTGTCTGGAAACATGGAATTATTCAAAACGAAAACACCGGCTAACCTACTTCCCAGAGCGGGGACAGTTCTGTATTATGGCAAAATACTCACCGCTTTACAAGCTGATTATTATTTGAAATGTCTACTCAACACTATTGTCTGGAAAAATGACGAAGCTGTTATTTTTGGTAAGCACATTCTGACTAAACGTAAAGTAGCCTGGTATGGTAATCAGCAGTACGAATACACCTATTCAAACATTACAAAGCAAGCCCTGCTGTGGACTACGGAATTGCTAGAGCTAAAATCACTAGTGGAAAGCTTGACGAATGAGACATATAACTCCTGTCTACTCAATTTATACCATGATGGGGAAGAAGGAATGGCCTGGCACAGTGACGATGAAAAAGATCTTGGCCTGAATTCAGCTATTGCGTCGTTGAGTTTCGGAGCCGAACGTAAATTTGCTTTTCGTCACAAGGAAAGTAAAGAAACAGTTTCGCTATACTTGGAACACGGTAGTTTGTTAGTGATGAAAGATACTACTCAAAAGTATTGGCAACATAGCTTGCCGAAAAGCAAACGCATTAAAAATCTGCGTATTAACCTGACTTTTCGCTGGATGGTTGAAAAATAGAATAGACATATATCAACACTATGCCAGCAATCAGTAATAAGATAGTTGAAAGAGACTAAACGGGTAGAACGTAGAGGCAGTTCAGCTTTGCTATCTTAATCGTTAACATAATATTGCAAAAAATCTTCTTGACAAGGCTTTCAAAAGCATATACATTTGCAGCCACGTACGCCTCCTTAGCTCAGTTGGTAGAGCGACGCATTCGTAATGCGTAGGTCGCAAGTTCAAGTCTTGTAGGGGGCTCTGAAAG